>NZ_FTNV01000001.1:1808517-2109937 GCF_900156535.1 Roseovarius nanhaiticus | reverse complement strand
CGCATAGGCATCTCCGCAGTGTTTTCCTGCGGGATATTGGCCAAATGTGAAAATACGAAGGCCAACCAACACGATTTGTGGACACGGCAAAAGAAAAAGGCGGACCTTGGGAGGCCCGCCCTTCGCGTTATTGATCCTGCTTTGTGCTTAACCGTTCAGCGCCTTGTTCAGGTTCTCGTCGACCTTCTCGAGGAAGCCCATCGTGGTCAGCCATTTCTGGTCGGGGCCGACCAGCAGGGCGAGATCCTTGGTCATGTGGCCCGCTTCGACGGTGTCGACGACGATCTTCTCGAGCGTTTCCGCAAAATTGGTCAGCTCTGCATTGCTGTCCAGCTTGCCACGGTGGCGCAGACCGCCAGTCCAGGCAAAGATCGAAGCGATCGAGTTGGTCGATGTCTCTTCGCCCTTCTGGTGCTGGCGATAGTGGCGCGTCACGGTGCCGTGCGCCGCTTCGGCCTCGACGATCTTTCCATCGGGCGTCATGAGCTGCGAGGTCATCAGGCCGAGGCTACCAAAGCCCTGCGCCACGGTATCGGACTGCACGTCGCCATCGTAGTTCTTGCAGGCCCAGACATAGCCGCCCGACCATTTCATCGCCGAGGCGACCATGTCGTCGATCAGGCGGTGCTCATAGGTGAGGCCGGCCTCTTCGAACTTGTCCTTGAATTCCTCGTCGAACACCTTCTGGAAGATGATCATGAACTGGCCATCGTATTTCTTCATGATGGTATTCTTGGTCGACAGATACACCGGGTAGCCGCGCTTGAGCCCGTAATTGAACGAGGCGCGGGCGAAATCGTGGATGCTGTTGTCGAGGTTATACATGCCCATGTAGACGCCCGAGGAAGGCGCGTCGAACACTTCCTCTTCCATCACGGTGCCGTCTTCGCCGACCCATTTCATGCTGAGCTTGCCGGGTCCGGGGAATTTCATGTCCGTCGCGCGGTACTGGTCGCCATAGGCATGACGGCCAATCACGATGGGCTGGGTCCAGCCCGGCACGAGGCGCGGCACGTTTGAGCAGATGATCGGCTCGCGGAAAACCACGCCGCCCAGGATGTTGCGGATCGTGCCGTTGGGGCTGCGCCACATCTTCTTCAGGCCGAATTCCTCGACCCGGCCCTCATCGGGGGTGATGGTCGCGCATTTGACGCCGACGCCGTATTTCTGGATCGCATGAGCGGCATCGACGGTGATCTGGTCATCGGTTTCGTCGCGGGACTGGATGCTGAGATCGTAGTATTTCAGATCGATATCGAGATAGGGCAGGATCAGCTTCTTCTTGATGAAATCCCAGATGATGCGGGTCATCTCGTCGCCGTCGAGTTCGACGACCGGGTTTTCTACCTTGATCTTGGACATGGGGCGGCCTTTCCTTTGGGAGGAGCGAATGATGCGCCGCTTCTAGCGTATCGGCGCGGCGAAGGGAAGCATTCAGTATACGGCGGTATGCAGAAACGTGCCGAGGCTCAGGCACCGTCCTCAGCGGCGCGCTGCGCCATGATTTCGTCGATGACGTTCAGCCAGAGCGCGGTGTCTTGTGCGCCCGGCACGGCATGCTGCGCGGCAACGATAAAGGTCGGCACGGAACTGATGCCCATCTCGCGAAATTGCGCGTCGCGCTTGGCGATATCGTCCGTATCGGCATCCGAGAGCAACAGTTTGCCCACGACGGCGGCGTCCATGCCGATCCCGTCGGCGATATCGGCCAGCACCTCGGCATCGCCGATATCGCGCCCTTCGGTGAAATAGGCGGCAAAAAGCGCCATCGCGGCGGCTTCCTGCTTGCCCTCGACGCCGGCCCAGTGGATCAGGCGATGCGCGTCAAGCGTATTGGGCGTACGCGTCATCGCCTCGAAATCAATCTTAAGGCCGGCGGCTTCGGCTCGCTCGACGACGGGGGCGTAGGCCGCAACCGCGCCCTCCTTGCCGCCGAACTTGGCCTCGAGATAGGCGCGGCGATCCATCCCCTCGCGCGGCATGTCGGGGTTCAGCTGGAATGGGTGCCATTCGATGACGAAGGGATGATCGGGGCGCTGCGCCAATGCGGCATCCAGCAGCGTCTTGCCGATATAGCACCAGGGACAGATCGGGTCAGAGACGATGTCGAGCTTGACCATGGGCGCATCCTTTCAAGGGCCGGGGCAGGGTGGCGCATTGGTAGGCGCTGGCGCCGCGTGATGCAACAAGGCGGGCCGTACATGACATGCCGAAAGGCCCGCTCGGCTGTTGCCGGCGGGCGGGGCACGCGCAGGGCGCGCCTAGATCAGAACCAGCTTTGGACGCCGCGCGCGGCGCCGGAAAGATCCTGCCCCACGCCATCGACGGTCGCGCAACCGGCCAGCACGGCAAGCGCCCAGAGAGCGATCATCTTCTTCATCTGATAAACCTGTCTTTGCCTGTTTCTGCTCTTGCCGATGTCGCCGGTTTGCCCGGTCTCGTCATCGGCGCCTCACTTTTCTTCGGTCATCCACCACACTTCGGGCAGGAAACCGACGCCGTCGCCATAAAGCGGCAGGCGATCCTTAGGATAGGTCAGCCTTGCGTCATGGGCAATACGGCCCTCGGAATACTGGTGAATCGGGATGACATAGCGGCCCGAAATCAACACCCGATCCAGCGCGCGCACGGCGGTGACGAAATCCTCGTGCTCGGTCGCGGCCAGCATGGCGCGGATCATCGCTTCGGCGGCGGGGCTGTTCATGCCCATCAGATTGCGGCTTCCCGGCTGGTCCGCACCCTCGGCGCCCCAGTAGAAATACTGCTCGGCGCCGGGGCTGAGCGACAGGGACCGGCGCATGAAAGTGAGGTCGAAATCGTAATTCGCCTCGCGGATGTTGTATTGCGCGCTGTCGACGCTCTGCACGTTCAGCGTGATGCCCAACCGTTCGAGCGCGCGGGCGTAGATATCCATCATCGCCGTAGCCTGCTGCACCAGCGCGTCCTGCTGCAAGAGCACCGTCAGGGTCAGCGGCTCCCCGTCCTTTTGCAGCACGCCATCCACCACCTGCCAGCCCGCCTCGGCCAGAAGGTCCACTGCTTTGCGGATATTGTCCCGGTTGCGGCGCGAGCCGTCGGAGGCGGGCAGGGTGTATCCGTCCAGCGCGCCGGGCAGAAGGCTATCCTCGTAGGGCGCGAGCAGAGCGCGCTCGGCCTCGGTCGCGGGGCCGGGCTTCATCCCCAGCTCGGAGCCCGAGAAGTAGGAGGTGATGCGCGGCTGGCGCCCGCCGGTCAGCGTGTCGTTGATGTATTCGAAGTTGAACGCATGGATCAGCGCGTCGCGCACGCGCCAGTCATCCAGCGGCGCGTTGCGTGTGTTCATCACGAAACCTGCGATGCCCGAAGGCTGCCCGCTGGGAATGGTGCTGCGCACGATGTCGCCGCTTTGGACTGCTGGCAGGTTGGCCATCTCCGCCCAACGCTCGGCGTTGAATTCGCGGATATAGCTGATCTCACCGGCCTTGAACGCCTCTTTCATCACCGCGTCATCGCCGTAGAAATCGATCCGGATCTCGTCGAAATTGTTTGTGCCGCGCCGAAAGGGCAGATCGCGGCCCCAATAATCGGGATCGCGGCGCAGGATAACCTGACGGCCAATGTCGTAGCTGTCGACCACATAAGGCGCGGTGCCGATGGGGATATCCTCGATTGCGCCATCCTCGAAGACGGCATTCTCCCATTGCGCCTTTTTCAGGATGGGGCGCAGACCGGCCAGCAGCACCAGATCGCGGTCTGGCGGGCCGTTTGACGTGTCAAATGTGATGCGCACCTTGCCGGGGCCGGTCTCCTCGATCGTCTCGATCCGGGTCCAGAAATCGCGGTAGCGCAGATGGCCGCGTGTGCCCAGCGTTTGAAACGACCAGATCACATCCTCGGTGGTGACGGGCGTGCCGTCGGAAAAGGCGGCCTTGGGATTGAGCGTGAATTCGACCCAGGTGCGTGCCTCGTCGGTCTCGACCGTCTCGGCCAGGAGCCCGTAGAGCGTGAAGGGCTCGTCCCAGGAGCGCCCCAGAAGCGATTCGTAGGCCAGCGCGCGCAACTGCCAGGGCGGGGTGCCCTTGGGCGCAAACGGGTTGAGCGAATCGAACCCTCCGACGTTGGCGGTGGTCACGCGCCCCCCCTTGGGGGCATCAGGATTGGCATAGGGCAGGGCGGTGAAGCCCGGCCCAAGGGCGGGTTCGCCATACATCGCAATAGCGTGATCCGGATCGGCCTGCGCAGGGAGGATGCCCAGAGAAATAAAGGCTATACTGTAAGAAAGCCCTCTAAGCGGCGGGAAACAAAGTGATCTCATCGCGGGGACAATTCCTCGATAGCGTTGTTTGATTGGGCGCAGACTGTGCGCGACGGTAAAGGCGCTTCCAAGGGTTTTCAAACTTTTAGCTTGGATGACGGCGCGAGATTGCTTATAAGAGAGTTACTGCTCGATAGGTTTCTTGCCTGTATGAAACCTGCCTCAATAACTTAACGCCAGCTTCGCGCTGGCGTTTTTTTTTGGCCCCGTGCCAGTGTGCTGTGTGAAAGCGGGCGCATTCGTGTTCGCGGGTGACATTTGCAGATGCAGCATTATATTCTGCGATGCAACAACGCGCAGGAGAAAAACATGAGCATTCAAGGCAAGACCGTCGTCATAACCGGCAGCAATTCGGGCATCGGCCTCGGGATCGCGCGCGAGATGGCCAAGGCCGGAGCGCACATTGTACTCAACTCCTTCAGCGATACGGACGAGGATCACCAGCTGGCCAAGGACATGGCCGAGGAATTCGACACCAAGGTGCGTTACATTCAGGCCGATATGTCGAACGGCGTCGCCTGCCGCGCCCTGATCGAGAAGGCAGGTGCCTGCGACGTCCTGATCAACAATGCCGGCATTCAGCATGTTGCACCTATGCCCGAATTTCCCAGCGCCAAATGGGACGCGATCATCGCCATCAACCTCAGCTCGGCCTTCCACACGACCGCTGCTGCGCTGCCGCTCATGCGCGAGGCGGGCTGGGGCCGGATCATCAATATCGCCTCGGCGCATGGCCTGCGCGCCAGCCCCTACAAATCCGCCTATGTCGCGGCCAAGCACGGCATCGTCGGTCTGACCAAGGTCACCGCGCTGGAGACGGCGAAGGAGCCGATCACCGCCAACGCGATCTGCCCCGGCTATGTTCTGACGCCGCTGGTCGAGGAGCAGATCCCCGACACGATGAAGGAATATGACATGAGCCGCGAGGAGGTGATCGAGAACGTTCTGCTCAAGCGCCAGCCCTCCAAGGAATTTGCGACGGTCGAGCAGCTGGGCGGCACCGCGCTCTATCTTGCCTCCGACGCGGCGGCGCAGGTCACCGGCACCACGCTCAGCGTCGACGGCGGTTGGACGGCGATGTAATCCAGCCGCGGGCCGATGACCCTGCGGGGCATGGGTATTTTTCCCAAGAAAAGCATGCCGCGAGGCAGATAGGGGCACCATGCAGACCAAACGGATCAACCTGGCGCTTCAGGGCGGGGGCGCGCACGGCGCCTTTACCTGGGGCGTGCTGGACCGGCTGCTTGAGGAAAGCGAGTTGGAGGTGGCCGCGATATCGGGCACATCTGCAGGCGCTCTCAACGGCGCGGCGTTGAAGGCCGGCTTTGTCATGAACGGGCGCGAGGGTGCGCGCGAGCAGCTTGACTGGCTTTGGGCGCAAATGGGTGCCGTGGACGACATGCGCATGCCGTCATGGATGCTGGGTATGATGCCGGGCGGCGCGTCGTCGATGGTCACCTTGCCGATCGAGTTCTCGGACGCTGTTTCGCGCGTGGTGTCGCCCTATGCCTATGGCCCGTTCTATTCAAACCCGCTGCGCCGCGTTGTCGAGAATTTCGCCTATGACAAGGTCTGCGCCGAGCATGCCCCCAAGCTGAATGTCTGCGCCACCAACGTGCGTACGGGCAAGATCCGCGTCTTTGACGGGTCCGAGATCAATGCCGATGCGCTTTTGGCGTCGGCCTGCCTGCCGACGCTGTTTCAGGCGGTCGAGATCGATGGCGAGGCGTATTGGGATGGCGGTTATACCGGCAACCCGGCGCTGTTCCCGCTTTTCGAGCCCGATCTGCCGTCGGACATCGTGATCATCAACATCAACCCGCTGGAGCGTGACGCCCTGCCGCGCAGCCCGCAGGAGATCCAGAACCGCATCAACGAGATCAGCTTCAACTCATCGCTCTTGCGCGAATTGCGGGCCATCGAGTTCGTGCAGCGTCTGTTGGACAGCGGCACGGTCAGCGAACGGACGATGAAGCGCCTGCGCGTTCACATGATCGCCGACGATGCGCTGATGGCCGAGTTGTCGGTATCAACCAAGCTGTCGCCCAACCCCTATCTTCTGGCGCGGCTCAAGAAGGCTGGCCGCATTGCGGCGGACTCGTTTCTCGAGGCGCATTGGGACGATCTGGGAGAGACCGGCAGCACCGATCTGCGTCAGATGTTCGGCTAGGCCCGCCGGACCCGGCTACTTGCCACCGTTCTTCTTCGGCAGGTCCTCGGGCTTGACCTGGTTGGGATAGACTAGACCCGCCGAGATCACGAGCTTGGCCGCGTCCTCCACCGTCATCTCCAGCTCGATCACGTCCTCCTTTGGCAGGAACAGCAAGAAGCCCGAGGTGGGGTTGGGCGTCGTGGGCAGGAACACCGACATCAGCGCGCCGCCGGTTTCCGCCTTGCCCGCAATCTCGCCCTTGGCCTGGGTCGAGATGAAGCCGATGGCCCAGATCCCCTTGCGAGGGTACTGAATAAGGCACGCCGTCTCGAAGCTGCGCTCGGTCTGGGCAAAGATCGTCTCGGAGATCTGTTTGACGCCCGAATAGATCGAGCGGACGACCGGCATGCGCGCCACGAGGTTTTCGCCAAAGCGGATCAGTGTGCGTCCGATCAGCCCTTTTGCGACCCAGCCGACGAGGATGGTAAAGATGAGGAAAACGATGACGCCCACGCCGCGCACGTCGATGCCGATGTAATGCGATGGCTTCAGATCGTAGGGGATAAGGGGCAAAACCAGCCCGTCGACCCAGCCGATCATCGTCCAGATCAGCCAGATTGTCAGCGCCACGGGCAGGATCACGACAAGGCCCGTCAGGAAACGGGCGCGCAGCCGCGCCAGAATGCCCACACGTCGGGGTGGGCCGGTCTCTTCGTCGAATGGTGCGGTCATGGGGTGGTTCGGCCTCGGAAACGGAATTGAGAAGGTTTACGAACATTTGTGCGGCGCGGCAATGGGTTGCGGCGGCGCGGCGGTATCATCGGCCAGATTTACTTGGGTGCGGCTCCCGCATTGCACAAGATGCAGGCGGTCTTGGTGGCGCGGCCTCATCACGGCCTTGCAACCCGGCGCGAGGCGGTCTATAGCGCGCCTACTTGAAATCCGCAGGCACGGGCGGGCCGTCCGGGGGAGACATCCCCGGCAGTCCACCGGTTGAGGGCATACCCCTCTCACCCCGTGCCGAGGCGAAAACCGGAAAAGGAATAACGGCATGGCTCTTCCCGAGTTCTCCATGCGTCAGCTTTTGGAAGCTGGCGTTCACTTCGGCCACCAGACGCAGCGTTGGAACCCCCGCATGGGCGAGTTCATCTATGGCGCGCGCAACGGCATCCACATCATGGACCTGACGCAGACCGTCCCGATGCTGGACGCGGCGCTGAACGTCGTGCGCGAAACCGTGGCCAAGAACGGCCGCGTGCTTTTTGTCGGCACCAAGCGTCAGGCGGCGACGCCAATCGCTGAAGCTGCTGAGAAATGTGCGCAGTATTACATGAACCACCGCTGGCTGGGCGGCACGCTCACCAACTGGCAGACCGTCTCGAAGTCGATCCACCGCCTCAAGGAGATCGACGAGCTGCTCGAGCAGGGCGCCGAGGGTCTCACCAAGAAAGAGCGTCTGGGCATGGAGCGTGACCAAACCAAACTGCAGGCATCGCTGGGCGGTATCCGCGAAATGGGCGGCGTGCCTGACCTTCTGTTCGTCATCGACGTCAAGAAAGAGCAGCTGGCCGTGGCCGAAGCCAACAAGCTGGGCATTCCGGTTGTCGCCATTGTCGACACCAACTGCTCGCCCGACGGCATCGACTACATCATCCCCGGCAATGACGACGCGGCCCGCGCCATCGCGCTCTATTGCGATCTGATCAGCCGCGCCGCGCTGGACGGCATGACCGCCCAGATGGGCGCCGCCGGCATCGATATCGGCGAGATGGAAGAAGCCCCCGCCGAGGAAGCTGCCTCGACCGGCGTTGAAACTGGCGACATCAGCCACGAAGCCGTTCATGACGACAAGCAGACCAAGGACGCGCCGCTGGACATCAAGTCGAGCGAAGAAGTGTCCGACATGGCTGCCAAGGCCGGTCAGAACAGCTGATCCACGGCTGATCCCATCCTACCCGAGCCCGGCGGCATTACCGCCGGGCCGCTTTACAAATTCAGGAGAGCCCCAATGGCAATCACTGCTGCAATGGTGAAAGAGCTGCGCGACACGACGGGCGCAGGCATGATGGACGCGAAGAAGGCACTGACCGAGGCGGATGGCGACATGGACGCCGCCGTCGATTGGCTGCGCACCAAGGGTCTGGCCAAGGCCGCCAAGAAATCGGGCCGCACTGCGGCCGAGGGCTTGGTCGCCGTCAAGGTCGAGGGTGGCCGCGGCGTCGCCGTCGAGATCAACTCGGAGACGGATTTCGTCGCAAAAAATGCTGACTTCCAGAAGATGGTGTCCTCCATCGCCGATGCGGCGGTTAAGGCGGATGATGTCGAGGCGTTGAAGGCCGCCGACTTGGGCGGCAAAACCGTCGAGGAGACAGTCACCGACAAGATCGCAACCATCGGCGAGAACATGACCCTGCGCCGGATGGCATCCATCGAGGGCGACAGCGTCGTGTCCTATGTCCACAACGCTGCCGTGGATGGCATGGGCAAGATCGGTGTTCTGGTCGCGCTGAAGGGTGACGAGGCGTTCGGTCGCCAGATCGCCATGCACATTGCCGCAACCAACCCTGTCGCCTTCGACGAGGCATCGCTGGATCCGGCGGTCGTCGAGAAGGAAAAGCAGGTCCAGATGGACATCGCCCGCGAGAGCGGCAAGCCCGAGCAGGTCATCGAGAAGATGATCGAGGGCCGCATGAAGAAATTCATGGCCGAGTCGACCCTGATGGGCCAAGCGTTCGTCATGAACCCCGACCTGACGGTCGAGGCCGCCGCCAAAGAGGCCGGCGTCACGCTGACGGGCTATGTGCGCCTCGAAGTGGGCGAGGGCATCGCGGTTGAAAAGGAAGACTTCGCCGCCGAAGTCGCCAAGATGGGCAAAAGCTGAGGCTTTTCAGGAATAGTGATCGAGAGGGGGCGCACCGCAAGGGGCAAGCCCCTTACCGGATGTGTTGATGGATGCGCGCCCAGAGGTGGGCGCGCATTTCGTTTCAGGCACCTCGCTACCTACGTCTCTAAAACAGCGACAAGAGGAGTCGATCAGGCATGTGGAACTCGGATTGGGTAGAAGGGATGTCTCGCATCCTCACGGCGGGGATCATCCTTGCATACCTTCTTCTCGCCGGCGCCATGGCGATTGGTTTTATCGTCGAAACCGAAAAGCCTCTTGGCGGGCTTATCAGCCTCGCCTTTATCGGAATCTTGGTTTTACGATTCGCGAAAGTAGTCGCCGATTATATCTGCCAGACCGTGGCAGATTTTCTGTCGTGAATCTTTGACGGATTTCGCGGAGGCTGACTATCCGAAGAGGTCGCGCTCATAAACCTTCCCCTTGGCGAGGCCGAGCTTCATTGCCGGGGTTCGTTTGGTGTTGCGTGTCCCCATCCAGTTATGATGGAAGCGGTAGATCTCGATGATCTTGAGCAGCATTTCCGGCTTGTAGAGGAAGTGCCGATCCCAGGTTCGGCCATTCGCGCTCGGCGTCGAGACAGGGCGGGCGGCAGGACGCACGTTGCTGCGAATCTTGTGGAAATAGCTGTCGACGCTGCGCAGGGTGGCAAGGCGCATCAACCTCGCACACCGCTCAGTCGATAGCTCCGGTCGATCCGTCTTGAGATCAATGACGCGGGAAGGCTCGGACTTCGTATGATAGGGCCAGGCAAAGAGAGAGCCGAGCGGCCTCCCGGCCATCCGTTTCACAATTTCCTTATCGATTTCCTCATTCAGCACGAACGCCGGCAGGCTATTGAGTTCATGGGGAGTTAGGTTGAGTTCTTTTCGCAAGATCCGACGGCCCTGAGCATACAAAACCTCGCGCGTATCGTTGAACTCGTATTTTGCGAAGGAGATAGTGGCCACATCGACGCGACCTTGCCTTACCTCTGGAGCGAAGGCCGCAAGAAAAGCCTTGCTGAGGCCGGAGTCGCCGTCCTGGATGAAAAAGAAGCGACTGTCGGACTTCGACACCATCCTCCGGAGCATCAGCGCGTGGGCGTATTGTTGGATGTCCTGCCGCACGAGACCGCCTTCGTGAGGTAGCTGGAGGCCAAGATCAACATCAGCGAGAATCTCGGGGTCAATTTTGGCGTCTGCGGTAATGTCGTCGAGGTATTTCTTGAACTCGGAAGCCGTCCACAGGCGTCCATGGCGCCGCCAGCAGCGATCTTTTTCCAAGTCTCCGTTTGCGGCCATGTCGATCTCGACCTGCGCCATATCGGCCGCAGGATCGAACTGAAGATGCCCCAGGACGATGTAACCCGAGTTCGCGTGCGCGGTGCAGAGGTGCTGCACAGCCACCGAGGCGCGCTTCTTGCGGTTGGGCCAGTTGAGTGTCAGCGTTTGGCTGTCTGTGGCGAAACGGCGGCCTTATCTCTCCCAATCGACATGGTGCAGATCGCCTTCGCGCCGACCCGTGAACTCCCGGATACAATCATAGATAAAATCCAGCTTTCGATAAACGTCCCGGGGCGCAACATCGGCGATTTCGGTGATCTTCGATAGGGAGGTTCCGTGAACGAGAAGTTTCAGAATCTGCCCGTTCTTGGATTGTCGCCGATGATTGCGCGTTGGATGCCCGACGGTGAACGTTGATCTACACCGCTTGCAGGCATATCGCTGATGTCCGGCTTTCGTCCGACCGGTCTTCCAATATCGATCCGGCCACATCTCTAACGTCTTTCCGTTTGAGGGGCACCGCTCGTTGCTGCAGGACTTGCCGTGAAAGCGTTGCAATCGGCGCAGGCGTGTGTATTCTTCGAAAACAGCGCGGTTGTTCTTGACCACGGATTCCTGTCCACAAGAGCCACATTCGAAGTATTTTCTGTCTCCGGTGCCGCCAACTTTCCCACGCGGAAAGTTGGTGTTGGCGGAGCTAATCTTTAGGCCCCGGCCGTCGCGAGGGTCCGGCGGAACGCCGAAATGAGCGCATCGCGCATTCCGGCAAAAGTTCACATCCACCCCGAAAAACGGGAGTGGAATGCGCCTTTTTGGGGCTGTCGCAGATTTTTGCGGGACGGACTTCACCTGACATCTCCATTCGTGGATTCGTTCAAGTCAAGTTTCTAAGGATAAGGTTTGCCACTTTGTGGCCAACCAAAGCATTTTCTTCCACACATCCGGTAAGGGGCTTGCGCAAGGGGCGCCCCCTTTTTCTTTGCGTGCGATGGCAGGACTTGCGCGGCATCTGATCTGCATCAAGGCGCACCGCGCCATCGCGCGCAACATGCCCTCGATCAAAGGAGACCATAACAATGTACAAGAATATTCTCGTTCCCGTGCTGCTAGACGATGTTCACGACCACGTAAAAACGCGCGAGATCGCCGCACTGGCCGGACCTGACGCTCAGGTGACGCTGCTGCACGTGATCGAGCGTATGCCGACCTACGTTGCGCCCTACATCCCCGAAAACGCCACGGCAGAATTGCGCGCTGAATTGCACCGTGAGCTGGACAAGCTGGCGAAAAGCTTTGACCGGGCGCGCGGCGAAGTCATCACTGGCTCGGCGGGGCGGTCCATCACGGACTATGCCAACAAGATCGGCGCAGATCTGATCGTGGTCGAATCGCATCGTCCGGGCGCTGCCGATTACTTCTTTGGCAGCACGGCAGGGCATGTGGTGCGCCATGCGACCTGCGCGGTGCATGTGCTGCGCTAGGCAACCCGCGCGGCGCGGCGATCAGGGGCTGACCTTTTCGCCCGCCGCGTCCAGCTGAGTCGCCTCGGCATCGAGCGCTTCGGCCAGAACCGCAGCCGGTCCGCCCGGCGTAAAGACGGTCTGCGAGATTGGCGGGGTCTCATCCGCCGGCCGCGCCACGCGCAATTCGCGGTAGGCGGTGTACATGCCGCTGCCCACGATCAAAACCATGCCGATCAGCGTCGTGATGGGCGGCACTTCGCCCCAGAGCAGGTAGGCAAGGCCGGCCGCCAGTGGCAGATAGCTGTAGTCGAAGGGCGCGATCACGCTGGCACTGGCGATCTGGTAGGCGCGCGAGACCAGCGTATAGGCCAGCGTGCCCAGCGTGCCAAGAAACGCGAGCATGGCAAGGCCGTTCAAGTCCGGCAGGGGCCATTCCATGCCAAGATGCCGCAGTTCGGGCGTGATATCCAAGATCATCGACACCGCAAAGCCGATGGGCAGGATGACAAGACCCGAGAATGAAATCGTATAAAGCCCGATGGTCAGCGATGTGTCCTGCTCACCGATCCTGCGCACGATGATCTGGCTGACCGCATAGCTCAGCGCGCAAAGAAGGGGCAGGATCGCGATCCAGCCGATGTCGCCGCTGGTCGGATTGACGGCGATCACGACGCCGACGAAACCTACAAACAGCGCGGCCGCCCGGTGACGGCCGATCTTTTCCTGCAGGAAGATCGCGGCCAGCGTGGCCGTCATCAAGGGCGCCGAGAAGAAAAGCGTGATCACCTCGGCCAGGCCCATGAACGGGAACGCGGCATAGAAGGCGGCGAATCCGGCGGCAAAGAGGACCGCACGCGCCAGATACCAAGGCCAAAGCGGCGTCCAGATGCGGTGCGGCGCGCCCAGAAACACTACAAGCGGCAAAAGCGTGACCAGCGCCGCCACAGACCGGACAAAGATAAGCATCCACACCGGGTAGAGCGTCAGCATGTCCTTCATCAGAACGTCTTGGCCCACAAAGAGCACCATGCCAGCCACGACACAGAGGATTCCCTGTGAGGTGTGCGATAGGGGCGGAGCGCCTGGAACCGATGCAATGGTCATGCGCGCATGACTGGCTATTTCGCGCGCGCTGTCTCGCCGTTTCGCGACTTGGATGTCGGAATTGCCGCCCTAGCCCTCTTGCGCCAAGTGCGCCAGCAGCGCGTCCATGGCCATTGGATAGCCCGCAGCGCCGAATCCGCAGATCACACCCAGCGCGACACGCGCGATATAGCTGACATGGCGAAATTCCTCGCGCGCGTGGACATTCGACAGATGCAGCTCGACCGTAGGCAACTGGACCGATGCAATGGCGTCCATGAGCGCGACAGATGTATGCGTATAGGCGCCCGCATTCAGAATGATACCCCCATGTCTGCCCTTGGCCGCGTGGATCGAATCGATCAAGGCGCCTTCGTGATTGCTCTGGGCAAACTCGATCTCGGCGCCGCGCGTACTGGCATGGGCGCGGCACAGTGCCTCGATATCGGCAAGGGTGGCTCGGCCATAGACCTCGGGCTGGCGGGTGCCCAAAAGGTTCAGGTTGGGCCCATTGAGAATGAGGATCGAGGTCATGACGGCGGCTCCTTTGGATCTCTCTTTAGACCGGCGGAGCGCGCCCTGTCGAGATAGGACTACTGGGCGGCTATTCGGCGGCGGGGCGCAGCGACGACATGAGGTAGTGGAATTTTTCGCCCTGAACGGCGACATGCGCGCGCAGCGCATCGGCGGCGCCGGGTGCGTCGCCTTGCGTCAGCGCATCGACGATGGCCTCATGCTCGGCCATGGACTGGGCAAGGCGCCCGCGCAGGCGCAGCTGTTGGCGGCGGAAGGGCCGCAGGCGGCGGTGCAGGCGCTCCGCCTCGGCGCGCAGAAAGCTGTTGCCCGATTGCGCATAGATAATCTGATGGAATCGCTCGTTCTCAAGGTAGTAGGCGCCTGGCGCGTTTTCTGCGACCGCCTTTGCACAAAGGGTATTCGCGGCGCGCAGATCGGCGAGGGCCGCATCGCTGATACGCCGTGCGGCAAGGCGGGCGGCGGCGGCCTCAAGCTCGGCCATAACCTCGAACATCTCCATCAGTTCGACCGGACCGGGCTGACGCACAAAGACGCCCCGGTGGGGGATCTGGGCCGCAAGGCCAGATTGGACCAGCCGTTGCAGCGCCTCGCGGATAGGGGTGCGCGACACGCCGAACCGGTCGGCCAGCGCGTTTTCATCCAGACGCGCGCCGTCAGGGAAGGTGCCGTCGAAAACGAGCTCTTCCAGATCGTCAGCAATGATATCGGCACGGCGTTTTTCCATGGCGACAGATTAGCGCGGCGTAGATCGCATGCAAACTTTATTTTCTTGTATACAAAATCGTTGACTCGGAAAACCAAGCGCGCCTAACCTGCCTGTCACGCGATCCGGCGGGGAGGCCGGGCGAAAGATAACAGTCTGGGAGGACATATTCATGACATCCATTTTCAAGACCGCGGTCGCGGCCACGGCCCTGATGGCGCTCAGCAGCACCGCTTGGGCGGCCGAGCTTCGCCTGTCGCACCAGTGGTCCAACAGCGATATCCGTCACAACGTCGCGCAGATCGTCGCCGACGAGGTCGCGGCGGCCGATGTGGACCTCGATATCCGCATCTTCGGGTCCGAGTCGCTCTTCAAGGCGCGCGAGCAGTATCAGCCGCTCAGCCGCGGTCAGCTGGACATGGCGGTTCTGCCGCTCAGCTATGCGGGCGGTCAGCAGCCGGCCTATAACCTCACGCTGATGCCCGGTCTGGTGAAGAACCACGATCACGCCACGCGTCTCAGCAACAGCCCCTTCATGGAGGCGATCGAGGCCAAGATGGCCGAAGACGACGTGATGGTCCTTGTGCACGGTTATCTGGCGGGCGGGTTCGTCGGCAAGGATACCTGCATCACCAAGCCCGAGGATGTCTCTGGCCTGCAGACACGCGCCGCCGGAAAGGCGTTTGAGCAGATGCTGGCCGGTGCGGGCGCCTCGATTGCGTCCATGTCCAGCTCCGAGATCTATAACGCGATGCAGACCGGCGTTCTGAGCGCGGCGAACACCTCGTCCTCGTCCTTCGTCAGCTACCGCATCTACGAGCAGGTGGCCTGCTACACCCCGCCGGGCGAATATGCGCTGTGGTTCATGTACCAGCCTCTGTTGATGAACAAATCCACATTTGATGGCCTGACGCCCGAGCAGCAGCAGGCGCTGATGGACGCGTCCGCCAAGGCCGAGGCGTATTACGTCGAAGAAGCCAAGAAGGAAGACGCGGACTCCGTGCAGGCCTTCAAGGATGCCGGTGTCGAGATTGCCCAGATGAGCCAGGCCGATTTCGATGCGTGGCGTGCCGTGGCGGCCGAGACATCCTACAAAGATTTCGTGGCCTCTGTCTCGGACGGCCAAGAGCTTCTGGATATGGCGCTCGCCGTCGAGTGACGGGGTGCGGGGCAGGGCGCGCGGATCGCGCGCCCTGCCTGTCCTCACGCCCCACCCGCTGACTTCACACCCATTTGGCGGCGCGCCGAATGGACAGGGTAGTCTCACCCTCACGCATAGCTGCACCTCAATCCAAAGGAGCGCGACATGGCCGGACAAGTGACCCACCGGGTCGCCCAGACGGGCGATAACCTCTTTCTCAAAATCGTTGCCGCATTGTCGACCGTCGCTGGTTGGATCTCGGCGGCCATGATCGTCGTGGCGGTCGGAATCACTTGTCAGATGATTTTTGTGCGCGCGGTGCTGAACCAATCGACCATTTGGCAGACCGAGATGGTGGTCTATCTTATGATCGCGGCCACGCTGATCGGGCTGCCCTATGTGCAGCGCCTCCGCGGCCATGTGAACGTCGATCTCATTCCCATCGCTCTGCCGCGCCGCGCACGCTTTGTCATGGCCTGCTTCACGCTCAGCGTCAGCGCCGCCATCGTGGCGATCATGCTGTGGTACGGGTATGAATACTGGCATTTCGCGTGGGATCGCGGCTGGAAATCCGACACGATCTGGGGCGTGCGCCTGTGGATCCCCTATCTCGCCATTCCCGTAGGCTTTGGCCTGCTGCTCTTGCAACTCATTGCGGATCTGGTCGCGCTGGTCACACGCGTGGAGCCGCCCTTCGGCCTGGAGGATATCTGATGGATCCGCTTGTTCTTGGCGGCCTTGTCGCCCTTTTCACCATTGCCGTTCTATTCTCCGGCGTCTCGGTGGCGCTTGGCCTGCTGATCGTCTCGGGCGGCTTTTTGGTGGTCTTCGACGGCATGCGCTCGCTGGAACTCATGCCCGAGATCTTCTTCGGCAAGCTCAACAGCTTTGCCCTGCTCAGCATCCCGATGTTCATCATCATGGGCGCCTCTATCGCCTCGACCCGCGCGGGCGCGGACCTCTATGAGGCGCTCGAGCGGTGGCTGACCCGCGTGCCCGGCGGCCTCGTTGTGTCGAACCTCGGCGCCTGCGCGCTGTTCTCCGCCATGTCCGGGTCCAGCCCCGCGACCTGCGCGGCCATCGGCAAGATGGGCATTCCCGAGATGCGCAAGCGCGGCTATCCCGACGGCGTCGCCGCAGGCAGCATCGCGGCGGGCGGCACGCTGGGCATCCTGATCCCGCCTTCGGTCACCATGATCGTCTACGGCATTGCGACCGAAACCTCGATCGGGCGGCTTTTTCTGGCGGGCGTCATCCCGGGTCTCCTTCTCGTAAGCCTCTTCATGGCGTGGTCGATCTACGCCACCGTCAAGTCCGGCAACGCGCAGGTGCTGACCAAGAGTGTCTATACCTGGAAGCAGAAATTCGAGATCCTGCCCCGCGTCATTCCCTTCATCGTCATCATCATCGGCGTGCTTTATGCTATGTATGGCGGCATCGCGACCCCGTCCGAGACGGCGGCGGTCGGCGCGCTCCTCTGCATTGTGATTGCCGTGGTGATCTATCGCCTGTGGAGCCCGGCGGGCCTGTGGATGATCCTGCGCGACTCGACCCGCGAGAGCGTGATGATCCTCTTCATAATCGGCGCGGCGGGCGTTTTCAGCTACATGCTCAGCAGCCTTTTCATCACGCAGTCCATCGCGGAATGGATCGGCACGCTCGAGGTGAACCGCTGGGTGTTGATGGGGGCGGTCAATGTCTTTCTGCTGATCGCTGGCTTCTTCCTGCCGCCCGTCGCGGTGATCCTGATGGCGGCGCCGATCCTCTTGCCGATCATCACCATCGCCGGCTTTGATCCCATCTGGTTCGCCGTGATCCTGACGATCAACATGGAAATCGGCCTGATCAGCCCGCCCGTGGGCCTCAACCTCTACGTGATCAACGGCATCGCGCCCGACATCTCGCTGAAAACCATCCTGACCGGCTCGCTGCCTTTCGTGGCCTGCATGGTGATCGCCATTATCATCCTGTGCTTCTTTCCGGGCCTCGCGACGTGGCTACCGGATTATGTCATGGGCACCGCGACATGACCGTCCTCAGTGATCTTCTGGCCTCCGTTTTCGAGCGGGGGGCAGGCGCGGCGCGGCGCGGCGATTGGAGCCGCCGCCCTCTTGCCGAGCTGGCCGATGCGCTGGTGACTACGCATGGCGAGATGTCGGGCACGATCCTGGCCGAGCAGATCCTGTCGCGTTTCGCCGCGATGGACGACGCGGCCAAGCTGGCGTTTTTTCGGCATCTGTCGGACGCGATGAATGTCGATCCGGCAGCAGCGCGCGCCGCATTGGACGAATACGAGGCAGCGCCCTCGCGGCAAAGCTATCGCGGCTTCATGGCCGCTGCCGAGCCGCCCCGGCAGGAGTTGATCCGCCGTCTCAACCGCGTGCCGGGCGCCACGGGCGCGTTGGTGGCAATGCGTGCGGACCTTCTGCGCCTCGGCCGCGGTGTGCCCGAGCTGGAGGCGCTGGATCTCGATTTCCGGCATCTCTTTGCATCTTGGTTCAATCGCGGATTTCTGGTGCTGCGGCGCATCACCTGGGATACGCCCGCGCAAATCCTGGAAAAGATCATCGCCTATGAGGCGGTTCATGCCATCGACAGCTGGGATGATTTGCGTCGCCGCGTTCAGCCCGAGGACCGGCGCTGTTTCGCGTTTTTTCATCCGGCCATGCCGGACGAGCCGCTGATCTTCGTCGAGGTCGCGCTGACGCGGGGCATTCCGGGCGCCGTGCAGCCCCTTCTGGCGGAGACGCGCGAGGCGCTCAAGGCTGCGAACGCGGACACCGCCGTCTTTTATTCCATATCCAACTGCCAGTCGGGGCTGGCCGGGATTTCCTTTGGCAATTCACTGATCAAGCAGGTTGCAGGCGATCTGGCTGCGGAACTGACCAATCTCACACGCTTCGTCACGCTGTCGCCCATCCCGGGGTTCATGAAGTGGGCCGAAGCCGAAGGCATCACGACCAATGAGGCCGATCTGCCCGCTTTTGCCGCCTATTATCTGATGCATGCCAAGGGCCGGGGCGATCTGCCGCGCGATCCGGTGGCGCGGTTTCATCTCGGGAACGGGGCGATCATCCACGCCTTGCACGGACAGGCCGATCTGTCGCAAAAGGGCCTCGCCCAATCGGGCGGTGTCATGGTGAATTACCTCTATGATCTGCGCCGCACCGCCGAGCGGCACGAAGCGTTTGCCGGGACAGGGGCCGTCGCCGTGACCAGCGCGGTCAAATCGCTGGCCGCTACCGCCGAGACCAAGATGAATAAAGGAGCCTGAGCCATGGCCAACCCGCTCTATGACACGCTGTTCGGGCGCCACGCCGGAAGCGACGCACCCTTCTTGATCTTGCCGGATGACAGCGAGATGAGCTATGACGCCTTCCTCGCTCTGTCGGCGCGGATCGCAGGGCATCTGACCGCAAGCGGTCTGAAGCCGGGTGACCGCCTGGCCGCGCAGATCGCCAAATCGCCCGAGGCGCTGGCGCTTTATGCGGCCTGCGCGCAGGCGGGCGTCGTGTTTCTGCCGCTGAACACCGCCTATACGGCAACCGAGCTGGAATATTTCATCGAAAATTCCGGCGCCTCCATGGTGGTCTGCGATCCTGCGGGCAGGGAGGCGATGGAGGGCATCGCTAGCGGGCAGGGCGCCCGTGTCGAGACGCTGGGAACGGATGGTGGCGGCAGCCTGATGGACGGCGCCAAGGGGCAACCTGACAGCTTCGAGACCGCCGCGCGGAGCGAGGACGATCTGGCCGCGCTCCTTTACACCTCTGGCACCACGGGCCGCTCGAAAGGCGCGATGCTGAGCCAGAAGAACCTGCTTAGCAATGCCGAAGTGCTGGTGCGCGAATGGCGCTTCAATGCCGATGACGTGCTGCTGCATTGCCTGCCGATCTTCCACACCCATGGCCTGTTCGTCGCCACCAACGTGACGCTCATGGCGGGCGGCGCGATGATCTTCTTGCCGAAATTCGATCAGGACGCGGTGATGCAGCATTTGCCGCGCGCCACGGCAATGATGGGCGTGCCGACCTTCTACACCCGCCTCTTGGACGATCCGCGTTTCGACAAGGCCGCGACCAAGCATATGCGGCTTTTCACCTCCGGCTCGGCGCCCTTGCTGGCCGAGACGCATGACAAGTTCCGCGCGCGCACCGGCCATGCCATTTTGGAACGCTACGGCATGACCGAAACGAACATGAACACCTCGAACCCTTACGATGGCGATCGGCGGGCCGGCACCGTCGGCTTTCCGCTGCCGGGGGTCGAGCTGAAGGTGACGGACCCGGAGACGGGCAAGGAACTGCCGCAGGGCGAGGTGGGCCAGTTGGAAGTGCGGGGCGACAACGTCTTTCAGGGATATTGGCAGATGCCGGAAAAGACCGCAGAAGAGCTGCGCGAGGATGGGTTTTTCATTACCGGCGATCTGGGCCTGATCGATGCGCGCGGCTATGTTCAGATCGTCGGACGCGGCAAGGATCTGATCATCTCGGGCGGCTACAACATCTATCCCAAGGAGATCGAGCTGGTGCTGGACGAGCAGCCCGGCGTGCTGGAGTCGGCCGTGATCGGCGTGCCGCATCCCGATTTTGGCGAGACGGTGGTGGGCGTTCTGGTGCCCGAGCCGGGCAAGACGCCGGACGCGGACGCCATCATGGCCGCCGCAAGCGAGGCGCTGGCGCGGTTCAAGCATCCCCGCAAGCTGATCGTGCTGGACGAGCTGCCGCGCAACACGATGGGCAAGGTGCAAAAGAACGTGCTGCGCGAGAAATATGGCGATCTCTTTGCGTCCGCCTAGGCGCCCTTGCGGCGCCGGCGGCTTGCCTTGCCCCCCGCTTTGACCCAGAGTTGGCCCCGCTGTTATCGCAAAGCGCGATAGCGGATTTCGCGCTGCCCGATTGCGCGACGTGGCGGGGCAGGGCGAATATCGGCGCGGCACCTAAGGGGAGAGATCATCATGGGCAGACTGGCCGCCTTCAACTTTCACAAGTGGATCGACGAACACAAGCACCTGCTGAAGCCGCCTGTCGGCAACAAGAAGGTGTTCGAGGATGCGGATCTGATGGTCACGGTCGTCGGCGGTCCGAACAAGCGCACCGATTATCACGATGATCCGGTCGAAGAGTTCTTCTACCAGCTCAAGGGCGACATGCTGCTCAAGCTCAAGGACGGCGACGAGTTCTACGACGTGCCGATCCGCGAGGGCGACGTGTTTCTTTTGCCCGCCCATGTGCGCCACTCGCCCCAGCGCCCGCAGGAGGGCAGCATCGGCCTGGTGATCGAGCCCAAGCGCCAGACGGGCGAGCTGGATGCGATCGAATGGTATTGCTTTGACTGCAGCGCGCTGGTCCACCGTGCCGAAATGCAGTTGAAATCCATTGTGGACGATCTGCCGCCTGTCTATGAAAGTTTCTATGCCTCGACCGAGGCGCGCACTTGCCCGGAATGCGGATCCGTCCATCCCGGCAAGGAGCCGCCCGCAGGCTGGGTCCAACTGGACCCTGCATAAGACCCTAAAAGCGTCCCGTCAGAGAGGCGCGATCATACCAACACCCCTTCCGGGAGGAGACATTCCACTATGAGCTTTATGATGAAACTGCCCGCCGCGCTTGCGGCCTCGGTCGCTGCGGCGACGATGATGCTGGCGGGTGCGGCTGCGGCCAAGGATTTCCGCCTTGGTCTCATCACGCCGCCCAATCACATCTGGACACAGGCGGCCGAGAATTTCGGCACTGACCTGTCGGATGCAACGGATGGCGCACATTCGGTCACGGTTTTCCCGGCACAGCAGCTGGGCAGTGAGGCCGAGATGATGCAGCAGCTTCAGACCGGCGCGCTCGACATGGCGTTTCTGACCGTGGCCGAGGTTTCAAACCGCGTGCCCGATTTCGGTGCTTTCTACGCGCCCTACATGGCGCAGGATATCGCCCATGCGGGCCGCATCCTGCAATCGGACCTCGCGCTGCGCATGCTCGAGGATCTGCCGGCCAAGGCGGGCGTTGTCGGCATCGGTTATGGCATGGCCGGCCTGCGCCAAATCGTGTCGAAGGGTGAGGTGACATCCGCCGCCGATCTGGAGGGCAAGAAGCTGCGCATCACGCCCTTCAAACCGATCCTCGATTTCTACAACCTGCTGGGCGCCGCGCCCACGCCCATGCCGCTGCCTGCGGTCTATGACGCGCTGGCAAACGGTCAGGTCAACGCGATCGACATGGATGCCGAGCTGATCTGGAAGCTGAAATATTTCGAGCAGGCCGATACGGTCGTGGTCAGCAATCACATGATGTTCCCGATGGTCGGTCTCGTTTCGGCCAAGGTCTGGCAGGGTCTGTCGGAAGAAGAGCGCGCCACCATCACCGAGCTGATGAAAAAGCGCCTCGATGAGTGCATCGCGACCTATATCGTCAAGGACCGCGAATGGCTGGACCAGGTGCGCGGCACAGACACGGCCTTCATCGACGTTGGTCCCGAATTCTTTGGCGACGTGCCCGCACAGTGGGACGAGATCTGGTCCGAGCAATCCTCTGTCCTGTCGGAAATGCGCGACACGGCAGCTGCTTCGGCAGAATGATCGGCCAAAGGCGCCCGGCAAATGGCCGCCCGGAGACGGGCGGCCAAATTTACGTTCGGGGCTAATGTGAGGGGCCGCGTGCTGCACAGGATTTCACATCAATGGGCCCGCGCCGAGATGGGCATTGCCGCACTTCTTGCGGTAGCGATCACCGGCCTCGTGCTGTTGAACGTCGTCACCCGCGCGATGAGCGCATCGATCTTCTGGGTCGATGAGGCGGCAATCTATGCGATGACCTGGATGACCTTCCTCGCCGCCTCCGCCGCCGTTCATTTTGGTCACTCTGTTGGCGTGACCATCCTGACCGATGCGCTGCCGGATTCCGCCGCCCGGGCCGCGCAGCGGGCGGTTGATGTCGTGATCCTGGTCTTCGCAATGCTGATGCTTTGGCTCTGCTGGCGCTGGTTTCTGCCGCTAGATCTGATGCGCGCAGGCTTCGACACGATGGCGTTTCAGGGCGAGACGTTCAACTTCATCTATGCCGAACCGACGCTGACGCTGGGCATTCACAAGTTCTGGCTGTGGCTCATCATGCCGATCTTCGCGCTTGGCTTGACGCTGCACGCGGTCGCCAATCTCTTGCGCCCCGTTTCGGTGGAGGCCAAGGCATGACCGCCGCGCTCTTCCTCGTGCTGCTCTTCGGCGCAGTGCCGATTTCCATCGTGCTGGCGATGACCGCGATCAGCTATATTTGGCAGTCGGACAATACCGTCTTGTTCGACAGTTTCGCCCAGCAGATGTTTGCGGGCACGGAAAACTACGGCCTCCTGGCGATCCCCCTTTTCATGCTGACCGGCGAGCTGATGAACGAGGGCGGCATGACCAAGCGCCTCGTCAATGCCGCGCGTGTGCTGGTTGGCGGGTTTCGCGGTGGCCTTGTGTGGATCAACCTTCTTGCCAACATGTTCATGGCCGCAATCATCGGCTCCGCCGTCAGCCAGATCGCCGTGATGAGCCGCGCGATGGTCCCGGCGATGGAGCGTGAGGGCTATGATAGGGGCTTTGCTGCCGCCACCACGGCGGCGGGTGGCCTTCTCGCGCCGGTGATCCCGCCCTCGATGCTCTTCGTGATTTATGGCGTGCTGGCGCAGATTCCCATTGGCGATATGTTTCTTGCGGGCATTCTGCCGGGGCTGATGATGGCGGGCAGTTTTTTCATCGTCGTCACACTTATCGGCCTCGCGCAGCAATTTCCCAAGGGTGAATGGATGACGGCGCGCGAGGCGCTGGCCGCCATCCTCGCCGCGCTTCCGGCGGCGCTCATTCCCATCGCCATCATCGGCGGCATCGTCATGGGTATCGCCACCCCGACCGAGAGCGCGGCAGTGGCCTCGCTGATCGCCTTCCTGCTGGGCTGGCTCGTCTACCGCGAGTTGAAGCCTGCGCAGCTGTCGGCCCTTTTTCTGCGCACCGCGCAGAACGCGTCATTGGTGGTCTTCATGGTCGCCGCGGCCAATGTGTTCGGCTGGGTCGTGATCTATGAGGCGATCCCGCAGAAGCTGGCCGCGCTGATCACCTCGCTCACCTCGGACCCGTTCGTGTTTCTCCTGATCGTAATGGGGGCGCTTTTGCTGGTCGGCATGCTGATTGATGGCATCGCGGCGCTGATCCTCGTCACGCCCATCCTGCTGCCTATCGCGACGGGCGATTACGGTATCAGCCCGTTCCAGTTCGGCGTAGTGATCAGCATCAATCTCGCGCTCGGGTTGCTGACCCCGCCTGTGGGAGTCGGCCTCTTTATCGCCGCCTCCATGAGCGACGTGAAGGCCACCTCAATTTTTGCGGCGCTCTGGCCGTTTCTGTTGGCGGTGGTGCTGGTGCTGCTGGCGGTCTGCTACTGGCCCAGCCTGTCGCTGGCGTTAATCGGCTGAGCCATGGCACGCAGCGCATCCAGAAGCGCGGCGGCGGCGGGCGGCAGGGATGTGCCCGCCCGGAACGAGGCCCCGACCGGGCCATCGCCGAAGGGCAGGGGCAGGGGCAGGGCGGCCAGCGCCCCTCCCGGATCGCCCTCGATCAATTCGGCGGGCATGGCGCACATCATGTCGCTCCCTGCCAGAAGCGCGCGATTGGTGACAAAGCTGACCGATTCCACCACGCGGGGCGGGGCATATTGCCCCTGATCGAGGAAAAACTGGTCGATCTGGCGCCTGAGCGTGGTGTCGGAGGGCGGCAGTATCCAGCCCAGCCCGCGCAGATCGTCGAATTCCAGTTCATCCTTCTCCAGGAGCGGATGTCCACGTCGGCAGGCCAGCGCGATCCGGCCTTGCATCAGCCGCATCTGGCTGAGGTCCGAGCGGTGGCGCAGCATCGGCAGTCGCCCGACCACCAGATCCAGCTCACCCGCGCGCAAGCGGGGCATCAACACTTCATTCGTGCCCTCTACGACCTTGATGATAAGGCCCGGCCTGTCGTCCATTACGCGCGCAATCGCTTCGGGCAAAAGGCGCGCCGAGGCGGCCAAAAGCGTGCCGACCACGATGCGCCCCGCATTGCCGCCCGCGATATCCTCCAGCTCCTGTGCCGTGGTGCTGATCTGACGGAAAATCAGCTGCCCGCCCCGGATTAGGGCGGCGCCCGCCGCGGTCGGATTAACCCCGCGATTGGTCCGCTCGAAGAGCAGCACGTCGAAATCCGCCTCCAGATCCTTGATCATCTTGGTTGCGGCGGGCTGCGACAGGTTCAACTCGCGCGCCGCATGCAGGATGCTGCGATGCCGGTCCACCGCAATTAGCAGGCGCAGCTGACGCAGCTTGAGGCGGTTGATGACGCGACTCGTGATTTGTTCGTGGCTCTGCATCTGTCTAAATCCGCAGCCAGCCGGTCTGGCGGCGCAAGGCACTGACCGCGCTCATCGCGGCCAGAGCCGAGGATTTGGGATTGTCCGGCAAGGCATTGCCGCTGATGACAAAGTCGAACTGCCCGAATGCGCCGCGCGCCTCGATCCGGTGGGTATTCTGCGTCGCCGTGGGATCCGCGATCAGCTGCGCCTCGGTCGCATCGAAACCAATCCCGGCGAGGGCCACGGCGGCTGCAACATTGGCGTTCTTGGGATAAGCCAGCGCGGCGGCGCGCGCGGTTCCCGTGAAATGAGGTACGGCAACCGTCAGCGCGACAAGGTCCAGCACCTCTTCGGCGGGCGATCCAACCCAGCCGCTGGGTGGTTTGATACCCGTATATCGCACCATCTCAAGGCCCCCGACGCGGGCCGCCGTTAGCGCATCGAGCGCGCCGACGGCCCCGGACGCGAGGTGCAGCCTGCCCCCACCTTTCGCGGCCGCTTCCAGCGTGCTTTGCAATTCTGCATCTGCCAAGGCGCCCAGTGACAAGGTGATCAGATCGCGGCCCGCGGCCAATAGTGCGGGTCCGTGCATCGTCAGTCCGGCATGACCGGCGCAGTCGATGATGATATCTGCCCGCGTGGCCATCTGTGCCGTATCGGTGACGGATGCGGCACCGGTCGCCGCCTCCGCTGCCGCCTCGCGGCCGCGTCGCGCCAGAACGCAAACCGGTGTCATCCCATCGTCCTTCAGCGCACGCGCGACATAGCTGGCGATGGCGCCATATCCGATAAGTCCGATCCTTGGCATGTCACGCTCCTGCTTTCCCTTGCTGCAGAATAAATCGACTCAAACCCTTTGGCTATCCGTTTTTGTGATATCGACAGCCCCCATCGGTATTTGCCGGGCGCGCCCCGACAGGTCATGATCCAGGCTGAAATAACCCGAGATATGTCCGTTTCATGACCACCGATTTGCGTGCCCCCACGCCCCAAGCTCTTTTGCGCGGCGCGGGGCAGTACACAGCCGATATCGCGTTGCCTGGCGCGCTTTGGGCGGTGTTTCTGCGCAGTGACGAGGCCTCAGGTCGGATCGCGTCCCTCGACATCGAAGAAGCTAAGGCGATGCCGGGGATCCATGCCGTCCATACCGGCGCCGATGTGGCGCATTCGGGCGGGTTGCCCGTCAATGAGGTGATCCCGGTTGCGGCTATGCCGCGCTTTGCCGTGCTGGCACAGGGGAGGGTGGAGGCGGTGGGCCAACCCGTGGCCGGGATCCTGGCCGAGACGCGCAGCGCGGGGCTGGACGCCGCGGATGAGATCTGGCTGGAGCTGGACGTGGATGACGCTGGCGTTGATGCACCAATAGCAGAGAAAACATGGACCCACGGCGATGCCGCCGACATCATGGCGCGTGCCGCGCATGTCGTCCGGGCCGAGGTAATTCACCCACGCACTGCGCCGCTCAGCCTTGAGACCCGGCAGATCGCCGTGCGCCCTGAGGCGGATGGCGGGCTGACCATCTGGCATTCGGGCCAGACGCCGCACCGCACGCGCCAGCACCTGGCGCAGATGCTGGGCATCGACGCAGGCCTTCTGCGCGTGATCACGCCCGATGTCGGCGGCGCTTTTGGCATGAAAGCTTCGCTTTATCCGGAGGAGGTCTATTGCGTCTGGGCCGCGCACCAGTTGCAAAGGCCGGTGCGTTGGAGTGCGACGCGCAGCGAGGATTTCCTGAGCGCCACCCATGGCCGCGGCATCCACATGCAAGGCGCGCTGGCATTTGATGCGGATGGCCGCGCCCAGGCGTTGGAGGCGCATGTCCAGGCGCCGCTGGGTCATTGGCTGCCCAATAGCGCGCTGATCCCCGGTTGGAACGCCGCGCGTATCCTGCCGGGTGGATATCGCGTGGAGGCGCTGAAAATCCTGACCGAGACCACGCCCGAAAGCCGCGCCGCAACGGGCATTTACCGCGGGGCAGGGCGCCCCGAAGCGGCGGCCCTGATCGAGCGGCTGATGGACAAGGCGGCGCGCAAGTTGGATCTTGATCCGTTCGAGATCCGCTTGCGAAATCTGCGCGAGCCCGAAGAGATGCCGGTGTTGACGGGCACGGGCCAGACGCTGGACAGCGGCGATTATGCGGGCGTGCTGCGCCTTCTGCGCGATGTGTCAGGCTATGACGCGCGTTTGGCCGAGGTCGCGCATCGGCGAGAGCAGGGCCAGTTGGTCGGGCTTGGTCTTGGCTTCTTTCTTGAGCCGTCGGGCGAGGGTTGGGAAAGCGCGCGCGTCACCTGGTCCAAAGACGGCCGCGTCCTGATCGAGAGCGGAAGCTCGGCCCAGGGCCAGGCGCGGGTGCGCAGTTATGCCGCCATTGCCGCCGAAGCGCTGAGCCTGAGTTCCGATCAGGTGGATGTGCGTTACGGTGACACGGCAACGTGTCCCGAAGGCATCGGCGCCGTTGCCTCGCGCAGCACCGCCATCGGAGGCAGCGCGGTGCATGAGGCCTGCCTCGCCTTGCGCCGCGCGCGGGAGGCGGGCAGCGCCTTGCCTTTGACCGAGGAGGTTCGCTTTGAGACCAAGGGGCAGACTTGGGGCTATGGCGCTTATCTGGTGCAGATGAGCGTCGATGCCGAGACCGGCGCCCCCCGGATCGAGGCTGCGTTTTGTGTCGACGATGCGGGCCATGTGGTCGATGTACAGGGCGCGGCGGATCAGATCGTCGGCGGCTTTGCTCAAGGGGTCGGCGCCGCAATGATGGAAGCGGTGCATTACGACAGCTCTGGCCAGCTTTTGACCGCGTCACTGATGGATTACGCCGTGCCACGCGCCGACAGCGTGCCGCCGATGACGCTGGCCGACATGCACACGCCCAGCCCGATGAACCCGCTGGGCGCCAAAGGTTTGGGCGAGGCGGGTACAATCGGCGCACCAGCCGCCATTCTTAACGCCGCCATCGACGCGCTTGCGCCGCTCGGGGTGGAGGATTTGCAAATGCCGCTGACATCGCAGACGCTCTGGACCGCGATCCAGGCGGCCCGAGACGCAGCGGACAGCGCCCGGTCAGTAGGAGACAGTCGATGAAATACGCGAAACTCGATGCCAAGGATTACGCCCGCGAGCATATGCGTGGCATCTGGGCCGCCGCGCTCAATCCGTTCCGCGCCGACGGCGCGCTGGATGAGGCGGGCCTAACGCAGAACATCAATCACTGGATTGAAGGCCTGGAAATAAAAGGTCTTTTTATCTGCGGCAAGCAGGGGGAATTTTTCTCGATGTCGATCGAGGAGCGGAAGCGCAATTTCGAGATTGCGGTCGAAGCCTGCGACGGGCGCGCCGGCACGATCATGTCCGCCTCGGACCAGAACTTCGACACCGTGCTGGAATTGGCGCGGCATGCCGAAGCCTGCGGTGCCGATTACATCGTCGTACATGCGCCGATGCTGCATTTCGTGACCGATCCAGATGATACAGTTTACAATTATTACAAGGCGATATGCGACGAAGTTAACATCGGCATCGCCATGTGGAGCCACCCCGACAGCGGTTATCTGATGTCACCCGAGCTATGCGCGCGCATTGCTGAGCTGCCGAATATCGTGGCGATCAAATATTCTGTCCCGCGCGAGATGTATGTGCGTCTGACTCATATGGTTGGCGACAAGATCCACGTCTCGACCGCGTCCGAGACCGAATGGCTCGACAACATCATTGAACTGGATTGGAAGCTCTATCTCTGCTCGTCGCCGCCGTATCAGTTTCAAACCGCGGTGGACCGCCGGATGCATGACTACACGCAGCTGGCTTTTGCCGGGCGCCATGACGAGGCGCGCCGAGTGCGCGACAGCCTCGATCCCGTGCGCGCCGCGTTCCGCAACACCAAACCGGGCGGCAAACCGCAGGCGCACGGCAAATACTGGCAGGAACTTCTGGGCCAAGTCGGTGGGCCTGTGCGCGCACCGCTTTTGCAACTGACCGATGCCGAGAAGGCCGCGACTCGCGCCGCTTTTGAGGGTTGTGGCCTGAAGTTATAGGCCGCAGTGCGCGTTGCGCGCGTATAGCTGGGCGATAGGCCGCAGGAATCAAAAGCTACACCTGACCAACGCATTATTTACATAATACTGATTATGCGATATTCGGACGGAGCGTTATCAGGCGCTACGACCCGACGGAGTTTCCCCGCCGGGCCGAGTGTTCAGGCCTAGGTCAGAGCGGCCGTCACGATGAATTCCACCAGATATTCCGGCGTTGCCAGCTTGGCCTCGCCCGCAGCGCGCGCCGGTGTATGTCCCTCAGGCACCCAAGCGTCCCAGACCGCGTTCATCTCGGCGAAATCTTTCATGTCCGCCATCCAGATGATCGTCTGCAGAATGCGCGTCTTGTCCGTGCCGGCCTCCGCGAGGAGCGCGTCGATATTGGCAAGACAGGTCTTGGTCTGTTCGGTCACGCTGTCGCCCGCGTTGCCAACCTGGCCCGCAAGGTAAACGGTGCCGTTATGCGTGACGATCTGGCTCATGCGTGGGCCGGTATGGTTTCGGGTGATGTCGCTCATTGGTGTAACTCCTTGGCAAGGTTCAAAATAGTCGATCCGGCGCGATGGCGGCTACGATATCCGGGTCCAGGGTCGGGCCGCGCTGCAAGATCAGCGCCGCTGCCAGTTGCGATAGCGCGGGCGCGGTCTGAACGCCATAGCCACCCTGCCCCGCCAGCCAGAAGAAACCCGGAGCGTCCGGTGCCATTCCAACGACTGGGGTGCGGTCGGGAACGAAGCTGCGCAGACCGGCCCAGCTACGCTCGACTCGGGTGACAGGGACCGTGACGGCCTGTTCGTAGCGGTCCAATCCCTCGGCCAGCACCATGTCGTCCGGCCAGGCATCGTGCGGCTCTACTGCGTCTTCGTCCGCGGGCGACACCATCAGTTTGCCACCCTCGGGCTTTGCGTACCAAGTATCCGAAACATTTCCAAAAAGCGGCCAGCTCATCACATCATGCTCCGGCGGCAGGTTGAGAATGGCGGCTGATCGGCGCATTGGCTGCAAGCCGATCTGCGCAGTGCCGGCTATGGCCGCTATGGCGTCAGCCCAGGCGCCAGCGGCGTTAACGACAACAGGCGCACTGTAGCTGGCACCGCCCGCGGCGATTTTCCAATGTCCGCCACCAGAAGTTATGGCCGTCACGGGTGACTTCGTGATCACCTTTCCCTGACGAGCCTTCAGAAGCCGGGTGTAGCCCTGCAGCATGGCGTCAACGTCAATGGATTGGGCGCCCGGCTCATAGATGGCAGCCGCAATGCGCTCGGGTCGCAGTATCGGCACCAGTTGCGCGGCTTCGACCGCTGAGAGGCGCTCCAGCCCAACGGCATCTGCGGCATAAGCCTGCAACTTTGGCATCTCGGACTCGCTCGCGATCAAAAGTTCACCTCGCGGCGACAGCAAGCTGTGATCACAAAGCGCACCGGGCGCCGCAAGCGTGGGCTCGGAGGCCGCGTTGATGGCGCGCAGCACGGCATTGCCGTAGTTTCGAATATAGATCGCGGCCGAGCGGCCCGTGGCGTGATAGCCGGTGACAGGCTCGGCCTCAAGGACGGTGACGCGCGCGTCTCGGGCGATCTCGGCTGCCGCCGAAATGCCCGCAATGCCGCCCCCGATCACAATGACATCGGATCGTTCATTCATATATAGACCAGTGACTTACGTGAAAGTCTTAAAGTGGTAAGCGGGCCGCTGGGCCCGCTCTTCCATCAAAAGAATGCTTGCAGGCCCGTCTGTGCCCGACCGAGGATCAGGGCGTGCACGTCATGCGTACCCTCATAGGTGTTAACGGTCTCAAGGTTCACCATATGGCGGATCACCTGATACTCTTCCGAGATACCGTTGCCGCCATGCATGTCGCGGGACATGCGCGCGATATCAAGAGCTTTGCCGCAGTTGTTGCGCTTGATCATACTGATCATCTCGGGCGCGGCGTTGGCCTCGTCCAGCAGGCGCCCAACACGCAATGCGGCCTGCAGGCCCAGCGTGATTTCAGTCTGCATATTCGCGAGTTTAAGTTGGAAAAGCTGCGTTTGCGCCAAAGGCTTGCGGAATTGATGACGATCCAGGCCGTATTGCCGCGCGCCATGCCAGCAGAACTCGGCAGCGCCCATCACGCCCCAGGCAATGCCATAGCGCGCACGGTTCAGGCAGCCGAAGGGCCCCTTCAGACCCTCGACATGCGGCAAAAGCGCGTCCTCGCCCACCTCGACGCCTTTCATCACGATCTCGCCCGTGACGGAGGCGCGCAAAGATTGTTTGCCCTCAATCTTGGGTGCCGAAAGGCCGTTCATGCCCTTTTCCAGCACGAAGCCACGGATCTTGCCATCATGCGCGTCGGACTTCGCCCAGACGACAAAAACATCGGCGATCGGGCTGTTGGAAATCCATGTCTTGGCGCCGGTCAGGCGATAGCCGCCGTCGACTTTTTCGGCGCGGGTCTTCATGCCGGCAGGGTCGCTGCCCGCATCCGGCTCGGTCAGGCCGAAACATCCGATTAGTTCGCCGGTGGACAGCTTGGGCAGGTATTTCTTGCGCTGTTCTTCGCTGCCATAGGCATAGATCGGATACATCACCAGCGAGGATTGCACGCTCATCATCGAACGGTACCCGCTGTCGACGCGCTCGATCTCGCGTGCGACGAGGCCATAGCTGACATAGCCGGCGCCAAGGCCGCCGTATTCCTCGGGGATGGTGGTGCCCAGAAGGCCCATCTCGCCCATCTCGGGAAAGAGTTCGGGCGACACGGCCTCGGTCGCATAATCCTTGATGACACGCGTCTGCAGCTTCTCTTGTGCGAAGGTGCGCGCGCTTTCGGCGATCATGCGCTCATCTTCTTCCAACTGGTCGTCGAGGCGAAATGGATCCTGCCAGTTGAACCCGGCCAGGTCGGGCGCGTCTTTGGCTTTGATGGTAGGGCGGTCGGCTGGCTTTGTGGGGTTGTCGAGGCTCATTGCGATACCTTTCATGAGTTTTCATGCGTTCAGCTTGCAATATAGACCATGGCAGGCCAGAAAAACACCGAGAGTTTCGGGATATCCCATGAGGAAATAGAATAGATGGCCCTGCCCCGCCGGTTTTTGCCCTCCATCGCCAGCCTGCGTGCGCTGGAGGCACTTGAGCGTCTGGGCAGCGCCACCGCCGCTGCCGAGGCGCTGTCGCTGACCCAAAGCGCCGTCAGCCGCCAGATTCAGGCGCTGGAGGAGCAATTGGGCGTGCCTCTGGTGGTCAAAAGCGGTCGGCGCATGGGCCTGACCCCCGACGCGGTGCAATACGCGGCCGAGATCCGTGCGGCCTTGGGCCAGATCGCGCAGGCATCCATGAAGCTGGCAGTGAATCCGTCCGGCGGCGCGCTGAGCCTTGCGATCCTGCCCACCTTCGGGATGCGGTGGCTGGTGCCGCGTCTGCCCGATTTTGCGCGGCTGCATCCGGAGGTGACTCTAAACCTCTCAACCCGCATCAAGCCGTTCAACTTCGACGTGGAACCCTTTGACGCGGCGATACATTTCGGAGCGAATGACTGGCCCGGCACCGCATCTATGCGGCTGCGCGGCGAGGCTGTGATTGCCGTTTGCGCGCCCGAGGTGATTGCGGCCAAGCGGCCCGCAAATGCGCGTGATCTGCTGGAGCTGCCGCTTTTGCATATCGAAACGCGGCCCGATGCGTGGCGCGCGTGGTTTGCCGCCCAGGGCGTGCAGGCGGCGCGGGTTCCCGGCACCATCTATGACCAGTTTTCGACCATCACGCAAGCGGCGCTGCACGGGCTGGGCGTCGCGCTTTTGCCCGAATACCTTGCGCATGCGGATCTGGACTCCGGGCGGCTGGTGGTGGCCTGGGGCGGTCAGACGGCAAGCCCCGGCGGGTATTATCTTATCTGGCCTGAGACCAAAGGAGAGGACGGCGCGCTGGCCAAGTTTCGCGACTGGCTGTCCGGGCAGATCAACGAAGAGGATCTGCTGCCGCGCTGATCGGAATTCGGACGACGTCCGGGCGCCTAGATTGGCGTCAGCCCCTCGCGGTAGCGGCGCATGTTCTGCTGGTAATGCAGCGCGCTCTGGCGCAGCCCTTCGATCGCGGCGGCATCGAGCGTGCGGATGACCTTGCCCGGCGCGCCCATGACGAGGCTGCCATCTGGGATCTCCTTGCCCTCCGTGATCAGCGCCCCTGCCCCGATCAGGCAATCGCGCCCGACACGTGCGCCGTTCAGGACCGTGGCGCCCATGCCGATCAGGCTGTTCTCGCCAATAGTGCAGCCATGCAGCATCGCCTTGTGCCCGATGGTGCAGCCCGCGCCGATGGTCAGCGGATAGCCCTTGTCGGTGTGCAGCACGCAGTTTTCCTGAATGTTGGTCCCGGCGCCGACATGGATGACCTCGTTATCACCCCGCAGCGTGGCACAGAACCAGACCGAGCTTGCCGTCTCCAGCACCACATGCCCGATGACATGCGCGCCGGGGGCGACCCAGACATCGCCGTTCTCGGGCAGGCTGGGCGCGACGCCGTTCAATGCATAAAGGCTCATGCCAGCTCCTCGAATTCCATCTGCAGGCTGCGCACATGTTCGGTCAGGGCGGGCTGCTGGATGCGGCGCAGGCGGGCGGCGGCGATGATCTGCTTGAGGCTGGCGTCGGTCGCCTCCAGATCGTCGTTGGTCAGAACGTAATCGTATTCCGCCCAATGGCTGATCTCGTCCCAGCTTTTCTGCATCCGCTTGGCGATTACCTCGGCGCTGTCCTGTCCGCGCGTCTCCAGCCTGCGCCGCAGCTCGCCGATGGAGGGCGGCAGGATGAAGATCGACAGCGTATGCTTGCCCAGATCCGAGTTCTGGATCTGCTGCGCGCCCTGCCAGTCGATGTCGAACAGGACATCGCGCCCTTCGTTGATCGCCGCCTCGACCGGCCCCTTGGGCGAGCCATAAAGATTGCCAAAGACGAACGCGTGTTCCAGCATCTGGCCGTCGTTGACCTGGCGTTTGAAGTCGTCGGTCTGCATGAAATAGTAATCCTGCCCGTCCACCTCGCCGTCGCGCGGCGCGCGCGTGGTTGCCGAGACCGAAAAAAGCACATTCTCGTCCCACGCGCGCAGGCGCCGCGACAGGGTGGACTTGCCCGCGCCCGAGGGCGAGGACAAGATGATCAAAAGGCCACGTCTGGGTGCCATGTCAGGGCTCACTCCACATTTTGAACTTGTTCGCGCAGCTGATCGACAGCCGCTTTCAATTCCAGACCAACGGCGGTCAGCGCGCTCGACCCTGCCTTGGAGCAGAGCGTATTGGCCTCGCGGTTGAACTCCTGCGACAGAAAATCCAGCTTGCGCCCGACAGGTCCATCATGGGCCAGAAGGGCGCGCGCCGCCGCGACATGCGCATCAAGGCGCCCGATCTCTTCGGTGATATCCGCCTTGACCGCCATCATGGCCAGCTCCTGCGCCACGCGGTCCGGATCGGCGCCGCTGGCATCCTCCATCACGCGGGAGAGCGCAGCGGTGAGGGCTGCGGCGGCCTCGGGGCGACGCGCTTCGGCGACCTTGGCCGCGCTGGCCGTGAGGCGTGCGATCTCGTCCAGATGGGCGCCGAGCAGCGCAGCGAGGGCGGCGCCCTCATCGGCGCGCATCGCCAGAAAATCGCCAAGCACCGCGTCGAAATCCGCCAGCAGCGCGGCGCTGAGCGCTTCGGTGTCGGTATCCGCGCTCGCGGTTTCCAGCACGCCGCGCAGGGCCAGGATATCGCCGGGCCGTGCGGGGGCCAGCGACAGACCGCGCGCCATGGCCCGCGCCTCGACCTCTGCCATGGCATCAAGCGCCGCATCGAGCTGCGCGGTGTTCACAGCCATGCGCCCACCCGCCTCTGCCGAGCTGACGCGCAGCGAAAGTGTCACATTGCCCCGCCCCAACGCCGCCGACAGGCGCGCCCGCAGCGCCGCCTCCAGCCCGGTGATCCAGTCGGGCACCCGCAGGCGCAGATCGAGGCCCTTGCCGTTGACGCTGCGCAGCTCCCATGCCCAGTCATGGCCAAGGGCATTGCCCCTGCCCGCTGCAAAGGCTGTCATGGATTGGGGCGTGCCGGGATGCTGGGTGTTGGCTGACGTGTCGGGCATCTGGACTTGGCTCCGAAGGAGGGCATTTGCACCCGTCCTAAGCTGCCTCCGCCGAGGAGGCAAGACGCGCGGCGCGTGCCGTAAGTGACCAGCCGCGCGGCTTGGGGGCATCGCAAATATGAAAGCTCCGCGCGCGGTCCTCCGCCAAGGTTAACCAATTGGATAGGATTTTAGACAAATGCGCCGACATCTATGGCAACCTGAGCGCACCGAACAATCCGACTCGGGATTGATGGGCCGCATCGGCGGCAGGCGGGAACCGGGGTGGCCTTGCGGCGGTTTGTCCAAGGTCGGTTGAGTGCGGCAGCGACCGGATGTTTTGAAAGGTATGAGGACATGACCAAGGACCCTGGGGAAATTATTGCAGGCGACGCTGCACGACCCTCACCTTTCGCGCCCCAGTTGGAGGCATTCGAGGCTTATTGGAAAGAAAAGCGCCACGGTGCGCTGGTGCCGCGCCGCTCGGATATCGACCCGCGCGGGATCGAGCCGTTGCTCAGCCATGCTTTCGTGACCGAGCGGATCGCGCCCGGCCTTGCCCGGCTGCGTATCGCGGGGGGCCATCTGACCGATCTGATGGGGATGGAGGTGCGCGGCATGCCGATCAGCGCCTTTCTGGAGCCTGGCGCACGCGATGCTCTGGCCCATCACCTTGTCTGCCTCTTCGATCAGCCCGCCACCTTGCGCCTGACGCTGACCAGTGCCGCACGGCCCGGCGCGCCTGCCCTAAGCGGCACGATGATCATGCTGCCGCTGCGCAGCGATCTGGGGGATATCTCGCGCGCCTTGGGATGCTTGGTAACCAACGGCACGATCGGGCGCGGCCCGCGCCGCTTCGAGATCAGCCATGCTGAGGTCACGCCACTGGAGGGCGAAGGCCTGCCCGATGCGGCGCCGCGTCTTGTCTCGGATAGCGGTCCGGAAGATGTGCCCGCTCAGCACGTCGAGCCCGCTGCGCGCAGCGCGTCCGAGCGGCCCTATCTGCGCCTGATCAAGGGCTGACGCGCCCCGCCACACTCGAGACAAGCAAAGCGGCCGAGCGGTTTACCCGCCCGGCCATGCCCTGTTGGACCGTTTCTTATCGGTAGCGCACCGATGGGAGGAGGATATCGGACGCTACCATTTGTTTATCCGCGCGACGTGGGAGGAGCCGCCCCGCGCAGAAGCTGCAGCCAGATCGCGATGGGAGGAGGTATCGCATTGATCCTTTTGCCTTCTTAGAACAGCACGGGATCACGCGCGGCGGCAATGTGCCCTCGCCACAAGTGCAAGGCTTTTTCGCTGCGCTGCCGCATATTCATGCTGCGGTAGCAAAAAAGCTGAAAAATTAGTCACCTCACGGACGACCGGCAAGGCCTGCGGATCACATAATCTATGAAAAAAGGCGCGCGAGGTTTCCCTCACGCGCCCTCCAACCTGACTTTTAGACGCGCTCAGACCGCTTCGGACTGCCGGGCATCGTGCAGCACGGATAGCTCTTCGGCGACCAAAAACGCCAACTCCAGCGATTGCGACGCATTGAGCCGCGGATCGCAAGCCGTGTGATAGCGATCGCTGAGGTTTTCGTCGGTCACGGCCTGAACGCCGCCAATGCACTCCGTCACGTCCTGGCCCGTCATCTCGAAATGCACGCCGCCGGGCACTGTCCCCTCGGCCTTGTGGACCGCAAAAAACTCGCGCACCTCGCGCAGGACGGCATCGAAGGGCCGCGTCTTGTAGCCAGACGCGGATTTGACGGTGTTGCCGTGCATCGGATCGCAGACCCATGTCACGGTCGCACCTGCCTCGCGTACGCAGCGGATGAGGCGCGGCAAATGTTCGGACACGTTGCCTGCACCGAAACGTGCGATCAGGGTCAGACGGCCCGGCTCGTTCTTGGGGTTCAATTTCTGAAGCAGCGCCTTGAGGTCGTCTTCGGTCATCGAAGGACCGCATTTCAAGCCAATGGGGTTCAGCACGCCGCTGGCAAAATTGACATGCGCGCCGTCAGGCTGACGCGTGCGGTCGCCGATCCAGATCATGTGGCCCGATCCGGCAAGCCAGTTGCCCGATGTGGTGTCGAGCCGCGTCAGCGCCTGCTCGTATTCCAGCAGAAGCGATTCATGACTGGTATAAAAATCGACCGTCTGAAGCGCATCGGTCGCGCCGTCATTGATGCCCGCCGCCCGCATGAAATCAAGCGCGTCGGTGATCCGGCCCGCCATCTCGCGGAACCGCGCGGCCTTCTCGCCCTCGGTAAAGCTGAGCGTCCAGCTATGGACCTTGTTCATGTCCGCGTAGCCGCCCTTTGACAGGGCGCGCAGGAAATTGAGCGTGGCCGAAGACTGCGTATAGGCCCGCAGCATGTTGGCCGGGTTGGGCATGCGCGCCGCCTCGGAGAAGGCCAGCTCGTTGATGATGTCGCCGCGATAGCTGGGCAGCTCGACACCGTCCACCGTTTCGGTCGGGGCGCTGCGCGGCTTGGCGAATTGGCCGGCCATGCGGCCCACCTTGACCACCGGCACCTTGGCCGCGAAGGTCAGCACCATCGCCATCTGCAGCATGACCTTGAACGTGTCGCGGATCGCATCCGCGCTGAACTGCTCGAACGCCTCGGCGCAATCGCCGCCCTGCAGCAAGAACGCCTCGCCGCGGCCCGCCGCGCCCAGCTGCGCCTTCAACCGGCGCGCCTCGCCTGCAAAGACCAGCGGGGGAAACTGCGCCAGCTGCGCTTCGACGCTCTCAAGCGTCGCCTGATCGGTATATTCGGGCATCTGTACGCGCGGCAGCGCGCGCCAGTCGGATTTTGTCCATTCAGCCATGACATCCACTCCGCCTTGGGCAATTCTGAAACGGTTGCATAGCAAAGGCCCGTGCGCAGCGCCACACGAATAATCGCCGCCTCGCGTGGATTTCTAAGCGCAACTATTGTCAATCGCACCCATTTTGTGGAACACCCGATCAACGACCTCGCATTTTCAAGGCGTCCTGCATGCAAAGTGACCCGCGCAAGCCCTCGTCCTCCGCCACGCCCGCCAAGGCGCAGCCGCCGCGTCGCTTTGTCTTTGTTCTGGTTCCGAACTTCACGCTTCTCAGCTTTGCCGCGGCGATCGAATGTCTGCGTATTGCCAACAGAATGGCGGAAAAGCCGCTATATGAGTGGTCCGTTATCGGCGACAGCGAAGACGTGATCGCCTGCTCGGCGGGATCGCGTTTTCAACTGGACGGCCCTTTGGGCGAGCTCAGCCGCGATGACACCGTTCTGGTTTGCGGCGGGATCGAGATTCAGAAAGCCGCCACAAAAAAAGTCATGAATTGGCTCCGCCGCGAGGCGCGGCGCGGACTGAAAATGGGCGGGCTCTGCACGGCATCCTACGTTCTGGCGCGCGCGGGCCTGCTGGATGGCAAGCGCGCGACGATCCACTGGGAAAATCACGACAGTTTTGCCGAGGAGTTCTCGGAGGTGACGCTGACCAAATCGGTCTTTACCGTGGACGGAAACCGCATGACGACGGCGGGCGGCACGTCCTCGATCGACCTCATGCTGAACATCATCGCGCAGGACCATGACGAAAAGCTGGCCAATGCCGTGGCCGACCAGCTGATTTATTCGTCCATCCGCACCGATCAGGATACGCAGCGCCTGTCGGTGCCGACGCGCATCGGCGTGCGCCATCCCAAGCTGAGCCAGGTCATCCAGATGATGGAAGGCAATATCGAAGAGCCGATCAGTCCCGCAACGCTCGCGCGCGATGCCGGCATGTCGACGCGCCAGCTCGAGCGGCTCTTTCGCCGGTATCTGTCGCGTTCGCCCAAGCGGTATTACATGGAACTTCGCCTGCAAAAGGCCCGCAACCTCTTGATGCAAACGGATATGACGGTAATCAACGTGGCGCTTGCCTGCGGGTTTTCGTCGCCGTCGCATTTCTCGAAATGCTATCGTGCGCATTACAATACCACGCCATACCGCGAACGCGGCTCGCATTCGTCGCGCCTGTCGGTCTAGACATTAGGGCGCCATGCGGTAGAGCGCGCCCTGCCCTTCGCTCAGCCACCAGATCGCGCCGTCCGGCCCCTCGCGAATATCGCGCAGACGCTCGGTTTCGGGCGAATCCAGGCGCTGGATCTCGGTCAGCGGATCACCCGAAAGACGCGAGATAAAGCCGAATTTGAGCGAGCCGGTAAAGAAGTCGCCCTCCCATTCGGGGATCAGAGCGCCCGAGTAGATCATCAGGCCCGACGGCGCGATGCTGGGATCCCAGTAAAATTCCGGCTGCGCCATGCCAGGCTTTTCGGTTCCCTCACCGATGCGTGCACCGGAATAGTGACGACCGTAAGAGATGACCGGCCAGCCATAGTTGGCGCCTTCTTCGATGCGGTTCACCTCGTCTCCGCCGCGCGCGCCGTGTTCGGTGACATAAAGTCGGCCCGACGCGTCAAGCGCCGCACCTTGTGGGTTGCGATGTCCATAAGACCAAATCGCGTCCCTTGCACCCTCTTGCCCGGCAAACGGATTGCCAGGGGCGGGTGCTCCTTCGCGCGTCAGGCGGAGAACGCTGCCGTTCTCACGGCTCAAATCCTGCGCCGAGGGCCGATCGCCGCGTTCACCGACGGTCATGAAGATCATTCCATCCGGCGCCTCGACAAGGCGCGAGCCGAAATGTGTGCCGCCGCGACTGCCCTCGGCAATTTGGTAAAGGACCGTCCACTCTTGCAGCGCCGTCGCGCCTTGGGGCAGGATCGCTCGGGCGAGCGCCGTGCCTCCGCTGCGGCCCTGCGGGACGGCATGGCTGAAATAAAGTTGCCGGGACTGCGCGAAGTCGTGGGGGACCAGAACATCCAGAAGACCACCCTGCCCGATCTGTGCAATGGGTCCGACACCGGTGATCTCGGTCTTCGCGCCGTCCCGAACAAGCCATAGACGCCCCTGCTTTTCGGTAATCAGCACACCGCCGTCCGGCAGAAATGCAAAGGACCATGGACCTTCCAGACCATCGGCCATTGGCGTCACCGGCAAGGGGCCATCCGGCCCGTCGAGTGTCTGGGCCATGACAGGCGCGGCCAACAATAGCCACGCGGCGATGAAACGTGCGATCAGCATATTTCTGATCTAAGCCGAAATGGCACCAAGAAAAGACCCGATCAAAGGGTCGGCCCCGCGACGGTCTTAGGCCCGCTTGTCCGCAATCTGAGCGATATCGAGCAGTTCCAACACTTTGGCCTCGATTTGGGCGCCGCTCATCCCGGCGACGCTATACATATCCGCGGGGCTGGCCTGATCAATGAAGATGTCCGGCAAAACCATCGAGCGGAATTTCAGACCGTGGTCGAACACGCCCTCGTTTGACAAAAGCTGAGCGACATGGCTGCCAAAGCCGCCGACAGCGCCCTCCTCTACCGTGATCAGCGCTTCGTGATCGGCCGCAAGCTGCAAGATCATGTCGCGATCCAGTGGTTTGGCAAAGCGTGCATCGGCGATGGTGGGCCTAATTCCCCGTGCGCGCAATGCCTCCGCGGCGCGGCGCACTTCGCCCAGACGCGTGCCAAAGCTGAGGATTGCGACGCGGCTGCCCTCTTCGATCATTCGGCCCTTGCCGATCTCAAGGATCTCGCCCCGCTCGGGCATGGTGACGCCCTCGCCTTCGCCCCGTGGATAACGGAACGCGATGGGGCCATCGTCATGTGCCGCAGCGGTGGCCACCATATGCACCAGCTCGGCCTCGTCTGCCGCTGCCATGACCACGAAACCGGGCAAATTAGCGAGAAATGCTATGTCGTAGCTGCCCGCGTGGGTCGCGCCATCAGCCCCGACCAGCCCGGCACGGTCGATGGCAAAGCGCACTGGCAGACGCTGAATTGCCACATCATGCACGACCTGATCATAGCCGCGCTGCAGAAAGGTCGAATAAAGCGCGCAAAAGGGGCGCAAGCCGCCTGCCGCCATACCGGCGGCAAAGGTGACGGCGTGTTGCTCGGCAATTCCGACATCGAAGGTGCGGCTGGGATACCGCTCGGCCATGAGGCCAAGTCCGGTGCCATCGGGCATGGCGGCGGTGACGGCGACGATACGATCATCGCGGCTGGCATGCGCGGCCAGTTCGCGCCCGAAGACCGACGTATAGCTGGGCGCATTGCTGGGCGGTTTTGATTGCTTGCCCGTAGCCACATCGAATTTCGCGGTCGCGTGGCCGCCATCGTCGGCGCCTTCGGCGGGCGCATAGCCCTTGCCCTTCTTGGTCAGCACATGGATCAGCATCGGACCCGTCGCGCGCTGATGGACGGTGCGCAGGATCGGCAGAAGTTGCTCCATATCGTGCCCGTCGATGGGGCCGAGATACGAGAACCCAAGCTCCTCGAAAAGCGTGCCACCGACGGCAAGCCCCTTAAGCATTTCCTTGGCGCGGCGCGCGCCTTGCTGAAAAGGTCCGGGCAGAAGCGAGACTGCGCCCTTGGCGGCGGCCTTGAGCTCCTGAAACGGCTGCTCGGTGTAGAGACGTGACAGGTACGAGGACAGTGCCCCGACGGGCGGCGCGATCGACATCTCATTGTCGTTGAGGATGACGAACATCCGCTTGCCCAGACCGCCCGCGTTGTTGAGCGCCTCAAAGGCCATGCCCGCGCTCATCGCGCCATCGCCAATGATGGCCACCGCATCGCCATGCTCCGTCTCGCAAGCGCCGCCCAGATCGCGCGCCACGGCAAAGCCGAGCGCCGCCGAAATGGACGTGCTGGAATGCGCAGCGCCGAAAGGGTCATAGGGCGACTCGGAGCGTTTGGTGAAACCGCTAAGGCCGTCCTTCTGTCGAATGGTCTTCATCCGGTCGCGGCGTCCGGTCAGGATTTTGTGCGGATAGCTTTGATGGCTGACGTCCCAGATGATCTTGTCCCGAGGCGCATCAAAGACCGCATGCAGGGCAACTGTCAATTCGACAACGCCCAGTCCCGCGCCCAGATGCCCACCCGTCTGCGATACGGAATGGATGGTCTCGGCCCGCAGCTCATCGGCAAGGCGCGCAAGATCGCCATCGCTGAGGCGCTTCATGTCGGTCGGGGTCGAGATACGGTCAAGCAGCGGCGTTTTCGGCGCCCTGTCGGCATCGGTCGTCATGGCACTCCCCTCCTCGGGGCGTCAGGTCAGCGGGGCTTGGCGTCAGTTGTCACGCGAGATAGCGAAGCGCGCGATGCGCCGCAAGGGATCGGCACCCTCACCGTAAGGAGATAGCGCCGCATCCGCCTCGTCAACCAACGCCTCCGCCCGCGCGCGCGCGCCATCCAAACCCAAAAGCGAGACGAAGGTTGCCTTGCCCGCCGCCGCATCCTTGCCCACGGCCTTGCCGGCAGAGGCCGCGTCACCTGTCACATCAATCACATCATCATGGATCTGGAAGGCCTGCCCCATGGCAGCGGCATAGCGGATCATCGGCCCGGGATCGGCGCCCGCCATCCGCGCGCCGGACCCGGCGCTCCATTCGAAAAGCGCGCCGGTCTTGCCCGCTTGCAGGGCACTGATCTGTTCAAGGTCCAGCGCCGCACCCGGACGCTCAGCCGCCATGTCGAGAGCCTGGCCCAAGACCATGCCTTGCGCCCCAGCGGCACGCGCCAGGCTCAGCGCCAGATCGGCCCGCACCTCGGCGCTGCCCGCCTCGGGATGGGCGGCCAACTGAAAGGCCAGCGCCTGAAGCGCGTCGCCCGTCAAGACGGCGGTCATCTCGTCCCATTTGACATGCACTGTAGGCTGGCCGCGCCGCGCGTCATCATCATCCATGCAGGGCAGATCGTCATGGACGAGGCTATAGGCATGCATCGCCTCGATGGCGGTCGCGGGCCAGATTGCCTGAGCCTCGGACACACCGTGCAGCTTGGCCGATTGCAGTACAAGGCATGCGCGCAGCCGCTTGCCCCCGCGCGTCGCGTGGCGCATCGCCTCGGCCACATCCGAGGTCCCGAACGGGGCCAGAACGTGATCAAGATGCGCCTCGACCGCTCGCTGCGCGCCTTTGATTTCGGCGTCCACGGCGCCTAAAGCCCGTCCACGGGCTTGAGCCCCGCAGGCTCTCCCTCGGCATCGAGGGTGATCGCAGCCACCTTTTCTTCCGCCTCTTTCAACTTGGATTCGCAGCGCTTTTTCAAGGCGGCGCCGCGCTCGTAGAGGGTGATCGACTCGTCCAGCGCCACATCTCCGCGCTCCAGCCGGCCTACCACCTGCTCCAGCTCGGCCATTGCCTGCTCGAAGGTCATCTCGGCTACGGGTGTGTCGCTCATGTCGGGCCTCATGGCTGGTGTTTCATTCTCTCGTGCCACCATAGACGCGCCGCCAGAGGGGTTCAATCGCGCTGGGGATCCCTTTGCTGCGCTTGACCGCGCCCAAGCCCTGCGATTGACTGCGCCCATGAGCGCGCCCCTGCCCCCGATCCCCGATCTCGACGCAACGCAGCGCATCGCGGCGCTGCTGGCAAAGGCCGCACGGCAAGAGCCGCGTCTGAGCGGCGCCAACCCCACGGATCTTCTGCGTCTCGTCAAAGACAAACGCGCGATCCTGCGCGGCCAGCTTGAGGGCCGCGACGTGATCTTTCGCGTTCACCTCGCGCCCGAGGCAGGCGATGCGCAAAGGGAATGGGACGAGATGCAGCGCCTTTGGCCGCTTATGTCTGTTGGCGATCTGCGCGTTCCCGAACCGATCTGCGCCGCGCCCGACGCTGGCGTCACGGTGCAGGAGGCGGTTCCTGGCACGCCCCTCATGGAGCTGCTCTACAGCCTCGATGCCAAGGCGCGGCCAGCGTTCATGGCGCCCGCCGCTGCATGGCTGCGGGCCAGCACCCAGTCCAGCGAGGACTGGCAAATCGCGCAGCCCCAACGGTGGATCAACCGCGCGTCCCGCGCCGCGCAGCAGCAACCCTTCGCGGCATTGCGTGAGGTCGAAGCCGGTATTCTGGCCCATATGGAACGGATCGCACCGATCATTGCCGACGCGCCCTGGCGCGCCGCGATCTGTCACGGAGATTTTCATCCGAACAATCTGATCTGCTACGGTACGCGCCTGACGGGGATCGACCTTGGCGGCTCGCGCCGGATGCCGGTGTTGAAGGATATCGCCCGCTTTGCGATGCATATGGGGCGGCGGCGCCTGCGTCTGTCGGGCAAAACCGTGCTTGGCGTCGACCATGACTGCCTGCAAAGCTTCGCGCATGCGTTTGGGCTATCGCCGTTGGAGCGCAGCCATACTCTGCCCTTCTTTCTCGCGTTCGAGGCTCTGATCCGCGTCGAAACGCCCGCGCTTCCTTCGGCGCGGGTCGTGCGGGCGGAAAAGACCTATCGCGCCCTGTTGGCCGATCTACAGCGCCTGGAAGACGGTGGACGCCTGATCTGATCGCTCTTGACGTAACGTCATGATACTGCAAACCTATTGAACGCGCTTTGCGCGGGGCTTGAATGGGTGCCGCGTCATTTATGGGACAACCATGGTAAGGCGCGCGCCAAAACCTTGGGGGATAACACCATGAAAACCTATTGCTTGGCGGCCATTGCCGCCGCCACCTTCGCCGCCGCACCTGTTATGGCGGGTAACCTGGCCGAGCCCGTCATGGAGCCCGCCATCATCGAAGCCGAAACCGCGAGTTCATCGGCCAATCAGGCAGAGATCGTGGCATTGTCCTTGACGGCACTTGTGTTTCTGACCGCCCTGATCAGCGCCAACTGATCCCCGGCGTGACCTTTGCCGCGCAATAAGTTGAAATTAATATGAAAAAAGGGGCGCCCTGTCAGGCGCCCCCCGTATTCGCATCAATGTGGCGCGGCTTAATGTGCTGTCGCGCCAGTACCGTCCGGCCCGGCCTTCAACGCCGCTTCGGCAGCGGCGGCCTCCTCGGCGGCCTCGTCCCACTCGATGGGCTCGGGCGCGCGGGTCAGCGCAAGGCGCAGGACATCGCGAACATGTGTCACGGGGATGATGTCCAGCCCCTCCTTCACATTGTCCGGGATCTCGGTCAGATCCTTCTCATTCTCTTGGGGAATGAGAACCGTCTTGATCCCGCCGCGTAGCGCCGCCAGCAGCTTTTCCTTCAGACCGCCGATGGGCAGCGCGTTGCCGCGCAGCGTCACTTCGCCGGTCATGGCGATATCCTTGCGCACCGGAATGCCCGTGAGCACCGACACGATGGAGGTCACCATGGCAAGACCTGCGCTCGGGCCATCCTTGGGCGTAGCACCTTCGGGGACGTGGACGTGGATATCCCACTTCTCCAGCCGTGGCGGCTTGATCCCGATGGCGGGCGCGACCGAGCGAACGTAGGAATTGGCCGCGTCGATCGACTCCTTCATCACGTCGCCCAGCTTGCCGGTGGTCTTCATCCGACCCTTGCCCGGCAGGCGCAGCGCTTCGATATTCAGAAGCTCGCCACCGACCGAGGTGTAGGCCAAGCCCGTGACGACACCGACCTGATCGGCATCCTCGGCAAGCCCGAACTTGTGCTTGCGCACGCCCAGGTAGTCGCTGAGGTTGTCCGGCGTCACAACAACCGACGTGACCTCCTTCTTGATGATCTTGGTCACCGCCTTGCGCGCCACTTTTGCGATCTCGCGCTCGAGGTTCCGCACCCCCGCCTCGCGGGTGTAGTAGCGGATGATGTCCGTGAGCGCCGCGTCCGTCAGCTCGAACTCGCCCTTCTTGAGGCCATGGTTCTTGACCTGTTTCGACAGCAGATGCTGCTTGGCGATCTCGCGCTTCTCGTCCTCGGTATAGCCGGCCAGCGGGATGATCTCCATCCGGTCCATCAGCGGGCCCGGCATGTTGTAGCTGTTCGACGTGGTCAGGAACATCACGTTCGAAAGGTCATATTCGACCTCCAGATAGTGATCGACGAAGGTGCCGTTCTGCTCGGGGTCAAGCACCTCAAGCATGGCCGACGCGGGATCGCCACGGAAGTCCTGGCCCATCTTGTCGATCTCATCGAGCAGGATCAGCGGGTTCGTCGTCTTGGCCTTTTTCAGAGCCTGGATGATCTTGCCCGGCATCGAGCCGATATACGTGCGCCGGTGGCCACGGATCTCGGATTCGTCGCGCACACCGCCAAGCGAGATGCGGATGAACTCGCGCCCCGTCGCCTTGGCCACGGACTTGCCCAGCGACGTCTTGCCGACGCCCGGAGGGCCGACGAGGCACATGATCGGGCCTTTCAGCTTCTTCGAGCGTTGCTGCACGGCGAGATATTCGACGATGCGCTCCTTGACCTTTTCGAGACCATAGTGGTCATCGTCCAGCACCTTTTCGGCGCGGGCCAAGTCCTTCTTGACGCGGGATTTGACGCCCCACGGAATGGACAGCATCCAGTCAAGGTAGTTGCGCACCACTGTCGCCTCGGCGCTCATCGGGCTCATGTTTTTCAGCTTCTTCAGCTCGGCATCGGCCTTCTCGCGCGCTTCCTTGCTCAGCTTGGTCTCGGAGACGCGCTTTTCCAGCTCGGCCACTTCGCCTTCGCCATCCTCGCCATCGCCCAGCTCCTTCTGAATGGCCTTCATCTGCTCATTCAGGTAGTATTCACGCTGGGTGCGCTCCATCTGCGATTTCACGCGGGTCTTGATCTTTTTCTCGACCTGCAGAACACTCATCTCGCCCTGCATCAGGCCATAAACCTTCTCCAGCCGCTCGCTGACGCTCAGCGTCTCCAGAAGCTCCTGCTTCTGCTCGACCTCGATGCCCAGATGACCGGCGACCAGATCGGCCAGACGTGCGGGATCGTCGGCCTCGGATACGGCGGTCAGGGCCTCTTCGGGGACGTTCTTCTTGACCTTGGCGTAGCGCTCGAACTCGGATGTGACCGAGCGCAAAAGCGCCTCGATCGTCGTTGCATCGCCCGGCATCTCGGTCAGATACTCGGCGCGCGCCTCGAAGAAATCGTCATTCTCGATATATTCGGTGATCCGCACCCGCGCGACACCCTCGACCAGCACCTTGACGGTGCCGTCCGGCAGTTTCAGCAGTTGCAGGACATTGGCCAGAACGCCGGCCTTATAGATGCCTTCGGCGTCAGGATCGTCGACGCTGGGATCAATCTGGCTCGACAGCAGGATCTGCTTGTCATCGGACATGACCTCTTCCAGCGCGCGCACGGATTTCTCGCGGCCCACGAAAAGCGGCACGATCATGTGCGGGAACACCACGATATCGCGCAGCGGCAACACCGGGTAGGAGGAGTTGAGAGGCTCTTTCATGCTCTTTCCTTATGCATCGGGCAGGGATTTTATCCGGCCCTTTCTTGGCAAGAGGGTCAGGCCCCGCTCGGCGGCGACCATGCCCTCTCCATCTGTCGCTATAATCTGGGGCAGTGACCGGCCCCTTTCAACCTTTGGCGCAGAATGGCCTGACGCCGGGCCGGGGGCAAGCACTGGACAGATCGATTTTTCGCAAAAATCGCGGCCCGTGATGGTCGGGGGCGGCGGGCCGCCCCCGATGGGTGTCAGGCGACCGTTTCTGGCAGGCTCGGATAATCCGTATATCCCTCGCGCCCGCCGCCGTAGAAGGTGTCCTTGTCCGGCTTGTTCAGCGGTGCGTTTTGGCGCAGCCGCTCGGGCAAGTCGGGGTTGGCGATGAAAGGCACGCCGAAGGCCACCATATCCGCCTTGCCGCTCTCGACCATGTCGATCGCCATGGCGCGGTCATAGCCGTTGTTGCCCATATAGACCCCGTCAAAAAGCTTCCGCAGCGCGGCCAGGCTTTGGCCCTCGGTCAACTCGCGCGAGCCGCCGGTGGCGCCTTCGATCATGTGTAGATAGGCTAGGCCAAAACGGTTGAGCTGCGGGACCAGGTATTCAAACGTCTCTTGCGGATTCGCATCCTCGATCCCGTTCGCAGGCGAAAATGGCGACAGGCGCAGGCCGGTGCGGTTGCCGCCCCAGACCTTGGTCACGGCCTCAAGCACTTCGAGTAGCAGACGCGCGCGGTTTTCGGGGCTGCCACCGTAGGCATCGGTCCGGTGGTTGCTGCCGGTCTTGAGGAACTGGTCGAGCAGGTAGCCATTGGCGCCATGCACCTCGACGCCGTCGAAGCCGGCCTTCTTGGCCATCTGGGCCGCATGAACAAAATCGGCGATCAGGCGCGGCATCTCGTCCAGCTCCAGCGCGCGGGGCGTCGAGGTGTCGGCAAAGCCATCTGCGGTGAAGGTCTGTACGTCAGCCGCGATTGCCGAAGGGGCCACAGGCTGTGCGCCATTCAACTGCAAAGACGTGTGGCTGATGCGCCCGACATGCCACAGCTGAACAACGATCTTCCCGCCCGCCTCGTGGACGGCATCGGTGACGCGCCGCCATGCGGCCACCTGCCCCTCGGTGTGAATGCCGGGGGTCTGGAAATACCCTTTGCCTTCGGGGCTGATCTGCGTGGCCTCGGTAATGATGATGCCGGCGCCGGCGCGCTGGCGGTAGTAATCGACATGCATGTCGCCCACTTCACCGGTCACATTATCGGCACGGTTGCGGGTCAGCGGGGCCATCACGACGCGGTTCTGCGCGTGGATGGCGCCGGCGTCGATGGGGGTGAATAGCTTATCGGTCATCTTGAAATGCCTTTCGGAGATGTTGCTGTGTGGCCTCACAGGTAAGAACGCGCTGCGCCGCAGCAAGGCGCAACTGCATCAGTTTTCGTGATGATCTGAAAGCTTGGCTTACAGGTGATCAGAGCGGCTCGATATCGCCCATCGCACGAGTGCTGTGAAAACCCTGCTGCCACGCATCAAAGCGCTGCGCGGCAATCGCTTGGCGCATGCCCGACATGATCTCTTGGTAGTAATGCAGGTTGTGCCACGTCAACAGCATGCCGCTAATCATTTCTTGCGCGCGGAAAACGTGGTGCAGATAGGCGCGGCTATAGTTGCGGCAGGCGGGGCATGTGCAATGCTCGTCCAGCGGGCGCGGATCGTCCGCGTGGCGCGCGTTCTTGATGTTGACCTGGCCTTGCCGGGTCCAGGCCTGCCCGGTGCGGCCCGAGCGGCTGGGCAGCACGCAATCCATCATGTCGACACCGCGCGCGACGGCGCCCACGATGTCATCGGGCTTGCCCACGCCCATCAGGTAGCGCGGTTTGTCCTCGGGCAGCATGGCGGGCGCGTAGTCCAAAACGCCGAACATGGCCTCTTGACCCTCACCCACCGCCAGGCCGCCGATCGCATAGCCGTCAAAGCCGATCTCCTTGAGTTTCTCGGCGCTTATACCGCGAAGTTCTTGTGTCACACCGCCCTGCATGATGCCGAAAAGCGCATGACCGGGCCGGTCGCCGAACGCCTCTTTCGACCTGCGCGCCCACCGCATCGATAGCTCCATGCTTTCGGCAACGGCCTTGTCGGTGGCCGGCAGCGCCGGGCATTCGTCGAAACACATCACGATATCGCTGCCCAGCAGCTTCTGGATCTCCATCGACCGCTCGGGCGTCAGCATATGCTTCGATCCGTCGATATGGCTGCGAAAGGCGACGCCCTCCTCGGTCAGCTTGCGCAAGTCCGCAAGGCTCATCACCTGAAAGCCGCCACTATCGGTCAGGATCGGACCCTGCCAGTTCATGAAATCATGCAGCCCGCCCAGCCGCGCGATCCGCTCGGCCGTGGGGCGCAGCATCAGGTGGTAGGTATTGCCCAGAAGGATGTCGGCGCCGGTGGCCGCGACGCTTTCGGGCATCATCGCCTTGACGGTGGCGGCGGTGCCGACCGGCATGAACGCGGGCGTGCGGATATCGCCGCGCGTCGTGCGGATGGTGCCGGTGCGCGCGGCGCCGTCGGTCGCCGCCAGCTGAAATTCGATCCGCTTTGTCATCGCCTCAAGCCCTTATTCACTTTTGCCGCTGCATAAAGCGCATTACTCTGCTTTGCAAAAGCCATTCGCCGCGCCCTTTTTCAGAAAGCCTGTACATGACCCAAGACGCCGTTGCCGAGCTGCTCTCATCGAACCTTCTCTATATCTTGCTGGCGATCCTGATCATCATCGCCATCTTCAAGGCGATCCAGATCGTGCCGCAATCCGAACAGCACGTGGTCGAGCGGTTCGGCCGACTGCATTCGGTGCTGGGGCCGGGCATCAACATGATCGTGCCGTTTCTGGACAAGGTCGCGCACCGCATTTCCATCCTTGAGCGGCAATTGCCCACCGCCAGCCAGGACGCGATCACCAAGGATAACGTACTGGTGCAGGTCGACAGCTCGGTCTTCTACCGCATCGTGCAGCCGGAAAAGACGGTGTATCGCATCCGCGACATCGACGGCGCCATCGCCACGACCGTCGCCGGTATCGTGCGGGCCGAGATGGGCAAGATGGACCTCGACGAGGTGCAATCGAACCGCGCGCAACTGATCCAGACGATCAAGAACTCGGTCGAGGATGCCGTGGATAACTGGGGCATCGAGGTGACACGCGCCGAGATCCTGGATGTGAACCTCGATCAGGCCACCCGAGATGCGATGCTGCAACAGCTGAACGCCGAGCGTGCCCGCCGCGCCCACGTGACCGAAGCCGAGGGGCAAAAGCGCGCCGTCGAACTCAATGCCGACGCCGAGCTTTATGCCGCCGAGCAGATCGCCAAGGCCCGCCGCATCGCCGCCGACGCCGAAGCCTACGCCACCTCCGTCGTCGCACGCGCCATTGCCGATAACGGCCTCGAGGCGGCGCAATACCAGGTGGCGCTGAAACAGGTCGAGGCGCTGAACAAGCTGGGCGCCAGCCCGTCTTCCTCGACCATCCTCGTGCCCGCGAATGCGCTCGAGGCGTTTGGCAACGCGTTTTCCATGCTCAAGGGCAAGGCATGATCGAGGCTGTGGAAACCCTGCCGCTGTGGCAGCTGTGGTGGGTCTGGATTGCTGCTGCGCTCCTTCTGGGCATCACCGAAATCGTCCTGCCCGGCTTCCTGGCGCTCGGATTCGCCATTGGCGGAGCGCTGGTGGGGCTTATCCTGGTGTTTGCGCCGGGCCTTATGGGGCTGCCGCTCCTCCTGGCGCTTTGGGCACTTTTATCCTTGGGTGCATGGCTTGGGCTGAGGCGCTATTTCCGGTTGGAAAAAGGTCAGGTCCGGCGTGTGCGGGGCGACATCAATCGCGACTGATCCAGTAGCGCCTGTCCTTTTCGGGACCAAGGGCGCACTTTCACCTTCTGGGCGATTGCGCTAGGTTCCCGCACTTCAAGCGACGTCAATGAAAGGATGCCGCCATGTCCCGTGCCGATCAACCAGAGATCCCAGAACAGCTACAATTCGGATGGGAAGAGTGGATAGCCCTTCCCAAGCTGGGCGTGCCCGCGTTGCGGGCCAAGGTGGATACAGGTGCGCGCACGTCGGCGCTCCACGCATTCGACATCGAGACTTTCGGGCCCGCCGCACGCCCCAAGGTGCGCTTCACGCTCCATCCGATCCCGGGGCGCGACGATCTGGTCATTCCGTGCTCTGCCCTGATTATCGATCGACGCGATGTGACCTCGTCCAACGGCGAGAGCGAGTCGCGCTTCGTGATCGAGACGCCTCTCGCAGTAAACGGCGATAGCTGGCCTATCGAGATCACCCTGACCAACCGGGGCGGCATGGCCAGCCGGATGCTGTTGGGCCGTCAGGCGCTCAAGGATCACATCTCGATCGTGGCGACGGACCGGTTTTTGCAGCCCGAGCTGAGCTATGACGTCTACACCACCGCCAAGATGCGCAGCGAGGCGCCCGACCGCGCCCTGCGCATCGCCGTTCTCAGCCGCGAGGATAATTACAGCACCAAGCGGCTGGTCGAGGAGGGCGAAAAGCGCGGGCATACCGTCGAGGTCGTCAACACTACGCGCTGCTACATGGCGATCAATGCGATGGCGCCCGAAGTGCATTATGACGGGAAGCGTTTACCACGCTTTGACGCCGTGATCCCGCGTATCGGCGCCTCGATCACGCCCTACGGCGCGGCGATCCTGCGCCAGTTCGAGACCATCGGCACCTATTGCGTCAACGGCAGCGCCGGCATCGTCGCCAGCCGTGACAAGTTGCACGCGCACCAGATCATGGCCCGCGCCAAGATCGGCATGCCCAACACCGCCTTCGCCGCCAGCCCGCGCGATACGGGCAACATCATCGGCCTCGTCGGTACTGCGCCGCTGATCGTCAAGCTGCTGGAATCGACACAAGGCAAGGGCGTCGTGCTGGCCGAGACGAAAAAGGCGGCGGAGTCGGTGATTGACGCGTTCCGCGGCCTCAAGGCCAACTTCCTGGTGCAGGATTTCGTCAAGGAGGCGGCGGGCGAGGATATTCGCTGCCTCGTGATCGGCGGCAAGGTCGTCGCTTCGATGAAGCGCACCGGGGCCGAGGGCGATTTCCGCTCGAACCTGCATCGCGGCGGCAGCGCGCAATCGGTGCGCATCACCAAGGAAGAGCGGGAGACCGCCCTGCGCGCCGCGCGCGCCTTCAACCTCAACATGGCGGGTGTGGACCTTTTGCGCGCCGAAAAGGGGCCAAAAGTGCTTGAGGTGAATTCCTCGCCTGGCTTCGAGGGAATCGAGGGCTCGACCGGCAAGAATATCGTCGGCAAGCTTTACGAGACGATTGAGGCGCGGGTGCGCCCTACTCCGATCCGCAAGCGCAAGTCCGGGTGACGCACCCCTGCGCGGCGCACTTTACGCATGGCGTCACAATCCCTATATAAAAACTCAGGCAAAGGTGCAGGAAGTGACATGACCGAAAATCCACAACCCTTCGAGGGTATCCCGCTGATCGCCCCCTCTTCGACCGGGCATCCGAAATATGAAGAAATCGTCGAGGCTTGCCGCTCGGTGTTCGACCCGGAGATCCCGGTGAATATCTACGATCTGGGCCTGATCTACACGATCGACATTGATGACGAGAATGCAGTGAAGGTCATTATGACACTTACCGCTCCCGGCTGCCCCGTCGCGGGCGAAATGCCGGGTTGGGTTGCAGACGCGATCGAGCCGCTGGACGGCATCAAGCAGGTCGATGTCAGCCTCGTCTGGGAGCCGCCCTGGGGCATGGACATGATGAGCGACGAGGCCCGGCTGGAACTGGGCTTCATGTAGAAGGATGCCGCGCCGCTTGTGAAGCATGCGGTGCGCCCTTACCTTGGTCTCAAACGCAAAGGAACGCAGCAGATGTTTGGCATTCCCGGCAAACAGGCCGTCACCATCACAGATCGCGCCGCGGCGCAGATCTCGAAACTCATGACCAAGGATGGCCATCAAGGCTTGCGCATCGGCGTCAAGAAGGGTGGCTGCGCGGGTATGGAATACACGATGGACTACGTGACCGAGGTCGACCCGCATGACGAGGTGGTTGAGACGGCAGGCGCGCGCGTGATGATCGCGCCCATGGCGCAGATGTTCCTCTTTGGTACCGAAATCGATTACGAGGTCAGCCTGCTCGAGTCGGGCTTCCGCTTTCACAACCCCAACGTGACCGAAGCGTGCGGCTGCGGCGAATCGATCAAGTTCGACGAAAAGCTCGGTCAAAACGGGTGACGCTTCCCGAAAGAGGCAATCCGCGCCCGGTTTTCGCGCGGTCTTTTGCAGGGCCATACCTTCTTGGATAGCCGGATTTGCGCGGTGCAGCGCGATAACGGTGCTGCACCGCGATCGCTGCGCTGTTGCGCGGGCTTGCATCCGTTTGCGCGCAAAAACACTTCGGCCAGTGCTAGAGTGCCTTCACCGAAGCCGCGCTTGACGATTGCGGCGCGGCTTGCGATTGGGCGAGGCAGGCGATGAGCATCGATAGCTGAGGGGATTGGGCATGCGGCGAAAACTGGCAGCAGGCAACTGGAAGATGAACGGCGAGCGGAGTACGCTGGGCATGCTCGAGGCGTTGGCCCGTGCGCACAGTGGTGGCGCTGTCGATATCATGATCTGTCCGCCCTTCACCCTGATTGACGCCGCGGCAGCGCTTTCTGACGCGGCCCTCATCACCATCGGCGGGCAGGATTGCCATTCAGAATCTGCCGGTGCGCATACCGGCGACATTTCCGCCGACATGCTGCGTGCGGCTGGGGCCGGAGCCGTCATTCTAGGCCATTCCGAGCGGCGCGCCGATCATGGCGAGACAAGTGATGACGTCCGCGCCAAGGCGCGTGCCGCGCATGAGGCGGGCCTGATCGCCATCATCTGCGTCGGGGAGAGCCTGGCCGAGCGCGAGGCGCAAAACACGCTCGACATTATCGGCGGGCAGCTCTCCAGCTCGGTCCCCGATACCGCGACGGGCGAAAACACCGTGATCGCTTATGAGCCATGCTGGGCGATCGGCACCGGCTTGACGCCGACCACCGATCAAATCGGCGAGGTGCATGACTTTATCCGCACCCGGATCGAGCGACGCTTTGGCGCGGGAGTGGGCCGGTCGGTGCGTCTGCTCTATGGCGGATCAGTCAAGGGCGCGAATGCCGCCGAGATTTTTGCTGTATCAAACGTGGACGGCGCGCTGGTGGGCGGCGCCAGCCTGTCCGTGGATGATTTTTCTCCTATCATCAGTGCCTTGGAAGCCCAGTCTAGCGCATCATAGCGGCAGGATTGTGGTCGATTTGATCTCTTCCATCGACAAGAGCGCGGTCACATTATGCACTTTCACCTCTGAGATCAGCGCCTGATAGAACGTGTCGTAGGCGCGCGCATTTCTGACGCGCACCTTCAGGATATAGTCGATATCGCCCGCCAACCGGTGCGCCTCTTGCACTTCGGGGCGGCCCTTCAGCGCCCTGAGAAAGGCCTGCTGCCACTCCGCATCATGCTCGGACGTGCGGATCAGCACGAAAAAGCACGCCTCAAATCCCAGTGCCTCGGCATCCAGCAAATAGGTCTGATGTTTGATGACCCCGGCCTCGCGCATCTTGCGAATCCGGTTCCAGACCGGCGTCTTGGAACTGCCGACGGATTTGGCGATATCGTCCAGCGACTGCCCCCCATCTTCTTGCAACTGCCCAAGGATCTTCCGATCCAGATCATCCAGACGAACGGCCATTCCGGTTTTCTCCGATTGGTGGAATTTCTCTGCGCGGCAGCCCGCCAATTAGAACGTATGTCCTTATTGGCGCGCCCCCATGGCGCTTTGCCGGGAATATTTTCTATATATGAGGGCAAGTCAAACGGAATGGGCATCGTGTGAGACATTTTCCGATCTTCATAGCACTGGAGGGGCGCCGCGTGGTGCTGTCGGGTGGCGGTGATGCCGCGCTGGCCAAGCTGCGTCTTCTGATGAAGACCGAGGCGCGGCTGACCGTCTTTTCCGAAGCACCCGCGCCCGAGATCGAAAGCTGGGCCGGCGCGGGCCGCCTTTCGCTCGTGCGTCGCCGCATGGACCCGGGCGATGCGCTTTGCGCCGCGCTTTTCTACGCCGCCGATGAGGACGCCGCCGAGGATGCGCGCACCGTGGCGTTGGCGCGCGCGGACGGCGCACTGACAAACATCGTCGACAATCTGAGCGGCAGCCAGTTCATCACGCCCGCCATTGTCGACCGCGACCCCGTGACCATCGCCATCGGCACCGAAGGCACGGCGCCCGTTCTGGCCCGCGCGATTAAGGCCGATATCGAGGCGATGCTGCCCGCCCGCCTTGGCCCCCTCGCCCGTGCTGCGCGTGCGTTCCGAGGTATCGCCGAGGCGCTGCCCATGGGCCGCGCCCGCCGCGCCTTCTGGAGTGCATTTTTCTTCCGCAGCGGCCCCGAGGCGCTGGAGCGCGGCGAGGATTTGCAGACCGTCCTGGACGCGCAGCTGGCGCAGCATCTCGGGAAAGGTACAGAGCCGGGCCGCATTACCTTCGCAATCGTCGCGAGCGGCGACCCCGAGCTTCTGCCCCACAAGACGCGCCGCATTCTGCATGAGGCCGATCTGGTGCTGCACGGGGATACCATGTCGCCGGGCGTGCTTGAGCTGGCCCGGCGCGAGGCCGTTTTCGGCCCCCTGCCGGACCATGCTGCACCCCTGATCAAGGCCGCGGTTGCCGGAGAACATGTCCTCTGTCTCATGCCCTCCGCGCCCGATACGCGGATTGTCGCGGCCTGTCATGGCGCAGGTCTGACGCCGCATATCATTCCGGGCATTGTGCCCGTGCCCAATCTAGTCCCACTCGAGGAGACCGCCTGATGCCACGTGAATTTACCTCAAAAGTCGTCACAGCCAATGCGCTATTGGAAGGCGACGTCGTCTACCTGACCGAGGCCGATACCTGGACGCGCCATCTGTCCGAGGCCGAAATCCTGACCGACGAGGCCGATGCCGACATACGCCTTTTGGGCGCGCAAGGCCGTGCAAGCGAGGTTGTCGGCGCCTATCTGGCCGATGTCGCGCCCGGAGCCGCCGGCCCGCAGCCCACGCATTTTCGCGAGGAGTTCCGCCGCACCGGTCCCTCCAACTATTTTCACGGCAAGCAGGCGGCGCGCTAGGAAAATCCGCACGGATTTTCCGCATGTTTCCGTGTGGAAACATGGCACCAGCCGAAAGGACACGCTGATGTACACGTATTCCGAATTCGACGCCGCTTTCGTGGCCGAGCGCAATCGCCAGTTCCGGGCCCAGGTCGCTCGGCGCGTCAACGGCAGCCTGACAGAGGAAGAGTTCAAGCCGATGCGCCTGATGAATGGCCTCTACCTGCAGCTGCACGCCTACATGCTGCGCGTCGCGATTCCCTACGGCACGCTCAGCGCGCGCCAGATGCGTCAGCTTGCCATGATCGCCGAGCGGTGGGACAAGGGCTATGGCCATTTCACCACGCGCCAGAACATACAGTTCAATTGGCCCAACCTGGCCGATGTGCCCGATATTCTGGACGCACTGGCCGAGGTACAGATGCACGCGATCCAGACCAGCGGCAACACGATCCGCAATGTCACCGCAGATCATTTCGCAGGCGCCGCCGCAGATGAGGTGGCGGACCCGCGCCCCATCGCCGAGTTGATCCGCCAGTGGTCGACAGATCACCCTGAATTTCAGTTCCTGCCGCGCAAGTTCAAGGTCGCCGTTACCGGCAGCCCCATGGACCGCGCTGTGACGCTTGCGCATGACATCGGCCTACGCATTGTGCAGCGCGGAACCAGGATGGGCTATCAGGTACTGGTGGGGGGCGGTCTCGGCCGCACGCCAATGATCGGCAAAGTGCTGCATGACTTCCTGCCCGAGGAGGATCTGCTGCCCTATCTTGAAGCTGTCGTAAGCGTCTGGAACACCATCGGGCGGCGCGACAACAAGTTCAAATCGCGCATCAAGATTACGGTACACGAGCACGGCATCGACGATATCCGCGCCCGCGTCGAGGCGCGCTACGCGCTCATTCGCTCGCAATTCAGCGGCGTCGATCAGCAGCTTTTGGGTGCCATACGGGAGCAGTTTGCACCGCCCGCCTTTCACGCGGCAGAGACGCAAGCCTATGACGCGGCCCGCGCCGCCGATCCCGTCTTTCGCGCCTGGGCCGACACCAATCTGGCCGCGCATCGCGCGCGGGGCTATGCCATCGTCTCGATCAGCCTCAAGGCACATGGCGAGACACCGGGCGATGCCACCGCCGAGCAGATGCGCGTCATGGCCGATCTCGCCGAGCGATATGGCCATGAAGAGCTGCGCATCAGCCATGAGCAGAACGTGATCCTGCCGCATGTGAACAAGGCCCACCTGCCCAGCGTCCATGCCGCGCTGCGCCGCGTCGGCCTCGCCACGGCCAATATCGGCCTCATCAGCGATATCATTGCCTGCCCCGGCATGGATTACTGCGCTTTGGCGACGGCCCGCTCGATCCCCATCGCCCAGCAGATCGCCACCCGCTTTGACGCGCTCAAGCTTGAGCATGAGATCGGCGAGATGAAGATCAAGATCTCGGGCTGCATCAACGCGTGCGGGCATCACCATGTGGGCCATATTGGTATTCTCGGCCTCGACCGTGCCGGTGTTGAAAGCTACCAGATCACCATCGGCGGTGACGGCGGTGCAGATGCGCGCCTCGGAGATCGCACCGGGCCAGGCTTCTCGGCGGAGGATATCGTGCCAGCCATCGAAAAGATCATGCTGGCCTATCTTGCCCATCGCTCCGATGCGTCCGAGAGCTTCCTGCAAACATATCGACGCCTTGGCATGGATCCCTTCAAGGCAGCGCTTTATGGAGACACCGACGCCAAGCCACGCAGAAAGGCGGAGGCCCATGTCGCGGCATGAGACCCCCATAACCGCGCTTCAGGCGCGCGCCGATGCGCTGAACGCGGACTATCGCTATCATTCGGCGATTGCTGTCCTCGCGCGCGCTTTGCATGACCCGGATGTGGGCCAACTGGCGCTGGTCTCGTCCTTCGGCGCGGAATCGGTCGTGCTTTTGCATATGGTGGCCTTGGCGCGGCGCGACACGCCCGTGATCTTCCTCGAGACCGGAATGCTCTTTACCGAAACGCTGATCTACCAGCAGGAATTGGCCGAGCGTCTGGGCCTGAGGGATATGCGCGTCATTCGCCCCGACACCGCGGAAATCAAGGCGCGCGACAGCACCGGTCAGCTGAACCAGAGCGATCCCGACGCCTGCTGCGCCCTGCGCAAGACCGTGCCGCTGGCCCGCGCCCTCAGCGGGTTTGAAGGCTGGATCACGGGACGCAAACGGTATCAGGGCGCGGCGCGCGCAGATCTGGAATTCTTCGAGGTCGAAGAGCCAAATGGCGAGCATGCAGGCCGGCTTAAGGTCAACCCGCTGGCTCATTGGCAACCCGGAGACGCGCGCACATACATCGAGGAAAACCGCCTGCCCCGCCACCCGCTGGTGGCGCAAGGATACCCTTCCATCGGCTGCATGCCCTGCACCTCGCCCGTTCAGGACGGCGAGGATGAGCGCGCTGGCCGCTGGAAGGGCCAGGATAAGACCGAATGCGGCATCCATCTGGTGGATGGAAAATTTGTCAAACAAGGAGAAAGCGCATGAGCGTTATCGTTACCGATGCGGGCTTTGGTCCCGATGACTGGACCCTGCCCATCGTCGCGCTGGAGGATGCGCGGGATGGCGTCGGCATCAACCTGGCCTCCAGCGTGGACCCTGCCGAACTTGCGGGCCGCCTGCCCGACATCGCCCTGATCCGCGTCAATTTTCCTACCTCGGCCGATGGGCGCGGCTTTTCCATTGCACGGCAGTTGCGCCTGATGGGCTATGACGGGCGCCTGCGCGCGCAGGGACACATTCTGGCCGATCAATACGCCATGGCGCGGCGCTGCGGTTTCGACGAGGTCGAGATCGATGAGGCGCTTGCCGCCCGCCAACCCGAGGATCAGTGGCTTTTTCGGGCAGATTGGCGCGCGCATGACTACCAGTCACGCCTGCGCGGCTGAACGCCGCCTTTAATTGATGTAACGCAATGACTATACGAAGGGGCACCGGCATGAACAGTCGGTGACAGACGCATAATGAACGAGATGATCCAAGTGACCCATGCCGCCCAAGAGACCGCCCCGCGCGCCGCGCCCGCCCTGCCCGATGCGCAGACCGTCACGCAGGTCACGCATTGGACGGACCGGCTCTTTTCCTTTCGTGTGACGCGCCCGGCCTCGCTTCGGTTCCGCTCGGGCGAGTTCGTGATGATCGGCTTGATGGGCGATCCGGATCCTGTGACCGGCAGGCAAAAGCCCCTGCTGCGCGCCTATTCCATTGCGTCCCCCTCCTGGGATGACGAGCTGGAATTCTACTCGATCAAGGTGCCGGACGGACCGCTGACGTCCAAGCTGCAGCATATTCAGCCGGGCGATCAAGTAATCCTGCGCCCCAAGCCCGTCGGCACCCTCGTGCATGACGCGCTCTTGCCTGGCAAGCGGCTCTGGCTCTTTGCCACGGGCACGGGGTTTGCGCCTTTTGCCTCGCTCTTGCGTGATCCGCAAACCTACCAGGATTACGACGAGGTAATCGTCACGCATACCTGCCGCACGGTGGGCGAGCTGACCTACGGCGCGCAACTGATCGAGGATGTTCGCGGTGATGAGATGCTGGAAGAGCTGATCGGCGACAATTTCGCCGCCAAGCTGCGCTACTACCCGACCACGACCCGCGAGCAGAGCTCCAAGATGGGCCGGATCACGGATCTGATGCGCTCGGGCGAAGTCTACGAGGATCTGGGCGTGCCGCCCCTCGCGCCCGAGACCGACCGCGCGATGATCTGCGGCAACATGGCCTTCAACCTGGAGCTCAAGGCGCTTCTGGAAGAATACGGCCTGCGCGAGGGCGCCAATTCTGCACCGCGCGAATATGTTGTCGAGAAGGCCTTTCTGGACTGATCCACGCCCAGCCATCCGTGTCATGAAAAAGCCCGCGCCATTATCCATGGCGCGGGCTTTCTGCATCATGTCTGTCGCAGTTTACATCCCCAGAGCAGAGCGGGCCTGCTCAAGCGCCGCCTGCAGCAGCTCGGGGTTCTCCTGCGCCTTTTCCAGCGTCGCTTTCAGCAGGGATTTCTGCGTCGCGTTGACGTCGGAATTGTCGATCATCTGCTTTGCGGCTTCCAGATCGAAATTCTCGACCGTCAGCGCCTCGGGCACGTCTGTGCCGGTAGCGCTTGCCCCATCCGTGGCCGGAGCGGTCGCATCATCGACAGCATCTACGACACTGCCTTCGCTAGCCTCGCTTGCGCCCTCTGTCGCCCCTTCCTTCGTTGGCTCGGTTGCCGGTGCAGCTGCATCATCGACCGCATCCACCACATCGCTTGCGGTGCTTTCGGTGCCTTCGGCAGCGCTGTCTGCGGCTTCCGAGGTGGCATCCGCCGCTTCATCAGCGTTACTGTCGACGGCTTCAACCGCATCGCTGCCCTCTTCGGCCATCGCGTCCACGGCGTTCTCGATGCCCTGAACCGCATCGCTGGCGGCGTCGCTCGCGGATGCGGCCGCGTCACTGGCAGCACCTTCGACGGCGTTCATCGCGCCATCTGCCGACTCAAGGACCTCGTCCGATGCGGCCTCGATCGCGTCACCGGTTTCGGCTGCGGCTTCTTCGGCGGCAGCGGCGGCGTCATCGGCGGCCGCGTCTGCCTCGGCAGCGGCTTCCTCGGCGGCGGCTTCGGTTTCGGCGGCAGCCTCGTCCACAGCAGCTTCGGTCTCGCTCGCGGCGTCATCGGCGGACTGCTCAAGCTCGGCGGGCGCGTCGATCGCGTCACCGGCCTCTTCGATCATCTCGGTTGGCGACTTGCCGGTGACCAGAACATAGCCCCCGATCAGCACGATCGCGGCCAGCACGATCCAAAGAATATTTTTCATGGTGTCATCCCCATTTGCGCAATTTAGCGGGCAGCCTTCATGCCAGTCTGTCAGACCGCGCCGCACCATCTGACCTCATGCCCGGCGTCCCTGCAAGGTGCAAGGACGATTCACCTTGTTTCGGCACGGATCGGCCTATTTTGCGCCTTGAATCCTTGGGATGGCATGGCTACCTTGCGACCTCATAGATTTGCATCAACCATCGAAGGATCAAAGCCATAGCCCGCAGACCGCATAACGCGCCGCCACAGCGCGACACAGGCCCCCGCGTCAACGACCGTATCCGTGACGCCGAAATCAGACTTATCGGGGCCGATGGCGATAATGTCGGGGTCGTCTCGGGCGCCCGCGCTCTTGAGATGGCCGAAGAAGCGGGACTGGACCTGGTCGAAATCTCGCCCAATGCCAAGCCGCCGGTCTGCAAGATCATGGACTTTGGCAAGTACAAGTACGAGACGCAAAAGCGCGAGGCCGAGGCCCGCAAGAAGCAGAAGATCATCGAGGTGAAAGAGGTCAAGTTCCGGCCCAACACCGACACGCATGACTACGACGTCAAGATGCGCAACGTCTTCAAGTTTCTTGAAAATGGCGACAAGGTGAAGATCACCCTGCGCTTCCGCGGCCGCGAGATGGCGCATCAGGATCTGGGCCGCGAATTGCTACAGCGCGTCGCCGCAGACGTCGAGGGCACCGGCAAGGTCGAGAACATGCCCAAGATGGAAGGCCGCCAGATGATCATGATCATCGGCCCGCTGCCCCGCTAAACCGCAGATATTCAAATGTAAAAAACGGCCCGGATGATCTCCGGGCCGTTTTTCGTTTCAATCAAGAGTAACGGCCGCCGTCATTTGGCCGCAGCAACTGCCCGGCGCGTCATCACGCCCACCAGATGCGCCCGGTATGCCGGCGTGCCATGCAGATCCCCGATCATGACGTCCGCCGGAACGCTCAGCCCCTCGAGCGCCGAGGCGTCAAAGGATTTCGACAGCGCCTCTTCGGCTTCGGACCAGCGAAAAACGCCGCCCTCGGATGCGCCCGTCACCGCTACGCGCACGCCATCCGCGAATTTCGCCACAAAGACGCCAACCAAGGCAAAACGCGACGCGGGCTGCTCGAACTTGGCATAACCGGACACCTCCGGCACGGGGAACTTCACCTCGGTGATGATCTCGCCCTCGTCCAGGGCCGTGTCGAACATGCCTTGAAAATAGTCATCCGCCGCGATCTCGCGCTTGTCGGTCTTGATCACCGCGCCTGCCCCCAGGGCCGCCGCCGGATAGCAGGCCGATGGATCGTTATTGGCCAGACTGCCGCCGATCGTGCCACGATTGCGCACCGCCGGGTCGCCGATATGGGCCGCCAGTGACGCCAGCCCCGGAAACCCGCCCTCGGCAACGTCCGCATGGATCGTGCCCGCGCCGATGCACATGCGCCCCTGATCGTCTTTGCAAATGCCCCGCATCTCCTTGATGCCGGCGAGGCTGACCAACACCGATGGCATGGCCAGCCGCTGCTTCAGTGTCGGGATCAGCGTTTGACCGCCCCCCAGCGGCTGCGCTTCCTCGGTTTTCAGTGCCTTCACGGCATCGGCGATACTGGTCGGCCGCTCGATTTCGAATGCATACATCCCATCAACTCCCACTGCGGCAAGTCTTTCTTCTTGCCGGAAATATCCCGGGGTCCGGGGCAGAGCCCCGAACGCCCCGCCCTCTCAGCCCTGCTGCATCGCCTGCCAGACGCGGTGCGGCGTCACGGGCATGTCCACATGGTCCACCTTGTGCCCGCCCGATTGCAGCGCATCGACAACCGCGTTGATCACCGTCGGCGTTGAGCCGATGGCCCCCGCCTCGCCGCAGCCCTTCACGCCCAGCGGGTTGTGGGTGCAGGGCGTGCCATTGGAGTGGTCGATCTTGAAGAAAGGCACATCATCGGCGCGCGGCATGCAGTAATCCATGTAACTCGCGGACAATAGCTGCCCGTCCGCGTCATAGCTGCAATTCTCCATCAGCGCCTGGCCGATGCCCTGCGTGAGGCCGCCATGCACCTGACCGTCCACGATCATCGGGTTCACGATATTGCCGAAATCATCGGCAGTCGTGAATTTCTCGATCGTGACCTTGCCGGTCTCGGGATCGACCTCCACCTCGCAGGCATAGGCGCCGGCGGGATAGGTGAAGTTGTTCGGATCGTAAAAGGCGGTCTCCTCCAGCCCCGGCTCCACCTCGTCGAGCGGGTAGTTGTGCGGCACATAAGCCGCCAAGGTCACGTCCCCCCAGGCAAGCGATTTGTCGGTGCCAGCAACGGTAAACTTGCCGTCCTTCAGCTCGATATCGCCGTCCGACGCTTCCATGATATGCGCGGCGATCTTCTTGGCCTTGGCGATGATCTTCTCGGTGGCGCGCACCATCGCGCTGCCGCCCACGGCGATCGAGCGCGAGCCGTAGGTGCCCATGCCCATCGGCGTGTTGGCGGTATCGCCATGCTCGATCTCGATCATGTCAGCAGGAATGCCGATCATGTCGGCCACGACCTGCGGGAACACCGTCTCGTGCCCCTGCCCGTGGCTGTGGCTGCCGGTCATCACGGTTATGCCGCCGGTGGCGTTGACGCGCACCGTGGCACTTTCATATAGCCCTGCGCGCGCGCCGAGTTGCCCGACCAGGTTCGAGGGCGCGATGCCGCAAGCCTCTATAAAGCAATTGACGCCGAGGCCGCGCAGCTTGCCCTTCTTCTCGCTCTCCTTGCGGCGCGCGTCGAAGCCCGACAGATCCGCCTGCGCTTCAAGTTTGTCGATCAAGCAATTGAAATCGCCGGAATCGTACTCGACCGCAACGGGTGTCTGATAGGGGAATTCGGTGATGAAATTCTGGCGGCGCAAGGCAATGGGATCGACGCCCAGCTCGCGCGCCGCCTTGTCGATGACACGCTCCAGCTGATAGGTCGCCTCGGGGCGGCCCGCGCCGCGATAGGCGTCGACCGGGACAGTGTTGGTAAAGACCGCGCGCACATTCACATAGACCAGCGGCGTCTTGTAATTGCCGGCCATCAGCGTGCCATGCAGCCATGTGGGGATCGAGGGCGCGAAAGTGCTCAGATACGCGCCCATATTGGCGAGCGTGTCGGTCCGCACGGCGGTGAAATTGTTGTCCTTGTCCAGCGCCAGCTCGATTTTGGTCACATGATCGCGCGCCTGCGCGTCGCTCAGGAACGCCTCGGACCGGGTGCAGGTCCATTTCACGGGCCGGTTCAGGGCCTTGGCAGCAAAGGTGCAGAACGCCTCTTCGGCATAGTGATAGATCTTGGAGCCAAAGCCGCCACCCACATCGGGCGCCACGACGCGCAGCTTGTGCTCGGGGATATTCAGCACGAAGGCGCCCATGAGCAGGCGGATCACGTGCGGATTCTGCGACGTGGTATAGAGCGTCGAGTCGCCGCTTGCGCGGTTGTAATCGCCGATGGCCACACGCGGCTCCATCGCATTGGGCACAAGGCGGTTGTTGATCAGCTCCACGGTGGTGACATGCGCGGCGTTCTTGATCGCATCATCGACCGCCTGCTTGTTCTCCTCCACGAAACCCCAGTCGAAACAAAGGTTACTGGTCAGTTCTTCATGTACTTTCGTACTGCCCTCCTCCAGCGCTGCGCGCATGTCAACGACGGCGGGCAACTCCTCCATATCGACGATGATCGCCTCGGCGGCGTCGCGCGCCTGATCGCGCGTCTCGGCGACGATGGCGGCAATGGGGTCGCCCACATGACGCACATGGGTCTCGGCCAGCACCGGGTGGCGCGGCTCTTGCATCGGGTTGCCGAAGCGGTCGGTCACTTGCCAGCCGCAGGGAATCGAGCCCGCAGTCTTGAAATCCTCCCCGGTAAAGATGCGCAGGACACCCGGCATCTTCTCGGCCTCGCTCAGGTCCAGACCGTTCAGCTTGCCATGCGCTACATCTGAGCGCAGGAAATGCACATAGGCCTGTCCGCGCAAATTGATATCGTCGGTATAGTTGCCGGTTCCCGACAGAAACCGGACATCCTCGCGCCGCTTGGGGCTGGCGCCGATGCCGCCGTTATCGAGTGCATTATCCTTGGGCATGAGATGCCTCCCTGAAAAGCTGGTCGGGCCTTACTCGGCAGCGATCGCGCCGCCGATCTGGCTGACATCCTGGCCACTGGCGGCGAGGATGGATTTGACGATGTTGTGATAGCCGGTGCAGCGGCAGATATTGCCGGTCAGATAGCTGCGCACCTCGGCCTCGGTCGGCTTGGGGTTTTCCTTCAGAAGGGCCGCCGCGCTCATCACCATGCCGGGGGTGCAAAATCCGCACTGCAGGCCGTGATGGTCCTGAAACGCCTGCTGGATCTTGTTCAGGGTGCCGTCGGGCGCCGCCTGCCCCTCGATCGTGTCCACCTCGGCACCATCGGCTTCGGCGGCGAACATGGTGCAGGCCTTGACCGCCTTTCCGTCCACATGGACCACGCAAGCGCCGCATTGGCTGGTATCGCAACCGACATGCGTGCCGGTCAGACCCAGCGTTTCGCGCAGGAAATCGACAAGAAGCGTGCGGCCCTCAATAGTGCCGCTCGCGGACTTGCCATTCACGGCCATCGTGACCTGTGACATGGGCGCCCTCCCTATGAGCTATCTTTGTTATTGCCCAGAGTTAAGCACGGCGCCCCTTAGTTGAGAAGCCTGTTTTTACGCCGATTTCTTGCCGCGGCGCGGCATCGGGCGGCTGGGAATTTCCTTCAGCAGACCGCCCACGCCCATGGCCGCGATGTCGTCATGCGTCACGTCCAGCCCGCAGGCGATGCGCGACAGCACCCAATCGGCGCCATTGAGGCTGGGCGCGCGGGCGCAACCCGGCAAGCCGATGACGGGTTTTGCACCAAGATGCCCGAGAAAGAGCAGGTTGCCCGGATCCACCGGCATGCCAAAGCGCGTGACCGTCCCGCCCGCCGCGCGCAATGCCTCCGGGCCGGTATCATAGGTATCGGACGTGGCCGACGCGGTGAGAATGAGGAGGATTTCGCCCTGCGCCGCCGCCAATTGTACCGCCAGCGGCGCGGTGTCATGCGGGCAGTGCAGCGTTTCGGCCAACCTCATATCCAGCGCCTCGACGCGCGCGGCGATGGCGGAGGCCCCCTTGTCGCCCGCGCCCGCCGCGGTTTGGGTCACGATCAGCGACGCGGTACGGTGCTGCGGCGCGGCAAGGCGAATGGCGCCGCGCGATATGTCGCAGGCCTGTGTCACCAGATCGCCCGCAACCGCGTAGGAAATGATCTTGATCGTGGCGATCATGCCGCCCCGGCCGATCTGCGCCAGTTGCGGCAGGGTCGCGACCGTGATCATCGGATCAACGGCGTTGGCCGCCCGGATCGCATCGACGTCCAGTTGCACAACGCCCGGCCCCTCGGCAATGAGGTTGACACGCCCCGTGCCGGGCGCACTGCGGCGGATGCCGGTGCTGCCATCCGACAGGGCTTCGGCCAGATGCCGGGCCGCCACATCCTCGTGCAGATCGTCCGGCGCGAGCCGTGCAACGGTGACCGCGCTCAGCCCCGCCGCGCTGAGCTGCGCGATGTGGCCCGCCTCCAGCAGCAGACCCTTGCGCAGCCGGCCCTCCGGCACCGCCTCGGAATGGGCGAGGATGGCGCCCTCGGCCTCGCTCAGGGGCACGGCGCCGAATTTCACGCGCCGCGCCTCAGAACCTGGGTCATCTGCGCCAGGATGCTCAGCGCAATCTCCGCAGGGCCCGCCGCGCCGATATCGAGGCCGACGGGGCCATGAATGCGCGCCAGATCATCCTCGCCAAAGCCTGCCGCGCGCATCCGGTCCAGCCGCGCAGCATGGGTGCGCGTCGATCCCAGCGCGCCGATATAAAAGACCTTGCTGCGCAGCGCCTCGGTCAGGGCCGGATCGTCCAGCTTGGGGTCATGGGTCAGCAGCACCAGCGCGGTGCGCCCGTCGAGCCCCAGCGCGCGCACGCCATCATCCGGCCAGTCATCCAGCAGCCGGGTGCCGGGAAAACGCGCCGCACTGGCAAAGGCGCTGCGTGGGTCGACCACGACCGGATCATACCCCACCGCCTGCGCCATCGGAACCAGCGTCTGCGCGATATGCACGGCGCCGACGACGATAAGGCGCAAGGGCGGGTTGTGAATGGCGACAAATGTCTCGCCATCCTCCTCGAAGCCGGAGCGGTCCATGCGAAAGCGCTCGGCGTGGCCCGAGGCCTCGACCCGCGGAGGCGCGCCCTTTGGGCTGACCAGCGCCGCGGGCACGCGCGCGGTCCGCGCCTCGGTCAGCTGGGCCAGCACCGCCTCGGGCAGCGCGCTGCCCACGGGCTGCACCAGCACGCGGATCGTGCCGCCGCAGGCAAGGCCGACGGCGAAGGCGTCGCCATCGGCCACGCCGTATTCCAGCATCCGTGCGGCGCCCTCGGCGATTGCCTCGATCGCCTCGGCCACGACGGCCCCCTCGACGCAGCCGCCCGAGACAGAGCCCGCCATATCGCCCGCGCCCGACACGGCCAGCATGGCCCCGATGCGGCGCGGCGCACTGCCCCAGGTCTGGACGACGGTGGCCAGCGCAGCGCCCCGGCCCGCGCGGTGCCAGTCGAGCGCGATCTGTGGAATATCGTCACTGTCGGTCATGAAAAGGCCCTCCACCCCCAATATGGGGCGGAGGGCCGGAACACTCAATCGGAACTCGCGCGGCAGTCGCTGTTAGCGGCCACCATCCAGCAGTGGGGTGATGTTCCGCACGGCGCCGCGGCGATTGGCGCGAATGTCGCCCTCTTGACGAATGCGCAGATCGCCCTCGCCATAGCCCTGCACGATCATGTTGGCAGGCGGCACCTGGAAATACTCGGTCAGAGCCAGTGCAACGGACTCGGCGCGCCGGTCAGAGAGCGCCAGATTGTAGCTGGCGTCGCCAACGGTGTCTGTATGCCCCTCGATCAGGAAGACCTGTCCGGGGTCGTCGTTGATGGCGGCCACCATGGCGCGGCCCAGATCGGCCAGATCCTGCGCCTCGTCGGCCTCAATCACCGCCGAGCCAGTGCGGAAATTGATCGCATCAAGCGCGATGACCGGCACCAGCTTGCGCACCGCGTCGATGCGGCGGATCTGGTTCAGCGAATAGCTGCGCTTGGGCAGCTCGCCATTGGCGGCATTGAGCGCGAGACGCAACTGATCAACGTCCGACGTGCTGTAGTCGTAATCCGCACCGCGACGCGCATCGGCGCGCTCGAGCTCGGTCACATCGACACGCTCGAACCGGCGCGTGTCGTCAAAGAGGGTCACGTCGCGCCCGTCCGGCAGGGTGCGCACGCGGCGCAGAACGCGGCCATCGGCGGCGCGGATGGTGACTGTGCGGCTGCCATCGGCTTCGGTCACGACACTGCGCGTCGAGCCGTCCGAGAATGTCTCGGTTCGCACATCTGATCCCGGCTGACGCAAGAGCGTGTCGTCATCCTTGATGATGCGGTAGCCGCCCGACGGCTCTTGCACGACGACGCGGTCGCCGGTGTTCGATACGACGCGCCCGCCGCCATCCAGCATGCGGCCGATGGCGTAGGCCCCAAGGCCCGCCGCCGCAGCAACGCCGAGGTTTTTGAGCAGCTGATTGTCATCGTCATCGCGTGCCACTGGCGTCTGCTGCGCCGGAGCCTGCTGACCGCTGGCAGAGGTGGTGAATTCTTCGTTCGAGGCGCGGGTGTTTTCCTCGGTGACGGTGATATCCTGAGTCTCCACGACCTCACCCTCGCCAGAAGCGGCGGCAGCGGCGCCAGCGTTTTCATCCGCCAGATCTGCGGCGGTCGCCTGATCTTCGGCGCTGACTTCGGGCAGAACCTCGGGCTGCGTATCCGGCGCCAGATTTTCGGTCGATTCGGTGGGGGTTTCAGCCGCTCCGACGTCGGGTGCGGCGTTTTCCTGGCTCTGCGTTTGGATCGGTACTTCGGGGATCTCGGGCGCCTCGGACTCGGCAGCGGGCTCGGCAGCGGGCTCGGCGTCAGTTTCGGGAAGGTCGGGGGCGCTGTTTTCGGTCGACTCGGTCTGCGCCGGCTCGATCGCAGCATCGGGCGCCGCGTTTTCGGAAGATTGCGTTTGCGTGCTTGCCTCAGGAGCGGCGGCTTCGCCCGTCTCTGCGGATTGCGTCTGCTGCGCCGCCGCTTCTGCGGCAGCGGCCTCATCTGCGGCCTGCTGCGCCGCGGCTGCTTCGGCTTCGGCGCGCGCTGCTTCGGCCTCGGCGGCCTCCTTGGCCGCCGCCTCAGCCGCCGCCGCTTCGGCCTCGGCTGCGCTTTGGGCTTCTGCGGCTGCTTGCGCTTCCTCGGCAGCTTGCGCTTCCGCTTCAGCTTGTGCATCTGCGGCCGCCTGTGCCTCTGCAGCAGCCTGCACTTCTTCTGCAGCTTGCGCTTCTGCGGCTGCTTGCGCTTCCGCTTCAGCTTGTGCGTCTGCGGCCGCCTGAGCCTCCTCTGCGGCTTGCGCTTCTGCAGCGGCCTGTGCCTCCGCAGCGGCCTGTGCTTCGGCTTGCGCTTGGGCCTCTGCGGCGTTTTCCAACACGTCGGATGCGCCGGATTGCTCACCCGACGCTTGGCCCACGGTGTCCGAGATCACACCATCGATGGCATCACTGGCCGTGGCGTCGGCCTGCGCCAAGCGCAGATCGGCGCCGTTCGGCGCCACTGCCGGCTGGATCGATGCCTTTTCGTAAGCGGTGGAAGGCAGCGGCGTAGCGGCGTTGAGGACAAGGGCGAGGGCGGTGGTCGAAGTCAGCCAATGGCGTTGCATATGTATCTCCAGTCTCGAGAAAAATTTTTTGGGCATCTGCCAGAGCGATTGCCGCGCCGCGCTTTTGTAAATCTCGGTGCGCGGCAGACGTTTGCTCCATCAGGCCAAGTGACGGTTCGGTATCAAACTCCGGGCAAGCCCTCATCGTTCCCACAGCAGGCCTTCTCTGGCGGCTTTCCGCTGGTGGCCTAGCGCATGGCCATCAACCGCGCCTTGTGACCCGCCGCACCCCGCGCGGCGAGCGCCTCTGCCAAATCCTCCAGCGTGGCGACCGAGTGGCATGGCAGCACCATGTCCACATGCGGCAACATCGCGGCGATGCCCTGCGCCTTGGGCGCGAACCCGTCCCAGCGCAAAAGCGGGTTAAGCCAGACCAGCCGCCGCGCGGTCAGCTGAAGGCGCTGTACCTGCGCGGCCAGCGCATCCGGCGCGCCGCGGTCGAGACCGTCGGTGATCAACAGAACCAGCGCGCCCTGCCCCAGCACCCGGCGCGACCAGTCGCGGTTGAAGGCGGTCAGGCAATCGCCGATGCGCGTGCCGCCCTCCCAATCCTGCACTTCGCGCCCCGCCGCGGCGAGCGCGGCATCCACATCGCGCGTGGCGAGATGGCGGGTCACATTGCTGAGCCGAGTGCCGAAGGTAAAGGCATGCACCTTGCCCCAACCCGGCTTGGCATCATTCGCCCGCTGCGTATTGGCCACCGCATGAACGAAATGCAGCACCATCCGGCTGTATTGGCTCATCGAGCCGGAAATATCGCACAAGACCACCAGATCAGGCGGTCTGGCACGGGGGCTGCGGTGGGCGATCTGAGTGATCTCGCCGCCCCGGCGCATGGCAAGGCGCATGGTGCGACCCGCGTCCAGCACCCGGCCTCGCGCATCAGCGCCCATGCGCCGCGATGGCAGCGGTGGCACCGGCAGGCTGAGCTGCGCCAGCATGCGCCGGGCCGCGGCGATCTCCTCGGTGCCCATCTGCTCGAAATCGAGGGTGCGCAGCTGTTCGCGCGCCGACTGGGTGGCGCTGGCGTCAATCTCGAGCAGCGCGTCTTCGTCCTTCGGCTCGGGGATGTCGCGGTCGGGCGCCTCGGCACCATCCAAGAGCGCCTCGGCCGCACGCTTCTCGGCGGCCTCGGCGCCGCGATCCTCGTTCAGGCCGCGCATGGCAGGGATCAGCAGGCCCATCATATGCTCGAGAAAACGCGGATCGCGCCAGTAGAGACGGAAGATCTGGGCAAAGACAGCGCGATGTTCGGGCCGGGTCACGCAGGCAGCGTGCAGAGTCCAGTAGAAATCCCGGCGCGATGTGAAGCCCGCGGCACCCACGGCGCGCACCGCATCGATGATGCGCCCGGTGCCCACCGGCATCCCCGCACGTCGCAAGGCGCGCGCGAAATGTACGATATTCTGCGCCAGGCGCGGGTTTTGCGGGATATCGAGATCGGGGTATTCGGGCATGATGCGGCGCCGGGGGTTCTACCCCCGGACCCCCGAAGTATTTGTGGAACAATGAAAGATCAGGCTCATGCGGGGGCGATCGCGGCGCGGGCCTGATCGAGGATGCGGGTGGCCTCGCTATTGTTCAGGCGCGCGATGTCATCCTGGTATTTCAAGAGCGCGCCCAGCGTATCGGCGATGACCTGCGGGCTGAGAGCAACCGCATCGAGCGCCAGCAGGCATTTGGCCCAGTCGATCGTCTCGGCGACGCCCGGCTTCTTGAAGAGATCCTCGGTGCGCAGAGCCTGGACGAAGGCCACGACCTCTCGGCTGAGCTGGGCGGGCAGTTCGCGCGCGCGGGCGGCGAGGATTTGCGCCTCGCGCTCGAAATCCGGGTAGTCGACCCAGGCATAGAGACAGCGGCGCTTCAGCGCGTCATGCACCTCGCGCGTGCGGTTCGAAGTGAGGATGACGATGGGCGGCGTTTCGGCCTTGATCGTGCCCAGCTCGGGGATGGTGACCTGGTAGTCGCTGAGCGCCTCCAGCAGGAACGCCTCGAAGGGGGCATCGGTGCGGTCCATCTCGTCGATCAGAAGGACCGGCGCGCCGCCGGGCTGCGGGCGCATCGCCTGCAGAAGCGGGCGCTCGATCAGGAATTCGTCTGAGAAAAGCTGATCCTTGAGCGCGCCACCTTCTGCCGTTTTGCCGACTTCGGCAGCGCGCAGGGCGATCATCTGTGCGGCAAAATTCCATTCGGCCACCGCGCTTGCGGAATCGAGCCCCTCATAGCATTGCAGACGGATGAGGCGGCGGCCAAGCGCAGCGGCAATGGCCTTGGCGATCTCGGTCTTGCCGGTGCCGGGCTCGCCCTCGAGGAAAAGCGGGCGGCCGAGGCGCAGCGCCAGAAAAAGCGCGGTGGCAAGGGCTCTGCCGCAGACATATCCCTCTTCGGCCAGAAGGCGCTGGACATCCTCGATCGTCTTCACATGCTCCATCGCCCTGCCCCGTCTTGCGTACCCGGCCGCGGCCCGTGCCGCGCGCTTCACCCTGCCGCGCGCCATGGGCCCTGTCCAGCAAACCACACGGATTTTTCAAAATTTTGCCTCTTTTGCCGGATAGTCCAAAAGGATCGTCCCCAAAGGCGATGCGCCTGCTCATGCGAGGACAGCTTCATGCAAGACACGCCCAACACGTTCAACACGCCCCTATCGGGTCTCGCCGATCGAGACGCCTGGCTGACCAGGGCCGCCGAGGTCGCGGCCGATGATGGCTATGTGGAACGGCTGGGCGACCGCCACGCGGCACTTTTCATCGAGGACAAGCCGATCCTTCTGGTCACCTTCGAGACGCATCAGGGCATTGCCGCGCTGTCACGTGACGCACAGCCGCTGGGCTGGGACATGGCGCGCGCGCTGGGCTGGTCGCATCTGTGCCTCGTGTCGGACGGCGATACGTGGTTCCGTGATCGCGCCGTTTATGGCTATTTCGACCGATTGATCGACGACGGTTTCTTCGAGGATTTCGACCAGGTCATCTTCTATGGCGCGGGCTCTTGCGGCTATGCCGCCGCCGCCTTTTCGGTCGCGGCGCCGGGCGCCAAGGTCGTCGCGCTTGCCCCTCAGGCGACGCTCGATCCGCGCATGGCCGAATGGGATGATCGTTTCCGTGACATGCGCCGGACCTCCTTCACCGATCGCTACGGCTATGCGCCCGACATGCTGGATGCCGCTTCCGAGGCTTTCGTTATATATGACCCCGAGGATGACCTCGACGCGATGCATGCCGCACTTTTCGCCCGCAAGAACGTCACGCTCTTTCGGATGCGGTATATGGGGCCCGAGCTGGAACAGGGGCTGATGCGGCTCCAGATCCTCTTTCGCATCCTGGCGCAGGTCAGCGCGGGCAAGCTGGACCGCGCGGCGCTGGCCAAGCTCTTCCGCGCGCGCCGCCGCGACGGAGGCTATCAGTTTTCGCTGCTCGAGCGTCTTAAGGCGGCCGGTCGGCCTTATCTGGTGATCCTCCTGGCGCGCAAGGTGCTGGAGCAGCGCAGCGCACGGCCCTTCAAAAAGGCGCTGGACGCGGCTCTGCGCACGGCTAGAGAAAACGGCAGCCGCCTGCCGCCCGAAACACGGCCGGGTGCAGAGCAGGAGGCACGCGTCGCCGCTGCGCCTGGCGCCGCGCCAGATGAGGACAACATGACCGACAGTTCGGTCAAGGGCTGAGCGCAGAGTTTTGCACGGCAAGGGTCTGGCGCGGTCGCTGCGGCTCGTGTAACCCGTGCCCCATGACAGATACGCCCCAGCAGATTACCCTGCGCAAACCCGACGATTGGCACCTGCACCTGCGCGACGACAACATGCTGCGCGCGGTTCTGCCGTGGTCCGCCGCGTATTTCGGACGCGCCATTGTCATGCCAAATCTCGTGCCGCCCGTCGTGACCGCTGCGGATGCCGAGGCCTACCGTGGCCGCATCCTTGCGGCGCTACCCGCGGGCGCCGATTTTCAGCCGCTGATGACGCTTTATCTGACCGAAGATACCGACGCAGATGATGTCGCCGCCGCCCACGAATCCGGCCTCATCAGGGCGGTCAAGCTATACCCGGCAGGCGCCACCACCAATTCCGCCAGCGGCGTCAGCGATTTTTCCCGCGTACAAAGCGTGTTGGAGCGCATGGCCGAGATCGGTCTGCCCCTGTGTGTCCATGGTGAGGTAACGGACCCGGCCATCGACATTTTCGACCGTGAGGCCGTCTTTATCGACCGCGTGCTTGACCCGCTCCGCGCCCGCGTGCCTGGCCTCCGAGTGGTGATGGAGCACATCACCACCTCGCAGGGTGTGGAATATGTAAAAGCGCACGAAACCAACCTCGGGGCGACCATTACGACCCATCATCTGGTGATAAACCGAAATCACATCCTCGCCGGCGGAATCCGGCCACATTACTACTGCCTGCCCGTCGCAAAGCGCGAGGAGCATCGCTTGGCTCTGCGCGCCGCCGCAACGTCCGGCGATGCGCGCTTTTTCCTCGGCACCGACAGCGCGCCCCACACCGATCCGGCCAAGCTGCAACCCTGTGGCTGCGCCGGCTGCTTTACCGCGCCCAACACGCTGCCGATCCTCGCGCAGGTATTCGAGGACGACGGCGCGCTTGACCGGCTTGAGGGGTTTACGTCGCTGAATGGCCCCGCCTTTTATGGTCTGCCCGCCAATAAAGGCACGATCACGCTCAGCCGCGGCGCGCCCGATCTGCCCGCTCAGATCGACACTGACGATGGCCCCGTCACCGTGTTCGATCCAGGCTTCACCCCGAGTTGGCACGTCTCTTCCCATTCTTCTTGCTGAAAATATCCTCGCCGAAGGCGAAAGCTGCACGCCGATACAAGGACCGCATTCATGATCCCCAGCACATACCCTCCCGCCGATGAGATTGCCCGCCTGACCGCACGCATGCTGCTGGAAATCGGCGCCGTCCACTTCAACGCCGAGACGCCTTATATCTATTCCTCCGGCCTGCCCGGCCCGACCTATATCGACTGCCGCAAGCTGATCTCGTACCCGCGCATCCGCAGCACCTTGATGGACTTTCTGGCCGTCACCGTGATGCGCAACGCCGGCTTTGAGGCGTTCGACAATGTTGCAGGCGGCGAGACGGCGGGCATCCCCTTTGCCGCGCTGATGGCCGAGCGGATGGCCCTGCCGATGACCTATGTGCGCAAGAAGCCGAAGGGCCACGGACGCGGCGCGCGGATCGAGGGCACGATGACCGAGGGGCAGCGCGTGCTTCTGGTCGAGGACCTGACCACCGATGGCGGCTCCAAGATCGGCTTTGTCGATGCGATCCGCGAGACGGGCGCAAGCTGCGCGCATACGGCAGTGATCTTTTATTACGGCATTTTCCCGGACACCGTACAGACGCTGGGGGATCACGGCGTCACGCTGCACCACCTCTGCACATGGTGGGACGTTCTGGCCGAGGCGCGTGCCCAGGGCACGTTCGACGACGAGACGCTGCGCGAGGTCGAGGCGTTTCTCAAGGCGCCCCGTGCCTGGCAAGAGGCGCGCGCCTGACGTCGTTGCTTTTTCATCACGCGGCGCCTATCTTCCTACCATATGTAGGCGTTGGTGTCCGGGGCGCCGCAACATGCGGCGCGGCGCAATTATCCACAGACTTATACCATTTGCCCCGGCGCCTGCCCTGACTGTATGAGCGGGGCCGAGCAGCCGGGGTCAGCACCATGAACGAAATCTCAACTTTCAACGCCACCGGGGCCGCCGCCGGAACCGAGGTTCAGGCCGCCGACACCATGCCCCATTCGATCGAGGCCGAGCAGCAGCTGTTGGGCGCGATTCTGACCAATAACGACGTCTTCGACCGCATCGCCAGCATCATCGGGCCGCAGCATTTCTACGACCCGGTCCATGCCCGCATCTTCGAGACCGCCTCGGCGCGCATCGCCAAGAACAACCTCGCCTCGCCGGTCACGCTCAAGGCCTTCATGGAAGAGGATGAGGGGCTGAAGGAGCTTGGCGGCCCCGCCTATCTGGTGAACCTCGCGGGCGCCGCGATCAGCACCTATGCGGTGCGCGACTACGCCCAGATGATCTACGACCTCGCCATCCGGCGCGAGCTGATCAATCTGGGCCATGACATCGCCGGCAAGGCCGCGCGCATGGATGTGGACAGCGAGCCGAAGGACCAGATCGTCGAAGCCGAGCAGATGCTCTACAAACTCAGCGAGCAGGGCCAGACCGAGAGCGGATTTCAAAGCTTTCTCAAGGCGGTATCCGACGCGGTTAATGTCGCCAATGCCGCCTATCAGCGCGAGGGCGGTCTTGCCGGTGTCTCGACCGGCCTCATCGACATGGACAAGAAGCTGGGCGGTCTGCACAAGTCCGACCTTTTGATTCTCGCCGGGCGTCCCTCGATGGGCAAGACGTCGCTGGCGACCAACCTCGCCTTCAACATCGCCAAGGCCTACCGGCGCGGCACACGGCCCGATGGCACCGAGGGCGCGATCGAGGGCGGCGTCGTCGGCTTTTATTCACTGGAAATGAGTGCCGAACAGTTGGCGGCGCGCGTCCTCTCGGAGGCGTCCGAAGTGCCGTCCGAGCAGATCCGGCGCGGCGACATGACCGAGGGCGAATTCCGCCGCTTCGTCGATGCCGCCAAGCAGCTCGAATCCTGCCCGCTTTATATCGACGACACACCCGCCCTGCCGATCAGCCAGCTGGCCGCACGCGCGCGCCGCCTCAAACGGACCCACGGCCTCGACGTGCTGATCGTGGACTACCTGCAGCTCGTGCGCGGGACCGGGCGCAGCGAAAACCGCGTGAACGAGATTTCCGAGATCACCATGGGTCTCAAGGCCATCGCCAAGGAGCTCGACATCCCTGTGATCGCCCTGTCACAGCTATCCCGCCAGGTCGAATCCCGCGAAGACAAGCGCCCGCAGCTGAGCGATCTGCGCGAATCGGGCTCGATCGAGCAGGACGCCGATGTGGTCATGTTCGTTTTTCGCGAGGAGTATTACGCCGAGCGCGAGAAACCCGGCGACGAGAAGCTGGAGGAAATGGCCGCCTGGCAAGAGCGGATGGAGCGCCTGCACGGTAAGGCCGAAGTCATCATCGGCAAGCAGCGCCACGGCCCCATCGGCACGGTCGAGCTAAGCTTCGAGGGACGCTTTACCCGCTTCGGCAACCTCGTCCAACCCTGGCAGAACGGCGGCGGCGGCGGTGATCAGGAGTTCTGATGCGGCGCGGCCGGGGACCGCTTTGGTCTTGACCCTGCGCACGCCCATGTCACAAGACCGCCCATGAGCACAGGCACACTGACAGTCGATCTGAACGCGCTGACCGCCAATTGGCAGGTCCTGGCCGCAATGAGCCGCGCCGAAACCGGCGCGGTGGTCAAGGCGGATGCCTATGGCCTTGGCGCCGCACGCGTGGGGCGTGCGCTGGCGCGGGCTGGCGCGCGGACCTTCTTCGTTGCTGTGGCCGAGGAAGGCGCGGCCCTGAGGCAGGCCTTGGGCCCAGGTCCGACGATCTATATCCTTTCGGGCCATATGGCCGGCGACGCGGACATGCTGGGCGACATGGACCTGACGCCCATCCTCAACTCGCTCGATCAGATGATTCGTCATCTCGAGGCGCTTCCGGCGCACCCTTTTGGTCTGCAGCTGGATACCGGGATGAACCGGCTGGGGATGGAGCCGAGCGAATGGTCCGCCGTGCGCGAAGTTGCCGTGGCGCAGGACCCGCAACTGATCATCAGCCATCTGGCCGCCGCCGAAGATACCGGCGACGAAATGAACCGCCGGCAACTGGCGCTCTTTCGGGAGATGACGGAAGGGGTCGATTGCCCGCTGAGCCTCGCCAATACGGGTGGCGTCCTGCTCAACAAAGCGTATCATTTCGACGTCACGCGTCCCGGTATCGGGCTTTATGGCGGGCGCCCCTTTGCCGATGCGCGCCCGGTGGTCAGCCTCGATATTCCGGTGATCCAGTGCCGTGACGTCGCCCCTGGCGAGGTGGTCGGCTATAACGGCACATGGATGGCGCAGCGGCCCAGCCGCATCGCGACCATAAGCGCAGGCTATGCGGACGGGCTATTACGCGCTCTCAGCGGGCGCGCCTCGGTTTGGGCGGACGAAGTGCGCTGTCCTCTGGCGGGCCGCGTGTCGATGGATCTGATCGGCGTCGACATCACCGACGCGGCGGGCGATCCCAAAACGGTCTCGCTGCTGGGGCCGGATCAGACTGTGGACGATCTGGCGGATGCCGCCGGGACCATCGGGTACGAGATCCTCACCTCGCTCGGCGCGCGCTATAACCGGCGATATCTGGGCGGATGAACGTGATCCTGCATCTTCTGGCGGCGCTGGGACGGAGCGCGCTTGCCGCGCTGGCCGGAATGGGCCGAATCGCGCTATTCGCGGGCAGCACAGTGTCGCATCTGATCCGCCCGCCGTTCTACGGGCGCGAGTTCACTCATGCGCTGGTGCAGATCGGCTGGCTGTCGCTGCCGGTGGTGGGCCTGACTGCTCTCTTCACAGGCGGTGCACTTGCGCTTCAGATCTACGCGGGCGGCGCGCGGTTCAACGCCGAGACGGTCGTGCCCTCCATTGTTGCCATCGGCCTTACGCGCGAGCTGGGACCGGTGCTGGGAGGCCTCATGGTGGCCGCGCGCGTGGCTTCTTCCATCGCCGCCGAGATTGGCACGATGAAGGTGACCGAGCAGATCGACGCACTGACGACGCTTTCCACCAATCCGATGAAATACCTCACCCTGCCCCGCGTTCTGGCCGCGACTCTCGCGGTGCCGCTGCTGGTGGGCGTGGGCGACGTGATCGGAATCATGGGCGGGTTTCTGGTGGCCATCGGACGGCTGGATTTCAACGCCGCCACCTACATGCACAATACGCTCGATTTTCTCGAGGCGTGGGACGTGATCAGCGGCATGATCAAGGGCGCTGTCTTTGGCTTTATCGTGGCGCTGATGGGCTGCTATTACGGTATGAATTCGGGCCGCGGCGCCCAAGGCGTGGGCCGCGCGACCAAGGCGGCGGTTGTCGCCGCATCCGTGCTGATCCTGGCCAGCAATTATGTCCTGACCGAGGTGTTTTTCTCGGCATGATCACGCTTTCGGACGTCTCCAAATCCTTCGGCTCGAACCACGTCCTGCGGGGCGTGAATCTGACCATCGAAAGCGGCAAGTCGATGGTGATCATCGGCGGGTCGGGCACGGGCAAGTCCATTCTGCTGAAATCGATCTTGGGCCTGGTCACGCCCGATAGCGGCACCATCACGCTCGATGGCCGCGACGTGACCAAGGGCGACCGCGACGCGTTTCTCGCGCGCTTCGGGATGCTGTTTCAGGGCGCCGCGCTCTTTGACTCACTGCCTGTCTGGCAGAATGTGGCCTTTCGCCTCATGCGCGGCTCGCTCAAGCGGCCCCCAGACGAGGCGCGCGAGATCGCCATTGAAAAGCTGCGCCGCGTGGGCCTGACACCCGAGCAGGCCGACAAGTACCCCGCCGAGCTGTCGGGCGGCATGCAAAAGCGGGTGGGCCTCGCCCGCGCCATCGCCGCAGAGCCCGAGATCATCTTTTTTGACGAGCCGACGACGGGTCTAGATCCCATCATGGCGGGCGTCATCAATGACCTCATCCGCGAGATCGTGACCGAAATGGGTGCCACCGCGATGACCATCACTCATGACATGACATCGGTGCGGGCCATCGCCGACGACATCGCGATGCTGCATGACGGTGTGATCCAATGGACCGGCCCCGTGGCCCAAATGGACGCTTCGGGTGATCCATATCTGGATCAATTCATCCACGGGCGCGCGACTGGCCCCATCGAAGCCGTGCGCTAAAGGCCCGAATTGCCGGTTATTGTTCGCTCAGCGGAAACAGAAACGGCAGGTCGGGGGTAAATAGGACACGCGGCGCACGCCCAATTCCGAAAATTTCATTATTTTCTTCGCGAATGCGCTGCGTCGGCATAATATCGCCTATTACGGGATGGGGCATCCTGTCTGGGGGGATACGCATGCCAAGTCATACCAAGGCCGCGTGGCGGCTGACGCAAACATTGATGCAGCGCCTGGCCTTCGCCTTGCTGGTCGCGGCGACCCTTTCGCTTCTGACAGTGACGGCACTCGCCACCTTTGGCGTCTTGCCCTGGCTGGAAATGACGGCGCGCATCGGCGACACCACCTATGACGCCGCCGGGCGCATGTTCCAGATCGGCGCGACCGCGCTTGCCGTGATGCTGTGCTTTTTCTTGCCCTCGAACGGGCGGATCATGGCGCTTGAGACCTCACATCGCCGTTTTGCCATCAACATGGAGGACGTGGCGCGCGCCTATGCCGCCGCCCACGCCGCGGATCGCGCTGGCGCCTTTTCGGTGCATTCCGAGTTCGATGCGGTGCGCGCGCGGCTGGCGCATCTGAACGATCATCCCGATCTGGGCACGCTCGAGCCTTCAATGCTGGAGGTGGCTGCGCAGATGTCCTATCTCAGCCGCGAACTGGCCGAGACCTATTCGGACGAGAAGGTCGAACGGGCCCGCGCCTTCCTGATCCAGCGCCAGCAGGAGATTGAGGCGTTCGAGACGCGGCTGGAGAAGGCCAAGCTGGTCTGCCAAGAGCTCAAACATTGGGCGATGCGTGTCGACATGGACGAAAGCGTCGCGCGCAGCCAGTTGCACCGCCTCAAGGATGATCTCAAGACGGTTCTGCCCGAGCTGGATCAGGCGGATCTGCCGCGCGGTCCTCGTCCCGTCGCCGGCCCCATAAAGACCGCTGCCGAATAGCCGCGCCCACGCGCCTTTAATGCCGTATGGCATTTGACTGACCTGCGCGCTTGGGGCATGAGCGGCCCATGGCAAAGAACCAACCCACCTTCACCTGCACGGCCTGCGGCGCGGTCCACACCAAATGGTCGGGCCGCTGCGATGCGTGCGGTGCGTGGAACACCATCCAAGAGGATGAGGGGCTCAGCGCCGGGCCCGCCGCCAATTCGCTGGGCGTCAGCCGCGGCAAGGGCATGACCCTGACGGACCTTTCGGCCAAGGAGGCGCCGCCGCCGCGTACCTCGTCTGGCATGGACGAGCTGGACCGCGTGCTGGGTGGCGGCCTTGTCCCCGCCTCTGCCATTCTGGTCGGCGGCGATCCGGGCATCGGCAAATCCACGCTTCTGTTGCAGGCTGCAGCCAGTTTCGCAGGGCAAGGCCTCAAGACAATCTATGTGTCGGGCGAGGAGGCCAGCGCGCAGGTGCGCATGCGCGCCGACCGGCTGGGCTTGTCCGGCGCCAATGTGCAGCTGGCCGCCGAGACGAACCTGCGCGACATCCTGACCACGATCGAGGCGGAAAAGCCCCAGCTGGTCATCATCGATTCCATCCAGACCATGTGGCTGGACACGATCGGTAGCGCACCGGGCAGCGTCAGCCAGGTGCGCGCCGCCGCGCATGAGCTGACCAGCTTCGCCAAGCGCAAGGGCGTCAGCGTGGTGCTGGTGGGCCATGTCACCAAGGACGGCCAGATCGCCGGCCCCCGCGTGGTCGAACACATGGTCGACACCGTGCTTTATTTCGAGGGCGAGCGCGGACACCAGTTCCGTATCCTGCGCGCGGTCAAGAACCGCTTTGGCCCTGCCGATGAGATTGGTGTTTTCGAGATGACGGGCGGCGGATTGGCTCAGGTATCCAACCCGTCTGCGCTCTTCTTGTCGGAACGCGGTACGCCCTCGCCCGGCTCGGTGGTGTTTTCGGGTATCGAGGGCACACGCCCCGTTCTGGTCGAGCTGCAAGCCCTTGTCGCGCCCTCACCCCACAGCCAGCCGCGCCGCGCGGTGGTCGGATGGGACGGCGCGCGCCTGTCGATGATTCTCGCTGTTCTGGAATCGCGCGTCGGTATCCCCTTTGCAGGGCTCGACGTCTATCTGAACGTCGCGGGCGGTATGAAGATCAGCGAGCCGGCGGCGGATCTGGCCGTCGCCGCCGCGCTCATGTCTGCGCGGGAAGACGCCGCCCTGCCCGCCGATACGGTCGTTTTCGGGGAAATAAGCCTCTCGGGGGCGCTGCGCCCGGTAGGCCAGACCGAAAACAGGTTGAAAGAGGCCGAGAAACTTGGTTTTACCGCGGCAATCCTTCCCGAGGGCGGCAAGTCCGGCGGAAAGAGTGGTCTGAGACTGACGCGCGCGGCGGACTTGACCGGTTTCGTAGGTGACATTTTCGGCGCTGGATAAACGCGCATCAGGATCGGGGCGACATGGACGGATTTACCATCATCGACGGCGTAGTGGCGCTGGTTATCGTTCTGTCGGCGCTTCTGGCCTACAGCCGCGGATTGGTGCGCGAGGCGCTGGCCATTGCGGGCTGGGTCGTGGCAGGCATCCTTGCCTTCATGTTCGCGCCGCAGGTCGAGCCTTTGGTCAAGGAAATCCCGATGGTCGGCGGCTTCATCGCCGACAGCTGCGAGCTGAGCATGATCGGTGCCTTCGCCGTCGTCTTTGCCGTGGCACTCATCGTCGCGTCTTTCATCACACCGCTTTTCTCGTCGCTGGTGCAGCGTTCGGCCCTCGGCGGACTGGACCAGGGACTTGGCTTTGTCTTTGGCGTGGCACGGGGCGTTCTACTCGTCGCCATCGCTTACTTCGTATATGACACCGTCGTGACGGGCCAGGACATCCAGATGATCGACGACAGCCGCTCGGCCCGCGTCTTTGGCCAGATGACCGGCAAGATCGAGGACGGCAACCCCGAGCAGGCATTGGGCTGGATCACCGCGCAGTACGAATCGCTGGTCGGTGCCTGCGACGCGCCGCCCGCCTCCACCGCACCGGCCGAGAGCACGATTGCCCCTGCCGAACCCGCGCAATAAGGCAATAGGGCACGGGAGCCCCTGATGGCAAACCAGATCCTGATCGCGACGGTATTGATGGCGGTGGCCGGCGCCATGATCGCAAGTCAGGCGCCGATCAACGCAGCCTTGGGGCGCAGCATCGGCAGTCCCGTCGGCGCGGCCACCGTGTCCTTCGCCATAGGATTCGCGGTTCTGCTGATTGCCACCATCCTTATCGGCGACGGCTCCAGCCTGCTGCGTGCGGTCAAGGCGCCACCATTTTTGCTGGTGGGCGGTGCCATGGGCGCGCTTTTCGTCTTTGCCGCGCTTTGGAGCGTGCCGATCCTCGGGGTCGTCACCACCGCATCGCTGATGATCTTCGGACAGATGGGCGCGGCGCTGCTGCTCGATCACTATGGCGCGTTCGGCGTAGCCCAGCACAGCATCAATGTTACCCGTGTTCTATCGACCGCCTTGGTGGCGGGCGGCGTGATCCTGTCGCGCTGGTAGATCACTTCAGCGAGATCATGCCGTGACACCGGCGCCATCAGTCCTTATGTGTGTCACATCTGTGAAAACCGGATTCGGAGCGCCCCTTGACCAAACTCATGCCTCCCGCCCATCCCTTTGATACATCCTATCTGCGAGACGCGGAGGACGGCGACAAGCTGAAGGAAGAATGCGGCGTCTTTGGTGTAATCGGCGTCCCCGAGGCGGCGAACTTCACCGCCCTTGGCCTTCATGCGCTGCAGCATCGCGGTCAGGAGGCCGGCGGTATCGTCAGCTACTGCGCCAATGAGGGCTTCAACAGCGCCCGCCGCTTTGGCTATGTGCGCGATAACTTCACCAAGCAGAGCCTGATGGAGACGCTGCCGGGCGAATTGGCCATCGGTCATGTGCGCTACTCGACCTCGGGCGGCAAGATGCCCGTCATCCGCGACGTACAGCCTTTCTTTGGCGAGTTTGCCATGGGCGGCGCGGCGATAGCGCATAACGGCAACATCACCAACGCGATGGCCCTGCGCAAGGAGTTGATCGAGCGCGGCAGCATCTTTCAATCCAACTCCGACAGCGAGTGCATCATCCACCTCATGGCCCGCAGCCTGCAGCGCACCATCCCCGAGCGGATGGAGGACGCGCTGCGCCGGGTCGAGGGTGCGTTTTCCATCGTTGCCATGACCCGGACCAAGCTGATTGGCGTGCGCGACCCTCTGGGCGTGCGGCCTCTGGTTCTGGGCCAGGTCGGCGATGGCTGGGTCCTCAGCAGTGAAACCTGCGCGCTCGACATTATCGGCGCCACGTATATCCGCGAGGTCGCGCCGGGCGAATTGGTGGTTATCACCAAATCTGGCGTCGAGAGCCATTTTCCCTTCCGCAAGCAAAAGCCCCGCTTCTGCATCTTCGAGCATGTCTATTTCAGCCGCCCCGACAGCATCATCGGCGATCGCAGCGTCTACGAGACGCGCCGCCAGATCGGAGTGGAGCTGGCCAAGGAAAGCCCTGTCGAGGCCGATCTTGTCTGCCCCGTGCCAGACAGCGGCGTGCCTGCGGCCATCGGTTTCAGCCAGCAATCCGGCATTCCCTACGCGATGGGCATCATCCGCAACCAGTATATGGGCCGCACCTTCATCGAGCCGACCGAGCAGATCCGCAACATGGGCGTGCGCCTCAAGCTGAACGTCAACCGCGCGCTGATCGCGGGCAAGCGTGTGATCCTCGTCGATGACAGCGTGGTACGCGGCACCACCAGCCGCAAGATCCGCGAGATGATCCTAGACGCGGGCGCCGCGGAGGTGCATTTCCGCATCGCGTCGCCGCCCACCGCATGGCCGTGCTTTTACGGCGTCGACACGCCCCAGCGCGACAAGCTGCTGGCCGCGACCATGGACGAGGAAGAAATGCGCCAGCATCTGGCCGTGGACAGCCTCAAGTTCATCTCGCTCGACGGCATGTATCGCGCCGTGGGCGAGGCGAATGGCCGTGACGCGAAAAGCCCGCAATATTGCGATGCGTGCTTCTCGGGCGAATACCCGGTGCGTCCTTCGGATCAGATCGAGCAGGGGTTCGAGTTGAAGGCGGCAGAATAGGCCGCCTTCAGGGCTTCAGCGCAATGGCGGTCGCAAAGACCTGATAGCCGTAGAGCGTGCCGTTATCCGCACGTCTTTCGAACTCGGCGACGAACGCATCCGCCAATGGCTGACCGATATCGCCGCGTTCCACCATCAATGACGTGACCCGGTCGACCCACGGCCGCATACCCTCTCGCGTCGATGAGACACGGGTCTCGTGGGTGAAGTCCTCAAGGATAAGGCCCGCATCGGCGATCAGCTGTCGCAGCTTGCCCACCAGATAAGCGTCCGTCACGAAATGCGACGTGAATTCCCGCGCGCAGATATCGAGCGGATCATTCGCAAAGCTCGAAAGCGTCGATTTCGAGAAATCCGCGTCGCAGATGACCAGTCGTCCTCCGGACCGCAGCACGCGGCAGGCCTCGCCGATAAGCGTGTCGGGTTTGTCGACATGTGACAGGACGGTATGCATGACGACGGCGTCCGCCGCGTCGTCCGGCAACGGAAGCGCGGCACCGTCGGCCACCTCGAAAGACAGGTTCTCGACGCCTTCGGCGCGTATCCGCGCCTCCTCGACGAAGCCCTTGGACGGCTCGAAGCCGATCACCGCGCCGGGCGCGGCGCGGTCCGCGATCCTGCGCGCGATCGCGCCTGCCCCCGAGCCGACTTCGACTGTCAGGCTGCCCTCTGAAAATGCCAGTTTGTCCAGATAACGTGCCACGATCGTCTCCATCGCGGGCTCGGACTGCCGCACCTCCATCGCGTTCGCGAAAACATGGATGAATTCGGGGCCGGCTGCATCGACATTCTGAAAGGGGTCCGTCACGAAATCCTCCAATACAGCCGGTGAAAGCTTAGCCGTGATCGCGCTTGAGGTCAATTTTGCCTCGGTGAGACGGGTCTTGCCGGCGGATCACCATGCCAGGATGATCCGCGGGCGGCTGCCTCTTGACGCCGCCGCGCGCCGGGTGCACACCCCCGCCATGACACAAATAGCCCTCATCACCGGCGCCTCGCGCGGCCTAGGCGCGGCCCTCGCTCTCGAATTGGCCGCATCGCATCACGTCGTTGCCGTCGCGCGCACCACGGGCGCGCTGGAGGAACTGGACGACCGCATTCAGGCGGCGGGCCATTCAGCCACACTGGCGCCCATGGACATCACCAACGGTGACGCGATGCGCCAGCTCTGCCGTAGCATCCACGACCGTTGGGGACGGGTTCATATCTGGGCGCATACCGCAGTGCATGCCGCGCCACTCAGCCCGGCGATGCATATGGATGTGCGCGATTGGGACAAGTCGGTCGCAACCAATGTGACCGCCACGGGCCACCTCATCCCCTTCATCGCGCCGCTTTTGGGGGCGGATGGACAGGCCATGTTCTTTGAGGATTTCAAGGCCGGTGAGAAATTTGCCGGTGCTTATGGCGCGACGAAGGCGGCACAAATCGCGCTCGCCCGCTCGTGGCAGGCCGAGACGGCCAAGCATGGCCCCAAGGTACACATCGTCAGCCCCGGCCCCATGGCCACGGCAACGCGCGCGCGCTTTTATCCCGGCGAAGACCGGGACGCATTGGCGAACGCGCAGGACGAGGCGCGGCGGCTTTTGGCATTGATGGGCTAAGCACTGCGGCCAAAGGCCATTTAGCCCCAGCGCACCAGCCCGATGATGGCGGATGTAGCGTAGAAGGCCTGAAGCAGCAGGAAGGTCCAGCGCGCGTCGATCACCGCCCAGCCCGCAAAAAGCGCCGAAGAGACCAGCAACAGGCTGAACCCCAGTATTTCATTGCCGGTATTGGACGCGATCAGCAAGGCATATGCCATGGCAAGGACCGAGCCGGAGATCTCGAAAGCGGTGGTCATTCTGCGGCTGCTCATCGCGGCAAACTCCCTGCAGTAAAGCCTTTGGATATGCCGCCAAGCTTCAAGGATCAAGGCCGATGCCTCACAAGGGCCGGCCCAACCGCTTGCCCGCCTGCGGCGCGCCCGATAGAGAGGATGTCAAGACGACGCGGCAAGAGGAATAGGCGAGAATGCGCATACTCATCACCAATGACGATGGAATCAACGCGCCCGGTCTTGCCGTTCTGACTGAAATGGCCGAGGCGTTGGCCGGACCGGATGGTGAGGTCTGGTGCGTCGCGCCCGCCTTCGAGCAATCGGGCGTCGGACACGCCATTTCCTACACCCGCCCCATGATGGTGAGCAAAATGGGCCCGCGCCGCTACGCGGTCGAGGGCAGTCCCGCCGATTGTGTCCTCGCGGGCCTCCACGATGTGATGAAGGAAGCGCGCCCCGATCTGGTTTTGTCGGGTGTCAATCGCGGCAACAACGCCGCCGAGAACGCGGTGTATTCCGGCACCTTGGGCGCCGCGATGGAGGCGGCCCTGCAAGGCATCCGCGCCATCGCGCTCAGCCAATTCTACGGGCCCGCCAACAAGGATCTCGATGACACGTTCGAGGCGTCGCGCCAGCACGGGCTAAGCACGCTGCAGCGCCTATTGGACAAGGGCGTCTGGACGGATGACGATTACGGCATTTTCTACAACGTTAATTTTCCGCCTGTGCCGGCCAGCGGCGTCAAGGGCTTGCGTGCCGCGCGCCAAGGCTTTCGCCGCGATATCGGCTTTGGCGTGCAGCCGCATGTGGCGCCATCGGGGCGCCGGTTTCTCTGGGTCACGGGCGCACCGCAGCAAGAGCCGACCTCGCCCGGATCGGACGCGGCCGTCAATCTGGATGGCTACATCTCGGTCACGCCGATGCGCGCGGATCTGACCGCGCACGACATCCTGGAGCCTTTGAAAGCTATCGAATGATGGACGCGGACGACGACCCAGCCGAACGCAAGATGCAGTTCCTCTTCGCGCTGCGCTCGAAGGGGATCACCGACAATCGCGTGCTCGATGCAATGGAACGGATCGATCGCGGCCCGTTTATCCGCGGCTATTTCGCCGACCGCGCCTATGAGGACATGCCCCTGCCCATAGCGTGCGGGCAGACGATCAGCCAGCCTTCCGTGGTCGGGCTGATGACCCAGGCGCTCAAGCTCACCGGGCGCGACAAGGTGCTGGAGGTGGGCACCGGCTCGGGCTATCAGGCCGCGATCCTCAGCCTTCTGGCCCGGCGCGTCTACACGGTGGACCGCCATCGCCGCCTGGTGCAGGAGGCGATGCAGATCTTCTCGGCGCTCGATCTGACCAATATCACGGCGCTCACCGCGGATGGCAGTTTCGGCCTGCCCGATCAGGCGCCTTTCGACCGTATTCTGGTGACGGCGGCGGCCGAGGATCCGCCGGGGCCACTTCTGGCGCAGCTCAAGGTGGGCGGCATCATGGTGGTGCCCGTGGGCCAATCCGACACGGTGCAGCGCCTGATCCGCGTGACCCGCCTGGAGCGCGGTTTCGACTATGACGAGCTGCGCCCCGTCCGCTTTGTTCCGCTGATCGAGGGGCTGGGGCGCGATACTGCCTGAAACGGTTGCCATCCCTCCCCTTTTCGGGGCATTTTAGCGCGCAAGGCACGGCGCGCGCGTCAGGCGCAGCGGCCGTAACAGAAACGACGCATGTCCCGGTACAAAACGGGGCCGAACGTGAGGACGAGACCGATATGAGCAGCCATTTGCGCCCCCATTTTCGTGCACATCGCGCCGCCGCCCGGCGCCCGCGCCTCGCCGTGCTTCTGGCAGGCTCCTGCGCGCTGGCGCTCTCGGCCTGCGGCGACACCATGGATCTCGATATGCGTGGCCCCATCGGTGGGCTCGACACCGCCGGCGCAGCACGCACCGCGACGGCGAACCGGCCGCAGCCCGACGCGCGCGGCATCATCTCGTATCCCGGCTACCAGGTCGCCGTGGCGCGCCGCGGCGACACGCTTTCCAGCCTCGCACAGCGCATCGGCACCGACGCCACCGCGCTGGCCAGCTATAATGGCATTCAGCCGGGCGATCCATTGCGCGCCGGCGAGGTGATCGCCCTACCCGGCCGCGTGGCCGAGCCGGCCGGCGGCCCCATCCGACCCGGCGATGGCGACATCACCCAGATCGCGGGCGCCGCGATCGAGAATGCCTCCTCCAGCCAGATCGAAACCAGCAGCCTGTCGCCCGCCGCCACCACCGCCCAAAGCGGGGTAGAACCGGTGCGCCACAAGGTTGCGCGCGGCGAGACGGCTTATACCATCGCACGGCTCTACAATGTCTCGATCCGCAGCCTGGCGGAATGGAACGGCCTTGGCTCCGACTTCGCGGTGCGCGAGGGCCAGTTCCTGATCATACCCGTTGCCCTTCCGGGCGAGCGGACCGCCACCTTCGACGCCAGCGATGTGCCGGTCACCACGCAGCCACCCGGCGCCGGGACCCCTACGCCAGAGCCTCCCAGCGCGGCGACGCCGTTGCCCGAGGAGGACACCGTGCCCGCCGCAACCGCTGCGGCAACGACGCCCAAGGAGGCGCCTGACCTTGGACAGCAACAGACGACTGCCTCGGCGCCCAAGGCGCGAATGAGCTATCCGGTGGTCGGCGACATCGTGCGCCCTTATTCCAAGGGCAAGAATGACGGCATTGATATCGCGGCCAGCCCCGGGACCGCCGTCAAGGCTGCCGATGGCGGCACGGTCGCCGCGATTACCAAAGACACCAAGGGCACGCCGATCATCGTCGTCAAACATGCGAATAATCTGCTGACCGTCTATTCCAATGTCGACAATGTCGCGGTCAAGACAGGCGACAGCGTCAGCCGCGGGCAGACGTTGGCCAAAATTCCGTCGACCGGGGCCGCCGCCGTCCATTTCGAAGTACGCAACGGGTTCGACAGTCTCGATCCGATCCCCTATCTGACCGAGTAAACCCAGCCCAAAGAGCAAAAAGGGCGCGCCGGCAATCGCCGCGCACCCTCTTTCTTTGTTCTAAAAATACTCAATTCCGCCGCTGAATACCGGCGCGCGCGTCAGCCCATCTGGCGCAGCCGCGCAATCAGGCTGGATGTGTCCCAGCGCCCGCCACCCATTTTCTGCACATCCTTGTAGAACTGATCTACCAGCGCCGTGACCGGCAGCGACGCGCCGTTCTCATCGGCGGTCTTGAGGCAGATTCCCAGATCCTTGCGCATCCAGTCCACCGCGAATCCGTGGTCGAAATGCCCGTCCAGCATCGTCTCCGAGCGGTTGGCCATCTGCCAGCTGCCTGCAGCACCCTGGCTGATCACCTCGACTACCGATGCGCCGTCGAGCCCCGCCTTCTCGGCGAAATGCAGTGCCTCGCTCAAGCCCTGCACCAGTCCGGCAATGGCGATCTGATTGCACATCTTGGTCATCTGGCCCGCACCCGAGGCGCCGATCCGGCGGCAGAGCTTGGCATAGATCTGCATGATCGGCTCGGCCGCATCATAGGCCGGCTGATCGCCGCCGCACATGATCGAAAGTTGGCCGTTTTCCGCGCCCGCCTGCCCGCCCGAGACAGGCGCATCGACAAAGGCAATCCCGGCCTCGTTGGCGGCGGCGTATAGCTCGGCCGTCACGGCGGCGGAAACGGTGGTATGATCGACGAATGTTGCGCCCTTGGCCATCCCCGCAAAGGCGCCGTCCGGCCCCAGGCACACCTCTCGCAGATCGTCGTCGTTGCCGACGCAGGCCATGACAAAATCGGCGCCTTCGGCCGCCTCGCGCGGCGCTGTCGCAAACGCCCCGTCATGCTGGGCAACCCAAGCCTCGGCCTTGGAGGTGGTGCGATTATAGACGCAAACCTCGTGATCGGCCGCGGCCAGATGGCCCGCCATCGGATAGCCCATCACCCCGAGGCCCAGAAATGCCAGCTTTGCCATTCGTCTCTCCTTACGTTCACATTGCCTTGCGCGGCCATTGTCTTGTGCGTCCTTTCTGACTATCCCCTCGGCCTTGAGGCGGCAAGTGCGCGGCACATCCGCCGCGGGGCAAAAAGGCACGGCAGCATAGCATGGCACTGATGTTCAAATGGCTGTTGCGGATCGCGGGTACACTGGTGGTACTGGCCGTGCTGGCCGCGCTTGGTCTTTACTTCCTGCTGTCGCGCTCCCTGCCCGATTACGATCAGACACTGACCGTGCCCAGTCTCTCGGCCCCGGTCGAGATCGTGCGCGACAATGCCAATGTGCCCCATATCTTCGGCCAATCCGAAGAGGATGTGTTTCAGGCGCTGGGATATGCCCATGCACAGGACCGGCTCTGGCAGATGACCATCCTGCGGCGCAGCGCGCAGGGGCGCCTGTCCGAGGTTTTCGGGCAGCGCAGCCTGGCCATCGACCAGCTGCTCCGCCGCTTTGACATCTACGGCGCCGCGCGTCGCTCGCTCCAGTGGCAGGATCCCGCCACGCGCGCCGCGCTCAATGCCTATGCGCGCGGCGTCAACGCGCGGCTCAGTGAAATCAACGACAGCGCCCTCGGCCGTGGCGCGCCCGAGATGTTTCTTTTCAACGCGCCCATCGCGCCTTGGGTGCCTGCCGATTCCATCGCCATCATAAAGCTGATGGCGGTCCAGCTGTCGCCGCATCTGCAAAACGAGGTTTTGCGCGCGCGCACCTCGCTGGCCCTGGACGATCCCGAGCGGCTCAAGGACATCATGCCCGACGCGCCCGGCAGCGGGATTGCCGCACTGCCGAAATACGCCTCGTATTTCGAGCCCGGCGATTTACCGCGCTTTGCCGAGGTGCCCCGCCTGCCCCGTGATCCGCTGTCGCCCATCGCGCCGGCCAACCTTTCAGGTGCGTCCAATGCCTTCGCCGCCGCACCTGCGCGCTCGGCCTCGGGCGGCACGCTTCTGGCGAACGATCCGCATCTTGGTCTGACCGCGCCCTCGATCTGGTATCTGGCCCGGCTCGAGCTGGCCTCGGGCGGTGTGATCGGCGCCACGATCCCGGGTGTGCCGCTGGTCCTCTCGGGGCGCAGCGACCGGCTGGGATGGGGCATTACCTCGGCCTATCTGGACGATCTCGACGTGCATATCGAGAGGATCAATCCCGACAATCCAAACCAATACAAAACACCGGACGGCTGGGCCGAATTCGAGACGCGTCGCAGCATCATCACCATCGCGGGCGAGACGCCTGTGACGCTGACCCTGCGGCGCACCGAGAACGGCCCGGTGCTGCCCGGCTCGCAATACGGGCTTGGCACCATCACGCCGCCGGGCCATGTCGCCAGCGTCGCCTGGACCGCGCTCAGTCCGCGCGACACCACGATGAGCGCCGGGATCGCCCTGATGCGCGCCAGCAGCATCGAAGAGGCGCTGGCCGCGGGCGAGAATTTCGTGGCACCCGCGCAGATCCTGACCGTTGTGGACGAGGGGCGCATCGCGATGAAGCTGGTCGGCGCCATGCCCCGGCGCAGTGCGGCGCACGACACCGAAGGGCGCCTGCCCAGCCGCGGCTGGTTGCCGCAGAACCGCTGGCAAGGGCGCTATCCCTATTCGGCCAATCCCGAATTCGTCGACCCGCCGGGCGGCATCCTGGGCAATACGAACAACAAGATCGTCGACCGCCCCTTTCCCAGCCATGTCAGCCACCTCTGGGGCGACACGCAGCGCATCCACCGCTGGCAGCGCCTGATGCAGGGCCGCGAGGTGCACACGCGCGACAGTTTTGTCGAAGCGCAGCTGGACACGGTCAGCTTCACCGCCCGCTCACTCTTGCCTCTGATCGGGGCCGATCTGTGGTTCACAGGCGAAAGTGCGCCTGAAGGCACGCCACAGCGCCTGCGCCAGCGCGCGCTTGAATTGCTGGCCGAGTGGAATGGTGAGATGAACGAGCACCGCCCCGAACCGCTGATCTATGCCGCATGGCTGCGCGCACTGGGTCAGCGTCTGATCCAGGACGAATTGGGGCCGCTTGCGGACGAGTTCACCCATACCGATCCCGTCTTTGTCGAGCGTGTCTTTCGAGATGTCGACGGCGCATCAGCCTGGTGCGACGTCAAGCAATCCAGCCCGGTCGAGACCTGCACCGACATATCACGCCTCGCGCTGGATGATGCGCTGGTCTGGATAACGGATCGCTACGGCACTGCTCTGGAATCGCTGCGCTGGGGCGACGCGCATCAGGCGGCGCAGGACCATCCTGTTCTGGGCACGGTACCCGGCCTGCGCTATTTCGTGAACATCCGCCAATCCACCGGCGGCGGCGATCACACGCTCCAGCGCGGGCGCACATCGGGCACCGGAGACGCGCCCTTCACCAATGTTCATGCAGCGGGCTATCGCGGGGTCTATGATTTTGCGGATCCCGGCAGCAGCGTCTTTATCGTGTCCACGGGGCAATCGGGCCATTTCCTCAGCCGCCATTATGACGATCTGGCGCAGCTCTGGCGGCGCGGCGAATACATCCCGATGTCGCTGGATCCGGAGCTGGCCCGCGCCGGGGCAGTGGGAATCACGGTACTGACGCCCCAGGGCGAATAACCTATTTCAACGCGTCGAATTCAGCGCGCTGACGCGGCGTCCAACGGAGGGTCAGCTGATAGCCCTCCTCGCCTTGCGCCTCGTCCTCGATCACGCCCTGCTCGTGCAACCAAGCGCGCTTGCGGCCCTCGGCATAGCTCAGCTCGATCTGTTCGACGCGCGCATCGCCCATGACCATCACGCTGATCCGGCTGATAAGCGCCTCCATCCCCTCGCCGGTGATGGCGCTGAGCGCTTGAACCCCCTCGGTTCGCTCGGCGATGTTGATCAGCGCGGCGCGCTCGTCGGCGGGCATCAAATCGATCTTGTTCCAGATCTCGATACGCGGCACGTCCGCACTGACCTTGAGGCTTTCGAGGATGGCTTCGACATCGCTCTTCTGCGCCTCGGTCTCGGGGTGCGAGATGTCGCGCACATGGCAGATGATATCGGCGCTCAGCACCTCCTCCAGCGTGGCGCGGAAGGCGGCGACCAGTTCGGTCGGCAGATCGCTGATGAAACCCACCGTGTCGCTGAGAATGACCTCCGGCCCGCCGCCGGGCAGCGCGATGCGCCGCATCGTCGGATCGAGCGTGGCGAACAGCATGTCCTTGGCCATCACCTCGGCGCCCGTCAGATGGTTGAACAGCGTCGATTTCCCGGCATTGGTGTAGCCGACCAGCGCGATGATCGGAAACGGCACCTTGGCCCGCGCCGCACGGTGCAGCGTGCGCGTCTTGGCAACCTTGTCCAGTTGGCGGCGCAGGCGCACCAGTTGCATGTCGATCGCGCGGCGGTCCGCCTCGATCTGCGTCTCGCCGGGGCCGCCGACAAAGCCAAGGCCGCCGCGCTGGCGCTCGAGGTGAGTCCAGGCGCGGACAAGGCGCGTGCGCTGATAGCTGAGTGCGGCCATTTCCACCTGAAGCACGCCCTCGCGGGTTGCGGCGCGGTCGCTGAAGATCTCGAGAATGAGGCCGGTACGATCAAGGATCTTGACGCCCCACTCTTTTTCAAGATTGCGCTGCTGAACCGGCGTGACCGGCCCGTCGATCAGCACCAGCTCAATCTCATGCGCGGCGAAATGCGCTTTCAGCTCCGCGATCTTGCCCTTGCCGAAAAGCTTGCCGGGATGGACCTTGGGCAGACGCACGACGGTGCCGCCCAGCACCTCTAGCCCCGGAAGCGCGTGACCGAGTGCCTCGGCTTCTTCCAGCGCCAATTCAGGCTTGCGGGCATTGCCGCCGGATTTCCAGATATCGGGATGCACCACCCATGCGCGGGTGTCGCGGGTACGCGTGTCATAGCTGCCATCCGCGTCGGGACGCAGCTCGAACTCGTCGTCGTCAATCATGTAATGGCTTTCTTGTGCGCCGGTCAGGCCGCATCATCACCGTCATAAAGGCTGATGGGCTGCGACGGCATGATGGTCGAAACCGCATGTTTGTAGACCAGCTGGGATTGACCGTCGCGGCGCAGAAGAATGCAGAAATTGTCGAACCAGGTGATGACACCCTGCAATTTCACGCCGTTGATAAGGAACACCGTCACCGGAGTCTTGGTCTTGCGCACCTGATTGAGAAAAGCGTCCTGCAGGTTCTGACGGTCAGTTGCCATATTGGTCCCCAAAATCCATTATTCTTGTAATATGCCGCGGACCGGCATTTCGGGTTTCTGAATGTGATAGTCCCCAATATGGAGCGGCATACGCAGAGTTTCCAGCCCTAAAATCAAATGACTGCCGGGGTTTGGCCAAATGGCGGAAACTTGCGAGTGGCGGCTGGCGGCGCCGTGCGATCAGTCGCGCCAGAGGCTGGGGCTGATGAGCGCGATGATTGCCAGAGTCTCGAGCCGCCCCAGCACCATCGCGGCGCAGACGACCAGCTTGGCCCCCGGCGCCATGAGGTTGAGCGCGATGGGCACCTCACCCGCGATCTGGGTCAGCGGCCCCGTGGTCGAAAGCGCCGCGATGGCGAGAATGATCGCCTGCTCGAATTCCAGCCCCAGCGCGGCCAGAACGACCGTCACCAACGCCAGCGTCATGGCGAAAAGCATGAAGAAGATCCAGGCGACGAACGCACCCTGCCGCCGCATCCGGCGGCTGCGCGCGCCTGCCCGCCCGACCGAGTTGGGATGGACCAGACGCTCCATCTCGCGCTGGCCATTGAGGTACAGGGCATAGACCCGCAAAAGCTTGACCCCGCCCGCCGTGGTGGCGACACCGCCGCCGATCAGGGCGGCGCCCATCAGGATCAGCCCTGGCGTGCCAAGACCCGACCAGTCGCGCGCGATGTCCCAATGCGCACTTTCAAAGCCGGTCGTGGTGACAAAGGACGCAACGCTGAACATGCCGCCCCAAAGCGCACTCAGCGCCTGGGGAATATCCTCAACCTGATCCGCACTGGCCGCGCCGATCCAGTGCCGCGAGAAGAGAAGCAGGGGCACACCCAGCACGATCAGCATGCCGAGGCGAAACTCGGGATCGTTATGCAGGCCTGGACGGGCCGAGGTAACGGTGTCGGCGGAGAAGGTCAGGCGCGACAGGGCGAACATCATGAAGAAAAAGATCACAACCTCGCCGCCGATGCCCGAGCCCGCGCGCTCGACCCCGCCAATTGGGGAAATGCCGCTGGTCGCCATTGTGGACATGGCATGGATCAGTGCCACAAGCGGGCGGTCGCCGCCGATGGCCAGAAACAGCCACAGCGCGCCGGTCAGCCCGATATAAATGGGCGCCAGCGCCGAGGTCACCTGCCAGACCCGCCGGCCCGAGCCCGCGCGCTGGAAGCGCCCCTGCTGATCGTCGCCCTGCCCCGGCTCGGCCGTGGCCGTCACCTCGAACCCCCCGAGGTTAAGCGGCGCGAGGATGGCGGAGGCCGCGATCCACATCAAAAGGCCGCCCATCCAACCCACCATGCCGCGCCACAGATGCAGGCTGCCGGTCAGGCGCCCCGGCTTGTCGAACAGCGTGGCCCCGGTGGTGGTGATGGACGACACCATCTCGAAATAGGCGTTAAGAAACGTGGTCGTGCGCAATCCCTCGTAGAACGGGATGGCAAGGAAGACAGGCAGCGCGATGAAGGCCAGGCTGAGCGACATCAGGTTGTCCAGATCACTGGCCTCACGCCGCGCATTGCCACCCATCGCCAACGCGATCAGTCCGATCACCACGAGTCCCAGCGCGCCCGAGTAGCCGAAACTGCGTGACACGGTATGATTGCCCTGTGCCAGCGCATGCAATGCAGGCACGAACATCGCGGCAGAGGCAATGGCGCCAAGAATTAGGATCAGCGGCATCCGGGCCAGCGGCGATTGCCGCAAGAGACGGGGGCGACGGCTCATCCGTTAGAAGAAGTCGATCGAGACCTGAAGCAACTGCTCCACCCGCTCGACATCCGCGGCCATGGCGAAAATCACGATCACATCGCCCTCGTCGATGCGCAGCGCGCCGGTCGGTTTCAGGATCTTGCCCCCCTTCTGCACGGCGCCCACCAGAACCCCTTCGGGAAAATCGATGTCGCGGATCATGCTGCCCGCTATGGATGAGGTGGACATCACCTGTGCCTCGATCACCTCGGCCTCGGCGTCGCCGATGGAATAGACGCCGCGCACGCGCCCGTGCCGGATATGGCGCAGGATGCTGCTGACCGTGGTGGCGCGCGGGTTGATATAGGCGTCGACGCCGATCGGCTCTAGCAGCGGGATGAGCGTGGGATCGTTGATCAGCGCAATGGCAAAGGGACAGCCCTCGGACTTGGCGCGCACGGCCGCGAGAAGGTTCGTCTTGTCGTCGTCGGTTACGCAAAGGACCGCGTCGGCCTTGCCGATGCCTGCCTCGGTCAGGATGGTCCGGTCCAGTGCGTCGCCATTCAGAACGATGGTCCGCTCCAGCGCGTCGGCGGCCCGCTCGGCGATGCGGCGATCGCGCTCGATCACCTTGGCGCGAATGCCGCGCCCTTTCGCCTCGAGCGCCGTGGCCACGGCAAGGCCGACATTACCGCCGCCCAACACCACAACACGTTCCTGCTTGTGGGCCTTCTTGCCGAAGACTTCGAGCGTGCGCGGGATATCCTCGTTCGGGGCAAAGACATAGCATTCATCCCCGACAAAGAGCTGATCGCCCGCCTCCGGCGCAAAGAGCCGCCCATCGCGGCGCACCGCCAGAACGACGACCCGCAGGGTCGAGAACAGATCGGAAAGCTGGCGCAGCGGCGTGTTGACGACCGGACAATCATCGTCGAGGCGCAGGCCCATCAGCTGCGCGTGCCCGCCCATGAATTTCTCGGTATCAAAGGCGGCAGGTGCGGCAAGGCGTTGCAGCGCGGCCTCGGCCACCTCCCGTTCGGGGCTGATGACGACGTCGATGGGCATGTGGTCGCGCCGGTAGAGGTCGGAATAGATCGCATCCAGATAGGATTGGCTGCGCAGTCGCGCGATCTTGCGGCTGATGGCGAAGACCGAATGGGCGACCTGGCAGGTCACCATGTTGACCTCATCCGAATGCGTCGCCGCAATGATCATATCCGCATCGCGCGCGCCCGCCCGCTCGAGAATGTCCGGATAGCTCGCAAAGCCGCACAGGCCCTGCACGTCCAGCGTATCGGTGGCGCGGCGCACCAGATCGGGGTTGTTGTCCACAACCGTCACATCGTTATTCTCGCCCGAGAGGTGCCGCGCGATCTGCCAGCCGACCTGCCCCGCGCCGCAAATAATGACCTTCATGCCCTGCCTTTCAAATCCGCAAAGCAGGGTGTGCCTGACATTCTCGGGGGGGTCAAATGTTCTGGTGTCGCGCCACTGCGGTCCTGGCGCCTAGCCCGTGCGTGCGCCCGCCTTGGATGAGGTCACGACTCCCAATGATTTCAGCTTGCGGTGCAATGCGCTCCGCTCCATCCCGACGAATTCCGCGGTGCGGCTGATATTGCCGCCATAGCGGTTGATTTGCGTCAGCAGGTATTCTCGCTCGAACGCCTCGCGTGCCTCGCGCAGCGGCATTGTCGAAAGAGAGCCGGAAAGGACAACGCGGCCATCCGAGGGCGCGCTATCGGTTTCGCCCGGCAATTCGCGCGCCTCGATCTCGCCCGCGCCATCGCCGAGGATCAGCACCCGCTCGACCACGTTGCGCAGCTGGCGCACGTTTCCGGGCCAAGACATCGTCTGAAGCTGCGCGCGCGCCTCGGCGCCCAGCTTGCGCAAAGGCAAACCTTGGGTCTTGTTCAGCATTTCGATAAAATACTCCGCCAGAAGCGGGATGTCGTCGCGCCGCTCTTCCAGCGAAGGGACCGCAATGGGCACGACGTTCAGCCGGTGATAGAGCTCGCGGCGGAAGCGGCCCTCGGCGATCTCCTGTTCCAGATCGCGGGAAGTGGAGGAGATGACCCGCAGATCAACCTGCACCTTATCGGACCCGCCCACGCGCAGAAATTGCTGATCCACCAGCACACGCAGGATCTTGGACTGCGTGCCGGATGGCATATCCGCGACCTCGTCGAAATAGATCACGCCGCCATTGGCCTCTTCCAGAAGGCCCGGCTCGATGCCCTTCTCCTCGCTCTCGCGGCCGAAAAGCACCTCCTCCATGCGCTCGGCCTCGATCGAGGCGCAGGGCGCGGTGACGAAGGGCGCACCCGAGCGGCCCGAATTGACGTGGATATATCGCGCCGCCAGTTCCTTGCCCGCGCCCGCCGGGCCCGAGAGCATGACGCGCCCGTTCGAGCGTGTGACCTTGTCCAACTGGCCCAGAAGCGCGCGAAAAACGGCGCTGTCGCCCAGCATGTCGGCGGGCGTCGTCTCGCGGCGTTTAAGGGTGGAATTTTCGCGGCGCAGGCGGCTGGTTTCCATGCCGCGGCGGATCACGACCATCAGCTGGTCGATGTTGAAGGGCTTCTCGATGAAATCATAAGCCCCCTGCTTGATCGCGGCGACGGCGATCTCGATATTGCCATGCCCCGAGATAATGACAACCGGCACCTCGGGGTAGTCGCGCTTGACCGCCTTGAGGATGTCGATGCCATCCATGTTGCTGTCCTTCAGCCAGATATCCAGCACCAGAAGGCCCGGCTGCTCGGCGGCGATTGCCGCCATCGCATCGTCGGAATTGCCGGCAAGGCGCGTGGTATAGCCTTCGTCCTGCAGAATGTCGGAAATCAGTTCGCGGATGTCCCGCTCGTCGTCCACGATCAGAATGTCGCTCATGCGTGTCATGCTCCCACCGCCTTGTCGGCGCTTTCCTGTTCTGAAATCATTTCGGTCAAATCCAGCCGGATCACGGCCATGGCGCCCTGATGCGCGCCCTCCTCAAAGGGGGCGGCGTCCATCAGGCTGAGGGTGCCGCCATGCTCTTCGATGATCTTCTTGACGATGGGCAGGCCCAGTCCGGTGCCTTTGTCGCGCGTCGTCACATAAGGCTCGAAAAGGCGCGAGCGGTCTTCCGGCAGGCCGGTGCCATTGTCCGATATGCTCAGCTCGGCACGGCCCTCTGCGTGGGTGCTACGCACGCGGATCACGGGTTGATAGCCCTCAGGCGCCAGGCCCTTTTCGATGAAGGTTTCCGTTGCTTCTCCGGCGTTCTTGATGAGGTTCGTCAGCGCCTGGGAGATCATCCCCGCGTCGATATCGGCCCAAAGGGGCACGTCCGCCAGATCGGTCTCGATGCGCACATCCGGCTGGCCCGCCTCTTGCAGCAGAACCGCCTCGCGTAGAAGGCGCGTCAAGCTTTCGGGCTTGCGCTGAGGTTCGGGCATGCGGGCGAATTTGCTGAACTCGTCCACGATCCGGCGCAGATCATCTGTCTGGCGCACGATCACGCCGGTCAGCTGGGTCAGGCTCTCGGCATCCTCGTCGCTCAGCAGCTTGGAGAATTTGCGCTGTGTGCGCTCGGCCGACAGCTTGATGGGCGTCAGCGGGTTCTTGATCTCATGCGCGATGCGCCGCGCGACGTCGCCCCAGGCGGCCATGCGCTGCGCGCTGACCAGATCGGTCACGTCGTCAAAGGCAACCACATAACCCTCGCGCTTGCCCGCCTCGGTGCGGCGGGTGGACATGCGGACAAGCAGGCTCTCCTGTTCGCCGCCGCGCGTGACGCGAATCTCATCCTGAACGAAGCCGCCCGCGCTTTTGCGCAGGCGTTTGAAAAGTTCGGCGAATTCCGGGACCGCGACTGACAAATCGACAGATTGACGGTCCTCCTGCCAGTCGAGCAGCTTTTCGGCGGCACGGTTGACGAAGGTGATGCGCCCCTTGGCATCCAGGCCGACAACGCCCGACGACACGGACCCCAGCACCGAGTCGAAGAGGCGCCTGCGCCGCTCGATCTGCTCGGTATTGGACAAAAGCGCCGCCCGCTGGCCTTTCAGCTGCCGCGTCATCTGGTTGAAGAAGGTCGATAGCTGCGCGATCTCGTCATCGCCCTCCTCCTCGCGGACCTGCACATCCAGATCGCCGGCCCCGATGCGCTGCGCCGCGCTGGTCAGGCGGCCCACGGGACGCGCCAGACGCTCGGCGAACCACAGGCCCAGCCAGACGGCGGCGAGGATCAAAATAACGGCGAAGCCCAGATAGAGCAGGCCGAACTCGAAGAGCACCCTGCCCCGCTCGCTCTCGCGCTGCTGATAGAAATTCGCGGTTTCCTTGGTCTCGTCCAGCAGGTTCAGGATGTCGCCGTCAACATTCCGGCTGACATAGAGATAGCGGTCCGCAAAGCCTTCGAGTGGAATGAGCGCGCGGAACTCGTTGTTGTCCCAATCCTGTATGATCAACAGACCCTCTTCACGGGCCTCCGCCAGCGTTTCGGCGCTCGGCTCTTCGTAGTCGAAAAGATACGAGCTTTCGCCGCGGGCGCGGATCTCGCCGGTGCCGTCGATGACGAATGCCTCGCGGAGGCCGCGCTGAATCTCGCGCTGGCCTTCCGACAGGATCTGGCGGATGTCGCCGTCATCGAGAAAAACGCTGCGCTGTTTCACATCCTCTAGAAACCGCGCGACAGCCTGCGCGTCGATGATCAGATCACGGCGGTGCTCGTCCTCATAGGCTTCGGCGGCGGCGACCGAATTGCTGACCACCCGCCCGACCCGGTCGGAAAACCAAGCCTCGAGGCCCATGTTCACCGACAGCGTGGCAAAGACGGCGACCGTGATGGTGGGCAAAAGGGCCATGATGGCGAACACGCCGGTCAGGCGCAGGTGCAGGCGCGATCCAGCACTTTGCGAACGCCGGGCAGAGACCATCTTGACCACGCGCTGCATGACCAACGCAGCGATTGCGATGACGTAGATCAGATCGGCCAGAAGAACGATGCGCAGCACATCGGATTGGGCATCCTGATCGAGCGGGCCCATGACGAGATAGGTGACAAGCGCGAGGACAGGGCCCAGAACGACCAGTCCGAACGTGGCAGCGGTCTGAAAACGCTTGGCGCGGCGCAGACGCGAGATCCGCTCCCAGCCCATCTTGCGTGTCCTTGCGGCCACTCGCACCCCCCAGCGCATCGACCCGATCACCCTCGGGCCTACCAGATGTGGTGGCGCGGGCGGGAAAGCTCCCATTTGCGCCACAGTCATGTTGCGCTTTTACATCAACTTGCGGCGGCGTGTCACCTCAATATCAAGATCGGTCATCTTTTTGCGCAGAGTATTGCGATTTATGCCCAAAAGCTCGGCGCATTTCGCCTGATTGCCACCCACAGAGTCCAGCGCGATTCGCAAAAGTGGTGCTTCGACCTCGCGCAGAACGCGGGCATAGAGCCCGGCGGGCGGCAAGTCCTGACCATGCAGATCGAAATAACGCTGAACATGGGCGGCGACCGCTTGGGGAAGCGTTTCGGCCATGGCGGCAGCGGCGGGCGCCTGCGGCGCCGCTGAGCGCGCGGCCAAAAGCGCGTCCACCTCGCTGCGGGCGATCTCCGGCACGCGGGCCGATAGGGCCAGACGCCGGGCGGCATGCTCCAACTCGCGCAGATTGCCGGGCCAGTCATGGGCGCGCAGCGCGTCGAGCGCAGCCGGGGCAAGGCGGCGTGCAGGCGCGCCCGTCTCTTCGGCAAGAAAAAGAAAATGCGTCGCAAGGAGCGGGATGTCCTCGCGCCGCTCGCGCAGCGGCGGCACGTCGATCACGGCGCCTGCGAGACGGTAATAGAGGTCACTGCGCAGGTCGTCCGCGTTTTGCGCCGTTCCGATCAGGCGCGGCGGCGCCTCGGAGCGCGCGGCGGCGTCGATCAGCATCAACGCGCCCAACTGTGCATCAGCTGTGAAATCCTGCAGACCGTCCAATACGATGGTGCCAGCGCCCGCCCGATCGAGAATCTGAGCCGGCGCAGCAGGACCGGCCAGATCGCCGGGGCCAATGGTCACGAAGGGGCGGCGGCGGCGGTCCGATACGTCGTGGATCACCCGCGCGACAAGGGACTTGCCCGTGCCCGACTCGCCGGCAATCCAGACGGGCAGATCCGAGTTTATGACCCGCGCCAGATCGCGGAACAGCGCCTGCATCGGCGCGCTTTGCCCGACAAGAGGTAATGCCTCGGGCGGCTGTTCGGGCGCCGGGGCGCGCGCGCTGCGGCGACTGTCGAGCGCGCGGGCCGTGCGGGCCATCAGGTCTGGCAGATCGAAGGGCTTGGGCAGGTAATCCCATGCCTCGGCCTCGGTCGCACGAATGGCGGTCATGACGGTGTTTTGCGCCGAGATGATGATCACCGGCAGACCCGGACGCTCGGCCGCGATCTTGGGCAGCATTTCCAGCCCATTGCCATCGGGCATGACCACATCCGAGATGATCGCATCGCCCATCCCTTCGCCAACCCAGCGCATCAGCGTGGTCAGGCTGGATGTCGCGTGCACCTTGCAGCCCGCGCGCGTCAGTGCCTGGCTAAGGACCGTGCGGATGGTGCGATCGTCATCGGCGATCAGAACGGTGCCGTCCATCAGACTGTCTCCTCCTTATGGGCAGCAAGCGGCAGCGACAGGCGAAACACGGTGCGTCCGGGCCGCGATGTGGCCCCGATCCAGCCGCCATGGGCCGCCATGATCCGCGCCGCCAGCGCGAGGCCCAGACCGGTGCCGTTCTCGCGGCCCGACACGAAAGGCTCGAATAGGCTGGTCGCCAGATCCGGCGGCACGCCGGGACCGTCGTCGATCACTTCGATCTGTAGTGGCAAGGGCGCGGTCCAGCCATCGGCGCCGCGCTGGCGCGCGCCTTGCTCGAATGCGCTGCGCAATGTGATCGTCCCGCCCTCGGCGCCCGCCGCTTCGGCCGCGTTCTTGATCAGGTTTTGCAGAACTTGCAGCAACATATCGGCATCCGCCCACGCCTCGGGCAGTGAGGGATCGTAGGCCTCGACAATGCGCATATCGGCGGCAAGGCCCAATGACGCGCTTTGGCGCGCGCGGCGCAGCACGTCATGGACGTTGAGGGAGGCAAAGCGCGGGGGCGGGATGTTGCCATAGCTCTCGACCCGGTGGAGCAGCGCCGCGATACGGCGGCTTTCGCTGACAATCAGGTCGGTCAACTCGCAATCGTCTGGGCCAAGATTCATGGACAGCAGCTGCGCCGCGCCGGTGATGCCCGCCAGCGGATTCTTGATCTCGTGCGACAGCATTTCAGCCATGCCAATGGCTGCGCGCTCGGCTGGCCGAGCCCGCGGATCGTGCGTCATCTGGCCCGAAAATTCGCGCGGGGTGATCAGCATCAGCATCAGCTCTTGATCCGCATCCGCATTGTACGGCGCGATCTGCACGCTGCACTGCATGCGAGGATGCCCCCTGGCGCTGACGGAGACGTCGCCGATGAAGAGCGGGCCGCCCGCGGCGCGGGCACGCGCCAGCGCGGGCGCAATGGGCGCGTCCATGTCCAGAAGCGGCCAGATCGGCTGCCCTACGAGCGCACGCTCGGACGCGTTGAGAAAGATCTCGGCCGCCGGGTTGGCCTGCCGGGTGCAATCCTTGGCATCGAGAAGCAGCGCGGGCACCGGCAGCACCGCCCAGAGGGCGTCATGATCCCGGCTCATGCCGCCAACCTGGCGCCGCTGGCCACGGCGGCGGGGATAAGGCCCAAGACTTTGTCGGGGCCGTCTGCCGTCAGGACCAGTCGCCTCAGCCCAGGATCGGCGCCCTCCAGATACCAACCCAGATGCTTGCGCGCCACACGCGCGCCCAACTCCTTGCCATAAAAGGCGAGCATCGCCTCGTAATGTTCTGAAATCATATCAGTAAGCGCATTTCCTTGGGGAATTCGGGGTGCAGATCCCCATCCCAATTCATGCGCGATCTGCGCCAATATCCAAGGGCGCCCCTGCGCGCCGCGCCCGACCATGACACCCGCACCGCCCGACGCGCTCATTGCTTGTCGGGCCGAGGCGGGATCGACAATATCGCCATTGGCAATGACGGGAATACGCACGGCGTCGCGCACCTCCCGGATGGCGGACCAATCGGCCCGGCCTTTGTAGAATTGGCAGCGCGTGCGCCCGTGAATGGTAACCATCGCAATACCCGCCGCCTCGGCCATGCGGGCGATTTGAGGCGCGTTGCGCAGAGCGTCGTCCCAACCCAGCCGCATCTTGAGCGTCACGGGCACTCGCACCGCCTCGGCCACCGCCTCGATCAGGCGGCAGGCATGATCGGGGGTGCGCATTAGCGCAGATCCGGCCGCGCCCGAGCCGGCCGCACGTGTGACTTTCTTGGCTGGACAGCCCATGTTGATATCGATGATGCGGGCGCCGTCCGCTTCGGCCATGCGCGCGGCCTCGGCCATCCAATGCGCCTCGCATCCGGCGATTTGCACAGCCGTCGCAGCGGCACCCAGGCCCAGTTCGGCCTTGTCGCGCGCCGAAGGCTTTGATTGAACCATTTCCTGACTTGCGATCATTTCGCTTACCACCAGCCCCGCCCCGAAGCTGGAGACCAGATTGCGAAAGGGTAGATCGGTGATGCCCGCCATCGGCGCCAGCAGAACGGGCGGATCGAGGGTCATATCGCCCAAGCGAACACCCTTGCTTGGCTTGGGCTGGAGCGGACTTTTCGAGGGCTGCATGTGGATCGGTCCCAATGGCTCGGCCTTCTATTTATCCGGGGCGGTCCCATTGCGCAATGAATTGCACGCTGCGCCGCGGCAGGATAGCTTTGCGGCATGAAAATCGCTATTCTCATTGTTGCCGCAGGGCGCGGCACCCGTGCCGGAACGGAGCGGCCCAAGCAATGGGAACCGCTGGCCGGTGCCCGCGTGATCGACTGGACCTTGCGTCTGTTCCGAGAATTGTCTGAAGCCGCACAGATCATGATCGCCCTGCATCCCGATGATATGGCGAAGTTTTCCGCGCCTCCCGGGATTGACGTGACCGCGGGCGGCGCCACACGTGCGGACTCGGTCCGCGCCGGGTTGGAGGCGATCACGGCCAGCACCCTTGGCAGAGATTGCACCCATGTGCTGATCCATGATGTCGCGCGCCCCTGCACCTCTCGCGCATTGATTGACCGCGTGCTTGAGGCATTGCGCGGCGGAGCGCAGGCTGCGGCCCCTGCTCTGCCGGTGACCGACGCACTCTGGACGGGCGCGGATGGCCGCGTGACCGGAATGCAGGACCGCAGCGGTCTTTACCGGGCTCAAACCCCCCAGGGCTTTGACCTGCACGCCATTCTTGAGGCGCACCGCGCCCATCCGGGCGACGCGGCCGATGACGTGGCCGTGGCGCGGGCCGCCGGGCTTGACGTGGTGATCGTGCCGGGCGATGACTCGAACCTCAAGATCACCTATCCCCCTGATTTCGCACGGGCCGAGGCCCTTCTGAGAGGTAGCATGGATATACGCATCGGCTCGGGCTACGACGTTCATCGCTTTGGCCCCGGAGATCATGTGACGCTCTGCGGCGTGGCCGTGCCACATGCGCGCGGCCTGCAGGGCCATTCGGATGCCGATGTGGGGTTGCATGCGCTCTGCGATGCAATCTACGGCGCCTTGGCCGAGGGGGATATCGGTCGGCATTTTCCGCCAAGTGATGCCAAGTGGAAGGGCGCCGAGAGCCATGTTTTCCTTCGCCATGCTGTTGCGTTGACGAAGGAAAAAGGGTTTTCGATCAGCAACCTGGACGTCACTCTTGTCTGCGAAGAGCCCAAGATCGGCCCCCATTCCGCCGCGATGCGCGCCGCGCTGGCCGAGATGACGGGGCTTGAGATGGGACGCGTTTCGGTCAAGGCGACCACGTCCGAACGGCTCGGCTTTACGGGCCGCGAGGAGGGGATCGCGGCGATGGCCAGCGTCCTTCTGGTGACAGGGTGAAGCCGGCCGAGGCCATCGCCACTGTCTTGGGTGCAGGCAATCTGCGCCCCGCTCCGGGCACCTGGGGGTCTCTGGCCGCACTGCCGCTGGCGGCTTTTCTCCACCTGATCGGCGGGCCTTGGCTGCTGGGGGCCGCCGCCATCGCCGCGTTTGTCGCTGGTCTTTGGGCCACGACTGAGGTGACGCGCGGCAGCGCGGATCACGACCCGTCGCGCGTGGTGATCGACGAAGTCGTTGGCCAGTGGGTCGCGCTTTTGCCGCTTTCCTTTGGCGCGTGGCACGTGGGCGCGTCCATTTTCGCACTCTGGCCCGGCTGGATCGCGGCTTTTGTGCTGTTCCGGGCTTTCGACATTCTCAAGCCCGGCCCGGTCGGCTGGGCCGACCGGCGCCATGACGCCATGGGCGTCATGCTGGACGATGTGATCGCGGGCGTGCTTGCGGCGCTTGGCGTTGTCCTGCTGGCGGCGCTCGCACATGGCATCATGGCGCTATGAGCGCGGCCGATCTTCTTGCCTTGGCGCGGGCGAAAGGCGTCATGATCGCCGCCGCCGAAAGCTGCACGGGAGGCATGGTCATGGCTGCACTGACCGACGTGCCGGGCAGCTCGGACGTGGTTGAACGAGGCTTCGTAACCTATTCTAATAATGCAAAAATACAGCTTCTTGGCGTCTTGCCGCAGACGCTTGAGGCGCATGGCGCCGTGAGCCCCGAGGTGGCGGCTGAAATGGCGCGCGGCGCGCTGGCGGCCTCCGACGCGCAACTCGCTGTCTCCATTACCGGCATCGCGGGGCCCGGCGGGTCCGAGCACAAGCCGGAAGGGCGCGTTTGCTTTGGGGTCGCCCGGCAGGGACGTGATGTGATCACAGATACGCAGGAATTTGGTGCGCTAGGCCGCGGCAAGGTGCGGCAAGCCGCCCGTGATCACGCGCTGCACCTTCTCACCGAGGCGCTGGATCAGCCGTAAAGCGCATTTGCGCGCCGCTCGAACGCGCGCACGATGCGCTGCATCGCCTCGTAGAAGAACAAACCCGCCGCCGATTGCAAGATACGGTTGCGGAATTCGAAATCCACATGGAAATCGACGGTGCAGCCATCCTCGGTATCGGTGAACTTCCAATTGGAAATCATGTGCTTGAACGGACCATCGAGGTATTTCGTGTCGATCTTGCCCTCTTCGGGATAGAGCACGACGCGGCTGGCGAATTTCTCGCGAAAGACCTTGAAGCTGATGACCAGATCGGCCTCCATCACTTCCGAGCCGTCCGGCTGCTCCTTGCGGCTCTTGACGCGCGCGGCGGCGGTCCATGGCAGGAACTCTGGGTAATTGCCTACATCGGCGACCAGATCATACATCTGCTGTGCGCTGTAAGGCAGGTGACGTGTTTCGGAATGGGTGGGCAAGGCCGCCTCCGGAATGTTATCGCATTATTATGCCCCATATGTCGTGGACCGGGGCGAAATGGCAAGGGCGCGGCCACTATTCCGGACTGCGTCAGATGGCAGCAAACGCATGGCAGCCCCGCATGGTTGCGCGCGCATTGGGCAAAGGGCCGGACATGAATAGCAGATGGCTCTTGCGGATGACCCGCTGGGCGCAGAACCCACCAAGCGCGGGGCGCGTCAAATTCGTCTTCGCGATCATTGGGATATGCGTCGCTCTTTACGCGGTCGAACGCATTTGGGGCTGGCCCGAGGCGCTGAGCCCGGACAGATCCCTGCAGCGCGGCTATAAGCCATGAAGCAGACACGAGGCCTAGTGGAGAGGGAAAGTGGCGCGGTTGACGGGGCTCGAACCCGCGACCCCCGGCGTGACAGGCCGGTACTCTAACCAACTGAGCTACAACCGCGCGTGTGGGCTGAGTAATTGAGCAGACCGTATCCGTCAATGGCGAAACGGCGGGTTTTGCGCCGCTGTTCGCGTTTTTTCAAACTGCTGGCTTTGACGCGAAAGGTGGCCACACGACAGGCCGCGACCGGGGCCAACAGGCCCATCATTGCCAACAAACCTTCGGAGAAAAGCAGCGGTGGCGCGGTTGACGGGGCTCGAACCCGCGACCCCCGGCGTGACAGGCCGGTACTCTAACCAACTGAGCTACAACCGCCCACTGCATCCGCGTCCCAGGCCGTTGCCCTGTCCGCGATGCGACGTCTTTAGAGGCCCCCGCCAGAGGCGTCAAGCGCCAGAATGCGTTAAATGCGGCCCGTCACGTTTGCGGGCTTCATCCGCGTCTCAGAGTGTCCTGCGCACGGTACGCATCCATTCCTGCGCGCCCGCGCGCACCGCCTCATGCACGGCGCGGCCCGCAGCCTCGCCAAGCGCGGTGTGCATGCCCGCATAGGCCACCTTGCCCGGGGGCGCCGCAACGGCAATACAATCGGTTCCCGTGCCTGTCGCGCATCCCGTTGGCAGAGTGTAGCCGGCCTCCGCAACAGCCACAGTGCGCGCGGACGCGGCGATGCTGAGCGCCTCGATCATGGCACTGTCGGTCAGGCCGCCACCCTCGAGACCTGCCTCGGCCGTTGTGAGGCGCAGCGCAATGTTAATCGTGCCCCACTCGTGCCCGCTGCGATCGAGCCGGGTGCCGATGGCCTCGGCATTTGACAGCCCGACAGTGGCCACGGCCGTTGCGGTCGCGCCCTCGACCCGCACCTCGGCCACATGGTGGCAGGCAATGTGGCGTGATGTCAGAAACGTGACCGCGTCCAGCGCGCCCCGCGCCTCAAGGGCCGCTGTCAGCCACGATTCGACATCGAGATCCGCAGGCAGATCGGCGTTGCGCACTTCGCGCCAGAGGATGCGCCGCGCCTCGACAAAACCGGGGCGATGGACCGCCCAGCTAAGGACGCGCATCGGCGCTCCCAGATCAAATTCCAGCCACGGCGCATTCAAGGTGACGCCGCTCATCTGGTGACGCGCAGCGGCTGAAAGAGGGGGCCATCCTCGCCGCGGCGAAAGGCCGCCTCGATCCCGAAGACGTGGTCAAGCCTCTCGGGTGTCAGCACATCCTCGGGCGCGCCATCGGCGACCAGGCCGCCCTGCCCGTCCTCCATGGCGCTCTGCGGCGCAATCAGGATCAGCCGCGTGCAATGGCGCACCGCAAGGCCCAGATCATGCAGCGACACGAGGCAGGATTTGCCCTCTGCGGCCAGTGCGGCGAACGTCTCCATCGTCGAGATCTGATGCGCGGGATCGAGGCCCGCCGTCGGCTCGTCCGCCATCAAAAGAGGCGTCTGCTGCGCCAAAGCCCGCGCGATCAGCACGCGCGCCGCCTCGCCGCCCGAAAGGCGCGTGGCGGCCCGGCCCCGAAGCGGCTGAAGGCCCATTTGAGCGATGGCGGCATCGACTGCAGCGCGATCTTCGGGACTGGCGCGCTGACCCGCGCCCAAATGCGGCACGCGGCCCAACATGACCAGCGTCTCGACGGTCACGGGCCAGGCAATTTCGCGGGCCTGGGGCATCCAGGCGGCGGCGCGGGCCCGTTCCCTCGGTGCCATTGCGGCTAGACTGCTATGCCCCTGCGCCGGGATCAGTCCGAGCGCGGCGCGCATCAATGTCGTCTTGCCCGCGCCATTCGGGCCTATCAGCCCGACGAATTCGCCGGGCTCGATCGTCAGGCTGACATCCGACACAATGGCACGGCCGCGCATCCGTACGCTGAGGCGATCGAGCGTCAGCAAACTCATATCCCGTCCTTCCGCGTCTTGAAGATAAGGTGCAGGAACACCGGCGCGCCGACGATGGCGGTCAGCACGCCCAGCTTCAGATCCTGCGACGGCAGGATAAGCCGCACGGCAATATCGGCGGCAAGCAGCATGATCGCCCCGCCAAGCGCCGACGCCCATAGAAGGCGCGAGGGCCGCGCGCCCACAAGCGGGCGCAAGAGGTGCGGAACCACCAGCCCAACAAAGCCGATGGCCCCCGCCACCGCCGTGCCCGCGCCCACGACACAAGCCGTCCCGATCACGAGCACCAGCCGCATGCGCGTGAGGCTGATGCCCATGGCCCCTGCCGCATCCTCGCCCAGCGTCAGCGCATCGAGCCCCCTGCCCAGGGTTGCCAGCAGCGCCCAGCCGATCAACGAGAGCGGCAGCGCCAGCCAGACATGCAGCATCGAGCGATCCGAGAGCGAGCCCATCATCCAGAAGACGATCTCGTTCGCGGCAAAGGGATTGGGCGAAAGGTTCAGCACAAGCGAGGTCAGCGCGGCGGCAAGCGCGGATATGGCGATGCCGGCCAGGATCAGCGTGAGCGCCCCACCCCGCGGCCCGGCCAGCGCCATGACCAGCACGACACCCGCCAGCGCCCCGGCCAGTGCCGCAAGCGGCAGGCCCAGCGTGAAGGCGGCGGCCAGCCCCGTCTGGATGGCCAGAACCGCGCCAAGGGCCGCCGAGCTGGACACGCCGATCAGGCCCGGCTCGGCCAGAGGATTGCGCAAGTAACCCTGCATCGCCGCCCCGGCGAGACCGAGGCTAGCCCCGATCAATGCGGCCAGGATAGCGCGCGGCAGGCGGATCTGGCGCATGACCATGGCCTCGGGGCCGTCCCCGCCGCGCCATAGGGCGACAAGGCTATCGCCAATGCCAATCGTGGCGGGCCCGATCAAAAGCGACGCTGCGAAGAGCGCCAGCATGCCAAGCGCCAGAGGGATCATCACGCGGCTCACTCGGCGGCATCCGGACGGCCCGCGTCATAGGCGCGGCGCGCTTCGGCCATGTCACGCACCGCGCGCAGCACGAAAGGAGTGCCGCAGACCCAATCCTGATCGCTCATGCCAGCCCCCTGCCCGCGTAGTCCGCGCGCGACAGGATGATCCATCACCTCCTCCGCGCGGCTGCCGCCGGGGTAACGGCGCGCGGTGATGACGATGTCCGGGTCCAGCATGGCCAGCATCTCGAGCGGCAGCTTGCCCCAGTCGTAACCCGCCTCGGCTGGTGCATTGCGCAGGCCCGCTGCGTTCAGGATATCCGTGGCCAGAGATTTGGCGCCGGAGGTATAGCCATTAGCATAGTAGAGCGCCGCGCGAGGGGCATCGCCGCCCTGACGCGTTTCCTTAAGCTGGGCGAGGTCGGCATCGAAGCGCGCCACCATCGCCTCGGCGCGGGCCTCCTGCCCCAACGCCTTGCCCATTTCGAGGATGCGTTCGCGCACATCGTCCAGCGAATGCACGATATCGAACTGCTGCACCTCGATACCGAGGCGTCGCAGCATGGCGATGGTGTCGCGCGACGTGTAAACGCCCGCGACGACCAGATCGGGCGTCAGCGCATGCACTTCTTCGGCTCGGCCCGCGTTGATGATATAGGCCTGCGCCTCCTCCGCCATGGGCGACACGCGCGGATCAAGCGCGATACGGCTGACCGAGACCAATTGATCCTCTGCTGCCAGCAGCATGGCCAGCTGATCGGTGCAGAGGTTGATCGACACCACGCGCTGCGGCGTCTGCGCCGCAACCGCGTGCGGCATGCCCGGCGTTGCCCCTGCAAAAAAAGCAAAAGCAACGATGGTGCGTATGCGATCAAAAGGAAGCACGTAGCCCCAGAAACACTGCCCGGCCCGAAGTGCCATACCCGGCAATCTGCTGGTACTGCTCGTCAAAGACGTTTTGAAGCGTGACGTAAGCCGTGGCATCTTCGCTAATTTCGTAGACGAAACCCAAGTCGACGACAGTGTAATCCGCTAGCGCCTGCGCCGGACTACTGTCAGGCGCGCGATCTGCGACATGTGTGACGCCAAGCCGTCCGTTGACCCTATTGGAGAGCGCCGCATCCAAGCTGGCGTAGATTTCATGTTTTGCCACGCGCGCCAATAAAGCGCCCGCCGATGTCTGAGCGTCCAGATATGTATAAGCCAACGTCGCCTCCAGCCTATCGGAGAATTCATGCCGAAGCTCGAACTCCAAACCCTGGTAGTTTGTGGTCCCGGGCGTGTTCCGCACGGTAGAGAAGGTGCCTGGATCGCAAGAGAACAGTACAAAATCGATCGTTACGGGGCATGGCGCGAATTGGACGAGATTCTCAATTCCCTTGTAAAACAGAGTCGTGCTGATCTCAGTGTTGCTGGTCAAAGCGAGGTCGAAACCGATCTCGGCGCTCTGGCTTTCTTCAGGCGCTAGATTCGGGTTGCCCTGATATGGATAGAGCGGGTCTGGGAACGAGCTGAAAAGCTCGGACGGAACCGGGGGCCGGAAACCGTTGGCAACGGCGCCGCGAATGGTCAGCGCATCCGTCGCACGATAGCTGACGGCGACGCGTCCAGTTGTCTTGTCTCCAAACTGCGAATTATCATCATAGCGCAAGGTAGCGACCACATCGAGATCATCACGGGGGCTATAGATCGCTTCTGCAAATAGCCCGATATTTTCGGTGCTGGCACTCCCACCTGGGATAGATGTCGATTTGGACGTGAGTTTCTCGTAATCCGCACCCAAACTCAGGTCGAGTTGGTCACTGATATTTGCGTTGGACTGCCATTCCAGACGACGGCGCTCGCCCTCGAAGCGGCTAGAAAAGGCGCTGAAGCTGCCGGGCGCAACTGTGCCCGAAGATTGCCTGCGGTCAACATCGAAGTAAGATACTGAGGCCTGATGAGTCCAAGCGCCGCCTTGGTCGATGTCCGTAAAGAGTCGCAGCCCCCGCTCGACGCGTTTCCCAAGCTCGTCGCCGGGAGTTCCGTCAACCGGCCCGACGCCTGTTCCCTCGTCGAACTCGGCGCGGCCCTCGGAGTAGAAACCGTTGAATCCGATGCGGACAGCTTCACTGGCCTGATAAGCCACACCAAAGCTGAGGCGGTCGCTGCTGTAGCCGTCGTCCTCGGTGTTGCCGCGCGCTTCGTCGCCTGCCGAAAACCCATCGCTCTCCGCATGCGAGATACCGAATGACAAGCTCAGACGATCAAAGGTTCGGCTGAAGGCATAGGAGCTTGCGAAGGTACCGTAGCTGCCGAACATGATCTCGGCCTGTTGCTGCGTTCCCAGGGGCCCATCCAAATCTGGTAAAGTGGAAATATCGATCACACCTGCTATTGCGGAACCGCCATAAAGTGCTGACTGAGAGCCTTTCAGGACTTCGACCCGATTGATACCTGCAACGGAAAACCCGCCGAAATTACCGTACTGACCCGACGTCGAAGAGGGATCATTCACCTTGATGCCATCGACATAGACCGAGGTGTAGCGCTCTTGCGCGCCACGAATAGAGACATTTGTCGTCGTTCCAGGAGGGCCATTCTGCTCGGCGGTGATGCCAGGCAACCGCTGGAGCGACGATTTGAGTTCTACATCTCCATCCTCCCCGACAGGCTCGCCGTCGCCGAGCACCTCGACCGAAGCGCCGAAGCGCAATTTCTCGATGGGCTGCGCCGCGGCGCTAAAGACAATTGTGCCCAGATCGAAGGTCTGCTGGGCGGCCGCAGACTGGGCCAATGCCCCAGTGAGAATGGTGGATGTCAGTAGGATGCGTTTCATAGGTGAAGTCCCCGGAATCGCCCATTATTCAAAAAGGGGGCGATGATGCGTGTCTTGCATGCGGAGAAGCGTCGTACGCTTCCGCAGGCGGCGAGAATGCCACCACAACGGAAGGATCCGTTGCCCATGACGCGCCCCGCGTCCGGACAGGGTGAACACTTCGGCAGGTCTCCTGACTTGCGGGTCAACGCTTGGCCGGGTCTTCCCACCGCGAATGTGCGGCAGTGACGTAAGTCCGGCTTCGCTCACCGCCTACAGTTGCGGGGGCAGTCGCGGATTTGGCGATGATGTGCCGAACCGCGTTCCCTATTATCCAGGTCTGTGACATCCCGGACCGAAGCATGACCTGCGTAGCGCACACCCTGCCGTTGGGAAAGGCCAAAATGCAAATATCAGGCGCGGGCCGCTCGGATGTCAACAAATTTCACTTCAAAAATGAGGCGTAGCGCATTGTAATATAATGGGAATGGTGGGTGGTGAGGGGCTCGAACCCCCGACATTTTCGGTGTAAACGAAACGCTCTACCAACTGAGCTAACCACCCGCGCCGCCTGAATTAACGGCATCCTTGCGCCCCTGCAAGGGCTAGCGTGCAGCGCGCAGCCAGTATCCTACACCTTGGCGGGTCATCCGCCTGCGCAGTGAGTCGCCTCTTGAGTCATGCCGGGTCGATGCGTTGCGCGCGTCCGTCCGTCAGATGGTAAAGACAACCCTGCACATTGTCCTGTAGGCCCATCTCGTCCGGCGCAAGGCCCGTGGCGAGGCCGCGCAACACTTGACCCGCAAGGCCGTGCGCCACAACGATGCTGGGCCCCCGCAGATCATTCCCGAAGGCGCGCAGACGCGTGATCAGCGCTGCCAGACCCTCGCCGCCCGGCGCCGCAGAATAAAGTGCCAAGTCGTTCGGCCCCTGCGGAAGATCTGCCTTGCGCTGACCCTCCCATTCGCCGGTGTCGATTTCGGCAAGCCGGTCGTCAATGATTGCGCTGTGTTCCGGCATGGCCAGCGCGGCGGTCTGCCGCGCGCGTCCGAGCGGTGAGGCGTAGATCCCGCCCGGCCCGGCGGCAACACGGGCGGCGATATCGCGGATCAGTGCCGCTTGCCCGATGGCCTGCGCGCGTCCCAGTTCGGTGAGCGGCGAATCGAGGCGGCCCTGGATGCGACCCTCGAGGTTCCATTCGGTCTGGCCGTGCCGCAGGAACCAGATTTCGGGCCAGTCAGGCAGATCGCCGGGCCGCTCCATCACCAGATCCGCCATGTCTTGCGCCCCTTTCATCACTGCGATCTTCGCCGTTTCCGGCTCTGATCCACCGGCCCGACCCTCATGCACCGGGGCGCTGGACAGGATCAAGCGCGCAGCGCGTTTGCGCAAAAAGATCTCTTGGCCGAACCTGTGCCGCCAGCTAGCATGTAAACAGGATTTTCAGGGAGGATTGTCATGTGCCGTTTGTTCATCGGGGCCGATCCCAAGCTGTGGGAAAGCGTGACGCGGTCATTCCGCATGGAGGGCATGGTCACCTCTGTCCGGCTCGAGCAGATCTTCTGGAGCGCGCTCGAGGATATCGCGCAGCGCCAGGATCTGAACGTGCCGCAGTTGCTCCATCAACTCTACAACGAGTCGATCGACGAAGGGCATGATATGGGCAATTTCAGCTCGTTCCTGCGCGTCTGCTGCATGCGTTTCAGCGAGTTGCAGCTACACGGGTTGCTGGCCCGAGAGCAAACCGCCGATTTCGAGGCGCTGCCCGTCGAAGATATCCTTAGCCGAGAGCGCGCGGCACGCAGTGCAGCGGTCAAACCGCGCGCGACGAACAGCAAGCAGCACTGAGCGGCATACATCAGTAACCCACCAAGAAGGCCCGGCGCGATCCTCTCGCGCCGGGCCTTTTCTCACTTACGAACCAACGGCTCAGATGTTGCCTTTGCCCATCTCGTCCGCGATGCGGTCCGCCTGGCGAATGGCCAGCGCCACGATGGTCAGCGTCGGATTTTCCGCCGCGCCCGTGGTGAATTGCGAGCCGTCCGAGACGAAGAGGTTGGCGATATCATGGGTCTGGCCCCAGCGATTGACCACGCCGTCCTGCGCCTTTTCCGACATGCGGTTTGTGCCCAGGTTGTGCGTCGACGGGTACGGCGGCGTTGGCAAGGTTCGCGTCGCGCCCATCGCGTCATAGATCGCCTGACCGCGCTCATACGCGTGGTTGCGCATCGCGACATCATTGGCGTGGTCCGAGTAATGCACGTTCGGCACCGGCTGGCCGTATTGATCGGTCACATCGGTGTTGAGCGTCACGCGGTTGCTCTCTTGCGGCATATCCTCGCCCACGATCCACATGCCCGCCATATTCTCGTACTGGTCGAGCGCGGAGGTGAATTCGCGGCCCCAGGCGCCGGGATCGAGGAAGGCGGCCATGAAGGGGATGCCGAGGCTGAGCGTTTCGAGCTCGTACCCGCCGACGAACCCGCGGCTGGGATCGTGCCGTGCCTCGTCCTGGACGATGCCCGCCATGGTCGTGCCGCGCCACATCTTCACCGGCTTGTCGAAGATGCCGTAGACCGAACCGGTAAGATGCCGCATGTAGTTGCGCCCCACCTGCCCCGAGCTGTTGGCCAGGCCATCGGGGAACATCGAGCTGGCGGAGTTGAGCAAGAGGCGCGGGCTCTCGATCGAGTTGCCGGCGATGCAGACGATGCGGGCCATTTGCATCTGCTCGTTGCCCTCCGCATCGACATAGACGACGCCGGTGACCTTGCCGGCTTCGTTATGCTCGATCCGCAGCACATGGGCCTTTTCGCGCACCTCCAGATTGCCGGTCGCCTCGCCGGCCGGAATGTCCGTATAGGCCGAAGACCACTTGGCGCCCCATTTGCAGCCCTGAAAGCAGAAACCCGTCTGTTGGCAGGCCATGCGCCCATCTTCGGAATTGGCCGAGTTGATCGCCATGCGGCCGGTGCTGACCTCCTCATAGCCCAGCTTCTTGGCGCCGGCCTCGAACACCTTGTAGTTGTTGTTGCCCGGCAGGCCCGCATTGCCATTGGTGCGCGTGACATTCAGCTTCTTTTCGGCCTTGTCGTAATAGGGCGCCATCTCGGCGGCATCTATCGGCCAGTCGAGCAGGTTGGCGCCCTCGACCGCGCCGTAATGCGTCCTGGCCTTCCACTCGTGCTCTTGGAAGCGCAGGGATGCGCCCGCCCAGTGGGTCGTGGTGCCGCCGACCGCCTTGACGATCCATGCGGGCAGGCCCGAGAAATCGTTGGCCACACGCCAGTCGCCCGATGTGGTGCGCCCGTCCAGCCATGCCAGCTGGCCGAAGCTGTCCCATTCGTCGTTGATGTAATCCTGGGGCAGATACCGCCCGCCAGCCTCCAGCGCGACGACGCTGACACCCTTCTGAGCCAGCTCGTTTGCCAGAACGCCGCCGCCAGCGCCCGTTCCGATGATGACGACAACGCTGTCGTCGGTGAGGTCAAATGGTGCCGTCATGGTGCCGATCCTCTCCTTAAATCCAAGCGATGTCGTCGAAGCCGCGATTGATATAGCCGCCCTGGCTATAGCTCTCGCCCTCGTAGCCGAAGATCGGCCAGACCGCTTTTTGGTTGTAAAGGCCGGTCACCAGGCCCCCGCGCACCTTTTGAAAAAAGGGCGTGTCCTCGATGCTGGTCAGAATCGCGACGCGGTCCTTTTCCCAGCCTGTCTTGAGGTAGCTGTCGAAACCTGCCGCTCGCGCGGCCTCGTCCAGCGCGGCAATGCCTGCTTCGGTTTCGTCCACCGCCTCGGGCACGTCATAGCCCTTGACCGCGATGACGTAATATTCGTCCGCCAACTGGTCATGCGGGTAGATATCGCGCGCCATCTGAACCAGCGTCGCCATCGTCTCGGGCTTGAGCGCGTCCATCGTCGACGCCCAGGCGCCATCCTTGCCCGCGATAAAGCCGGGGCCGACGACGAGTGCCGCCCCCGCCGCCACGCCGCGCGACAAAAGCTGCCGGCGTGTCATCCTCCTGAGATCCTGTGTCATCCTTTTCCTCCCTAGGACATTGATTTATTGGTATCTTCCGTGTTTCTGCATGACCTCGATCTCGTAGCCGTCCGGATCCGTCACAAAAAAGAACCGCGCCAAAAGCGTACCGTCGCGCTTGAAATCAACCAGCTTGCGGGGGCTCCACCCGGCTTTCTCAAACCGCGCATGCTCGGCATCGACATCGTCGACGGCAAAGGCCATATGCCCATAGCCGTCGCCCAGATCGTAGGGCTCGGTGCGGTCCTTGTTGATGGTCAGTTCCAGCTCGTACGCGGCCTCGTCATTCGATAGATAGACCAGCGTGAAACCGTCAAAGTCAAAGCGCTGAGCGACTTTCAGTCCAAACGCCTGTTCATAGAATTCGACGCTCCGCTCCTCCTCCAGAACGCGGATCATCGAATGTAGTGCCTTGGCCATGATATCTCCCATACCCTCATTGACTGAAGATTTGAGGTTAGGCCGAAATTCGAGAAGCTGGGTAGTAGCTGGATACTACCTGATGTCGGGCACAGTGCCGACCCTGCGGCTTAGCGGACCTACGCATCCAGGCCGCGATGCAACCTCTTGATACCAAACCAAAATCGGCGCCCAATCCATGGGCGCCGATGCGGTCAAATCAATTCAACAAGACAAAAAATGGTGGGTGATAAGAGATTTGAACTCCTGACATCTTCGATGTGAACGAAGCGCTCTACCACTGAGCTAATCACCCTTGGGCGGTTTTCTAGCGTCACTCCGCCTCGTCTGCAACCGCTTCTTTCAGCGGATGACGCGGCTGGGCGCTGGCGGCAGTTGCGCTCAGGCCGGAGGTGCTGCCTTGGATGCTGCCGGGCAGCGGTGCGGCGCTTTGCGTGCCATCCTGAACCGACGATCCCTGTGCGGATATTTGCGCCGCGATAGGCTGGCGAATGTTGGCGACGACGACCCGCGCCTTGGCCGTTTCCTTGAGCCGCTTGCGCTTGATCTTGCCCATGGGCTGCAGGTTCAACTCCCGCCCTTCGGCGATCGCTTCGCCCAGCACCTCCAGCATCGCTTCGATGACCGGCTTGGCATGCTTTTTGGCGATGTCCGAGCGTTCGACCACTTGCGCGATCAACTCCTGCTTTTTCAGCGGTGCGCCGCCATCGACAGCGGCCAGCGCAGCATCTTTGCCCACGTTCTTTCTGGCGGGTTTCAGATCCGCATCAAGCACCTTTTTGGGCTTTTCTGCATGGGATTGCGCGCCGTTCTTCATGTCCATGACCAGCGGCGCTTGCGCCGGGATCAGTGGCTTGGGCGCGATGGCTGCCAGTCCACTTTTGCCGCGCAGAGGCGCGGGCGGGTTGGGCGCCGACGCGCTGGCGCGGCTGGGCTTGGGCCCTTTGGATTTCATCTTGTTGCCTGTCGATTTGCGGCTTGCCATCTGGCTGCCCCTTTCGTCATCTTGTTATTGTTGACTGCTCGTCAACAGGTTAACGCGGAATCGACGATTATGCCAGAAACTCTTGCAGGGTTGGCTTACCGACCCTTGAAGAGCCCACCGAGGATCCCCCGTACGATGCGGCGTCCGGTCGTGCCCTTCAGCTCTTTCAAGAGCGCGCCGGTGATCGCTTCGCCAAATCCGCCGCCGGTGCTTTTGCGCTGCGCGCTCGACCGCTCGACACGGCTGCCCGAGTAGCGGCGCCCGGCGTTGAACTCGCGCTCGGCCACGGATTTCTCCTCGGCGGCCTCCTCGGCCTTGGCAGCATCGGCTGCGGCCTTTTCGGCCCGCGCGGCCAGCATCTCGTAGGCGGATTGCCGGTCGATCCGGGTCTCGTATTTGCCGGCCACCGGCGATGCGGCCAGCGCGCCGCGTCGGCCCGCATCGTCGATCGGCCCCAGCTTTGACGATGGCGGGCGAATGAGGGTGCGCTCGACGATGCCGGGCACGCCCTTGTCCTCCAGCATAGAAGTCACTGCCTCACCGACGCCGACATCCCGGATGGCATCCACGGTCGAGAACCGCTCATTCGGGCGATAGGTCTCGGCGGCACGGCTCAGCGCCTTGCGGTCGCGGGCTGTGAAGGCGCGCAGGGCGTGCTGGAATCGGTTGCCCAGCTGACCCAGGATATCCTCGGGGACGTCATCGGGGTTCTGCGTGATGAAATAGACGCCGACGCCCTTGGACCGGATCAGTCGCGCCACCTGCTCTACCTTGTCGACCAGCGCCTTGGGCGCATCATCAAAGAGAAGATGCGCCTCATCAAAGAAGAAGACGAGCTTGGGCTTGTCCGGGTCGCCCACTTCGGGCAGCGTTTCGAACAGCTCGGACAGCAGCCACAGAAGGAAGGTGGCGTAGAGGCGTGGCGAGCCCATCAGCTTGCTCGCCTCAAGAATGTTGATCTGCCCGCGCCCATCGGCGCGGATCTGCATCAGATCGGAAAGGTCCAAGGCAGGCTCACCGAAAAGCTCGGCGCCGCCCTGATTTTCCAGCACCATCAACTGGCGCTGGATCGCGCCGACTGATTGAACCGACACGTTGCCATAGCGCAGCGACAGCGCATCGCGGTTTTCGCCCACCCAGACCAGCAGCGCTTGAAGATCCTTGAGATCGAGCAGTGGCATGCCCTCCTCATCCGCGACGCGAAAGGCGATGTTCATGATGCCCTCCTGCGCCTCGCTCAGCTCCATCAGGCGGCTGAGCAGCAGCGGGCCCATCTCGGCCAGCGTGGTGCGCACGGGATGGCCATCTTGGCCGAAAAGATCCCAGAAGGTGACCGGATAGGCACGATAGCCATAGTCCGTCAGCCCGATCTTGTCCGCGCGACTGGTGAAGGCGCCGTGCAGCTTGAACGTTTCGCTGCCCGCCTCGGCAAGGCCCGACAGATCGCCTTTGACGTCCGACAGGAAGACCGGCACGCCCGCTGCCGAGAAGCCTTCGGCCAGGATCTGCAGAGTCACGGTCTTGCCCGTGCCGGTCGCGCCGGCGATCAGGCCGTGGCGGTTGGCGTATTTCAGGCTAAGGCGCTGCGCGACCGAATACTCTGGCCCGCCGCCGCCAATGAAAATGCCGTCACTCATGTCGCTGAAATCTCCCCAAGGCGGTCCTGCCGCCTTTGCGGCGTGCCGGCAGACCATACAATCTTAACCTTTCCATGCCAGTATCATTTTCATTCCGGCGCGCATGTCCTCTTGGCGGCGGGATGACTTCCTCCCTGTCAGACTTGGCCGCGCCTTCGGGTGCGGCCCTTTTTTCGCCGCGCGGCCCATGATCGCCCGGCGCTGGAGACCCCTGGTGCAACACGTCAATTTTGGGCTAAGCGACCGCGGCTCATTTTGACTGTTGACGGCGATTCCATCGTATCGTAGCGTCGCGGCCAAGCTATAAGTCGGCCAAGTCCGGCAGGGAGAAATTCGGGAAAGGGGCCTTGCGGCCCCTTTTTCATTGCGCGGATGACAGCGCGGTTTTTCCCGCACGGGCGCCAGCCGCGCGCGGAATTTCGCCTTGATGCTTTGAAAGCCAGGTTTTTTGCCCCTGACAGCGCGCGCGCGTCATGTTAGATGCGCCAAGAAACTGCAATCAAAGCAACTTCAATGACCGAAAGGGACAATATGCCCAACTCGATTTCGATCCTGTCTTTCGCGGCCGCACTCGGCCTTGCCGGTGCCGCAATGGCCCAGGACACTGCCACCGAGGCCGACGCCGCGGCCGAGCCTGCTGCCGAGGCACCCACCGACGCGCCCGCGGCCGACACGGCAACCGATGCGCCCGCGACAGAACCCACCGATGCGGCCACTGACGAGGCCAGCGATGCTGCAACCGATGATGCAGCCGGCACTGGCAATGCCTTCTCGACGGGCACCGAAGTCGCGCAGCAAGAGCCCAATGTCTATATCAAGGAGCAGTTCGGCGACTGGAACCTGCGCTGCTTCCGCAATCCTGATGGCGAAGATCCCTGCCAGCTCTACCAGCTGCTGCGCGAGGCAGGCGGCAACCCCGTGGCTGAATTCAGCGTCTTTCGCATCGAGGGCCAGGAGCCTGCGGTCGCCGGTGCCACCGCAATCGTCCCGCTCGTCACGCTGCTGACCGAAGAGCTGAAGATGTCCGTCGATGGCGGCACCGCCAAGAGCTATCCCTACCGTGTCTGCACCGAGGCAGGCTGCGTGGCGCAGATGGGTCTTACCCAGGCCGATGTCGACACGTTTAAGCGCGGCGCCACCGCGCAGATCGTCCTCGTCCCCGCGCAAGCGCCCGATCAGAAGGTGCGCATCGACGTGTCGCTCAGCGGGTTCACCGCCGGCTACGAGGCCGTGGGCGCGTTCACCGAGTAAAACTTGCTTCATCCCGAAATCCGAAGGGGCGTGCCAAGCGGCGCGCCCCTTTTTTGCTACGTATCGAGGCCGGTATCGCGCATACAAAAACGCCCCGGCCATTCGAGCCGGGGCGCTTGCTGTTTCGCTGCGTCATCTTGCAGGCTCTGAGGGCCCGGGATCGTTACTTGCCGTGCGATACGGCGAAGCCGGAAAAGCCGCCCATGCCCAGATCGGCCAGATCCGTCAGCGCGCCAGTGCTCAAATCCACCTCGTAAAGGCCCGCGGTGGCTTCGCCGTCGATTTGCAGGATCGCGTAGGCCATGTCAGTGCCCTCCTCGGGCGATACGATATCGAAACCCCCGGCATCGACAACGTCCACGGCTTCGCCATCGACGGTGAGCAGGCCCACGGTCGCAAGCTCGCCCGCGTTATTGGCCAACGTGACCAGCGCGTTGGCGCGTGCATCCAGCGCATATTGCGCGGTGGAGCCTGCGGTCATGCCAGAGATGGCATTGGTGTAGGCGTTGGCAAAGATCATCGGATCCGCACCGGCCGAGCTGTCACCATCCGCATAAAACGCATCGGTAAAGCGGCGGACAGAATTGGCCTTGTCGTCACCATCGCCAAAACCTGCAGGGAAGTAGACCAGGTTGGCACCGTCGGCGCCAACCGCGCGCACGGCGTCGATCTTGTTGTTGAAATCGAAGGCCACCGCGCCCTCGCCGATCAAGGCATCATCCATGAAAGTCGCGCCCAGGTCGGTCAGTGCGCCGGTCATCGGATCGACCTCATAGATCATGCCGTCCGCATATCCCAAAAGCTGGTCCGTGACGGGGCGGTACGCGATGGCGCGCAAAGGTGTCTCCAGCGCGTAGGTCTGCACGTCGCCGGGCGCCGAGATGTCAGCCATTGTGACGAGCGTGCCGCCATCCTCGGCCAGCGCATAGCCCATGGCCTTGCCGTGATCCATCGCCATGGCGGGCGCGGCAAGAGTGGCTGCGGTGAATGCGAAGGCGGCTGTGGTCCTGATGGTCATGTCCAATATCCTTTTCGGTTGCAAAGACCTGCCTTTTGCAGATCAATTGCCTGAACCACGGACGGCACCGGGTGGAAGTTTCAGGGGTGACGATATTTACGGATTTATGCAGGTTGGGCGGTAATGGCGGATAATAATGCAGCCGCCGCAAACCCGGCGCTGGCGCGGCTCGAAGACCTTATTGCCCGATGCGCTTTGAAGGACCGCGCCGCCTTCGCGGAGCTTTATGATGCGAGCTGCGGGAAACTATTTGCGGTTTGCCTTCGTATCTTGAGGACACGCGCCGCAGCCGAGGATGCCATGCAAGAGGCTTATATCAAGATCTGGAAGAACGCGGATCGCTATCGCGTGACCGGTCATTCGCCGATGACATGGCTGATCACCATCGCCCGCAACACCGCCATCGACCATGTCCGTGCGCGGCGCGACGACAAGGATATGGCTGATTATCAGGACATAGTGCCCGCGCCCGGCGCCACGCCCGAACAATCGGCCATCGCCGCGTCCGAGGCGGGCCGGATTGGCGCCTGCCTAAGCGAGCTTCCCCAAGACCGCCGCGCCGCAATTACCGGCGCCTATCTCGAGGGGCGCAGCTACGCCGAACTGGCCGAGCGGGCAGCCGTGCCGCTCAACACCATGCGCACCTGGCTACGCCGCGGCCTCAGCGCCCTGAGGGAGTGCATGAGCCAATGACAGATGATCAGGACAAAGATGAGATGCTGGCCGCGGAATATGCCATTGGCCTGCTCACCGGCACAGAGCAAAGCGAGGCGCGGCAGCGCGCCGCTACCGAGCCCGCCTTTGCGCGGCAGGTCACCGAGTGGGAGGGGCGGCTCGCCCAGATGGCTGACCTGGATCCGGTGGCACCGCGCGCCGCGGTTCGCACGGCGCTTTTGGCCCGCCTTTTCCCTGCGCCGGTACGAACGCCTTTCTGGCAGCGTCTGGGACTGTGGCAGGCGCTGAGCGGCGGCGCGCTCGCCGCGCTGATCGCCGTTGCGGTTACACTCTGGCAGCCGGTACCACCCGAGGGTAGCGGTCCGCTCTATAGCGCGCAGATCGCATCGGAAGAGGGCGATTTTCGCGTGGTCGCCGTGGTCGACAAGATCCGCGACGAGGTTATCCTGACACGCACCCAAGGCGCCGCGCCCGAGGGCCGTATTCTACAAGTCTGGGCACATGGACCGGACAAGCCCGCACAATCCGTCGGCCTGTGGCACGCGGGCGAGACCGTGCGCCTGGCCCTGCCGCCCGAGATTGCGGCCGTGCGCGGCACGCTGACTTTGGGCGTCTCGGAAGAGCCACCCGGTGGATCGCCCAGCGGATCGCCCTCGGGCCGCGTCTTTGGGACGGTCGATATTCCGAATGTCACGGATGCGCTCTGACCGGTGAGGCCGGGCGGCGCGCGCCCTACCCCGCGCGCCGCAATGCCAACACCGCGTTCAGTCCGCCAAAGGCGAAAGCGTTGCTGAGCGCTACATCCACATGCGCCTCGCGCGCCTCGTTCGGCACCACGTCCAGCGCACATTCGGGGTCCGGCTCGTCGTAATTGATGGTGGGTGCGATGACCCCGTCGCGCAGCGCCATGATGCAGGCCAAAAGCTCGACCGCGCCCGTGCCGCCGATCAGATGACCATGCATGGATTTGGTCGAGGACATCATCAGCTTGTCCGCGTGACGGCCGAAAACATCGGCAACCGCCGCACATTCGGTCTTGTCATTCGCGGCGGTACCGGTGCCGTGAGCGTTAATATAGCCCACCTCCTCGGGGGCGATCCGCGCATCGCGCAGCGCGCCCGAGATGGCGCGCGCGGCGCCTTCCTTGGAGGGCATCACGATGTCGGACGCGTCGGAGGTCATCGCGTAGCCTGCGACCTCGGCCAATATCTCGGCGCCGCGGGCGCGGGCATGTTCATATTCCTCGAAGACGAAGATGCCTGCCCCCTCGCCCTGCACCATGCCGTTGCGATTGGCCGAAAACGGCCTGCAACCATCCTTGGACATGACGCGCAGACCCTCCCACGCCTTGACGCCGCCAAAGCAGAGCATGGATTCCGACCCGCCCGTCAGCATCACGGGGGCAAGGCCGCCATGGACCATCTGAAACGCCTGGGCCATCGCGTGATTGGACGACGCGCAAGCGGTCGAGACGGTAAAGGCCGGGCCGCGCAGGCCCCAAGCCATAGACACATGGCTGGCCGCCGCGTTGTTCATGAGCTTTGGCACGACGAAGGGATGGACCCGGTTCTTGCCGTCTTCGTAAACGCTTCGGTAATTTTCATCGAGCGTCGTCATGCCGCCGCCCGAATTGCCCAGCACGACGCCCGCGCGCAGAGACAATTCTTCGTTGAACTCGATACCCGATTGCGCGATGGCCTGCCGTGCGGCGATCAAGGTGAATTGCGTGAAACGATCATAAAGCGCCAGTTGCTGGCGGGTGAAATCGCCATCGGGGTCATAGCCCTTGACCTGCCCGCCGATGCGGATCGCCAGACGCTCAACGTCGCGAAACTCCAGCTCGCTGATGCCGCTGCGTCCTTCGCGCATCGCCTCCAGCGTTTGGGGCACATCGCGCCCCAGCGCATTGATCGTGCCGGCGCCGGTGATGACGACGCGTTTCACGTCTTTTGCTCGGCTACCAAGCGCTGGACCCCGTTGGCGATGGCCCCGACAGTCGAGATATCGAAATCGCCCGATGATGGCTCGTTGGCGTTGAACGGCACGTTGATGTCGAACTCTTCCTCAATGGCAAAGATGCTCTCGACAAGGCCAAGGCTGTCGACGCCAAGCTCTTCGAGCGAGCTGTCCAGCGTCACATCCGCCGGATCCAGCATGGCCTGCTCGGCGATGATGGCGATCACACGATCCGGAATGCTCATGCAATGTCTCCTTGGACGCCCAAACCCCCGTCAGCGGTTGCCTAGGATTTAGTCACTCCGCTCGCCGTTTGAAACCGCTTTCTTGAGCTGTGCGACATCGGCCACAAGCCGGCCCAATCGGCGCAGATGTTTGTACATATCGATATGCGCGTCCATCTTCATCGCCGGATAGCCCAGGATGACACGGCCCGCGGGCACGTTGCTGAGGATCTTGGTGCCGCCGCCGGCGATGACATTGTCGCCGACGAAAAGGTTGTCGCCGACGCCCACCTGCCCGGCCAGCACCACGTTATTGCCGATGCGCGACGAACCGGCGATTCCGACCAAGCCACACAGCAGAGTGTCGGTGCCGACGACCACATTATGCGCGACCATCACCAGCGTATCCACCTTGGTCCGGTCGCCGATCACCGTGTCGCGCACGGTGCCGCGGTCGATGGCGGCGTTGGCGCCGACCTCCACATCGTCCCCAAGGCGGACCGAGCCGACGCTATGGATACGCACGTATGATTGCGCCGCCGCGTCGCCCTGATCGCCCAGCGTCTCGCGCACGGCTTCGGCGCCGGATTTTTCTGGCGTGACAAAGCTGAAGCCGTCGCCGCCCAGAACCGCGCCCGGATTGAGGATGACGCGTGCGCCGATCCGCACGCGGGCCGCGATGCGTACGCCTTCGCGGATAAGGCCGCCCTCACCAATCACGGCATCCGCCCCGACGCTGACCTGCGGGCCGACACGCGTGCCCGCACCGATGACAGCGCGCGCGCCAATCACCGTCAGCGGTCCGATATGCACGCCCTCGCCCAGCTGCGCTGTCTCGTGAATAATGGCCGACGGGTGAATACCGTCGCCCCAGCCCTCGCCCAGATCCATCATCGCGGTCAGGCCGGACATCGCGTAGCGCGGGCGCGGCGCGACGATTGCCGCCTTCAGCCCCAGCCCTTGCCAGTCTGCGCCGTCCCAGATCAGCGCGGCGCGGGCACGACCGTTGGACAATCCCTCGGCATATTCAGGCTTGGTGGCGAGGGCCAGATCATTCGGCCCGGCATCCCCCGGCTCGGCCAGGGCCCCGACGCGAATGGTGTCATCGCCAAGGGCCGTGGCCCCCAGCGATTTGGCAATTTCGGAAATGGTGTAGGACATGAAAGCACCCCTCGTCTGGCGGTGCGATATCTACCCCTGAACCGCAGGCAGCGAAACCCCAACCTTTTGCAGTGCGTCCCAGATCAGACCGTCGCGCCCGTAAATGTCAGGACGGTACTGAACCGGACCTTTGGCAGGCGCCGTGGCGGTGCGATAGATGATATGGACCGGCACGTGTTCCTGCATGTTGACCCGCGTCTGGCGACCCGAATTCAGGATGCGGTCGAAATACGGCTTCGGCTCGGCCTCCTGCCGCGACAGCAGCTCGTAGGCGAAATCGAAGGGCCGCTGCAGGCGGATGCATCCATGGCTGAAAGCGCGCACATTGCGGTTGAAAAGGTTTTTGGACGGCGTGTCGTGGAGATAGATGTTGTACTTGTTCGGGAACATGAACTTGACCAATCCCAGCGCATTGCGATTGGACGGCGGCTGTTTCAGATCGAACGGAAAGGTCCGCGCAGTATAGGCGTTGAAATTGACATTGGCCCGGCTGACCTGCTGCCCGCGCGAATTGTACAGCTTGAGGTGGCTGACCGCCCCACGATTGCGCTGCATCTGAGGCAGGTATTCCTTGACGGTGATCGAGCGCGGCACATTCCAGACGGGGTTGATCTCCATATACTCCATCTCGTCCGAAAATTCCGGGCTGCGCTGGCCCGAAGCATCCTTGCCGATCACGGCGCGGGTCTCAAAGGTGAGGCGGTCGTGATCCATGATGCGTGCGGTGAAATCGGCGAGGTTCACCAGAATATGGCGATCGCCGCGCGGCTTGTTCAGCCAACGCTCGCGCTCCATCGCGACATGGATCATTGGCAGACGCTCGGAGATCGGCTTGTTGATCTCGGCCATGGTGTCGCTGCCGGCGGTCCCATCGGCGACCAGACCGTGCGCCGATTGAAACTGCTGTACCGCCTGCTGGATCGAGATGTCGTAGGTACCGGTCGCAGTGCGATCGAGATACCCCATGCGCATCAGGCGGTTGCGCAAAGCCACGACAGCGGGGCCCGATTGGCCCGGTGCCAACGACGCCGCAGGCACGGCGGGGCCCCAGCCCCCGGTGGCCAACAAGCCTTCCAGCTGCGTCTTGGCCCGCAGAAGGCGCGCATACTCGCCCGATTTGGGCGTCAGCGCGCGAAAGAAGCCGGCTGGCGGTCCCTGATCGCTCGCAAAGCTGGACAGCAGATCCTCGTCACTGCGCACCGGAATTTCGCGCACGATGTCTGCGACAACCTTTGAGGGCGTCAGCATCCCGGTGTGAAGATCATGCGCCAAGCGAATGAAAATGCGCGACATTTCAATTTCAACCGCACCCAGATCGCGCGGCGTGCGCGCGGCGCGCATCATCGCCATAAGGCCGGGTGCGTCATATCGGCTGGCCGGCAGGCCATGTGACGGGGCGTCCTCGATCGCCTGCATCAGCGCCTGGCGGCGCGCGCGGCCCAGATCGTCCTGCGCGGTCCAAATCGGCTCGAAACCCGTCGCACGATAATGCGCGGCCAGCCCATCGGCGCGCGCCGCACCCTCGGCCACCGCCTGTTTGAAAGCGGTCACACCAGCAGTCGCAGATGGCGGCGCCGCCAGGATCATCAGCGCGGCGACGGCCGGCAGAACGGCGCGGCGCGCGCGGAAGGTGGTGGTCATCAAGGCTGCGAAGGTCATCAAATTCCCCAAGTCATCGTAAATCGGTGCTGCGAGTCAGCCGGTTATAAACGCGATTGTCCATTAAAATTCGCGCGATCAGACCTTTGCAGCGCCCTCTGCTGCGCCAAGGCCCCAAGCCATGGCATTCACGCCACGCCACGCTGCGAATGCGCGGATTTGCGCCGAAATACGTTGCGTCCAAAAAATTCGGGAACCCGGACCTTGGTTAGCGAATCTTAATGTGCAATAGCTAAGGTCGCATCTGGGGGAAGATGAACAGCCCGCGCCAAGCGGGGGCAGAACTTGAAGCGACAGACAGGCAAATCTAATGACTGACACCAAGACGACCAGCCTGTCGCGGCGTGCGCTTTTGGGCGCATTCGCGGCAACCGCAATGATTGCGGCCCCAAGCTATGGCAACGCGTTCGGCTTCCTGCGGGGCGCCGGCGATATACGCCGCCTGCGGATGACATCGCCACGAACGGGCGAGCAGATCGACACGATCTACTGGATCGAGGGCGAATATATTCGCGAGGCGGTGGACGAGATTTCGGCCTTCATGCGCGACTGGCGGACCAACGATGTCAAAGGCATCGATATCCGCACCGTCGATATCATGGCCGCATCCCACAACCTTCTGGACACGACCGAGCCCTATACCCTGCTATCCGGTTATCGCAGCCCTAAAACCAATAACATGCTGCGCAGCCGATCCTCCGGGGTGGCCAAGAATTCGCTCCACCTCAAGGGTCAGGCGGCGGATCTGCGCCTCGGCTCGCGATCTGTGACCCAAATGGGCCGGGCCGCGATGGCGTGCCGTGCGGGCGGCGTCGGCAAATATTCGCGCTCCAATTTCGTGCATATGGATTGCGGCGTGGTCCGGAGCTGGGGCGGCTAAGAGCCGCTCGCTCCCCTTCTTTTCAGCTTGAATGCCGCCGTGCCAAGGTGCTACCAGCAAGGCGCGGCGGGTATGGTGAAAAGGTATCACGGCAGCTTCCCAAGCTTTAGTTACGGGTTCGATTCCCGTTACCCGCTCCAGACTGATTATTGACGCCGGAACGCACGACATGCGGCACTTGCCATGACACCGGGCGTGCGAATCCTCTCGACAATCTTGCTCCTGGCCTTGGGCAGCATCGCGGCCTTTGTGGCACGCGCGCTGTCTGTGCCGCTGCCTTTCATGCTGGGTCCGCTAATCGTCGTTGGCGCGCTGATATCAACCCGCGCGGCGCGCATCGTGCCACAAGGCTACCGCTTTCCCCAGCCGCTTCGCGAGGCGTTCATCGCCATGATCGGCCTGATGATCGGCGCGCAGGTTGTGCCGGAGCTCTTCGCGGATCTCCCAAACCTTCTCATCAGCTTTGGAGCCCTTACCGCCTTCACGCTCATCGCGCTTGCCGGCAATTACACACTCTTCAGGCGGGTCGGAGGCTATGATCGGGCCACGGCATTCTTTGCGGGTGCGCCCGGCGGCCTATACGAGAGCATCGCACTTGGCGAGGCGGCGGGCGCCGACCTGCCCCGCCTCATGACACAGCAGTTTCTGCGGATCGTCGTCGTGGTCAGCGTGCTGCCCATTGGCATGTCCCTCTACCTCGGGGCGCCAGTCGGAAGCTCGGCAGGGGTCAGCATGGCCAGCGCACCCGTCCCGTGGAACGCCCTGCCCTGGCTGGCGCTGGCGGGCTTTGTCGGCTGGGTCCTGGGCCGGGCGCTGCGCCTACCTGCGCCGCAGCTGACAGGGCCGCTAATGGTCGCGGCAGCGCTCAACCTCGCGGGGCTGGTGCATCTGGATGTGCCGCCTTGGCTCGTCAATTTGGCGCAGGTTGTCATTGGCACCGCGCTTGGCCTGCGTTTTGCGGGAATCGGGCACAGGATGCTGCTGCGCGGTGCCGCGCTGGCGCTGGCCTCCGTGGCGGGAATGCTGGCGCTGGCGGCGGCGATCGCGCTGCTGTTACGCCCGCTGATGGGCGTAAACTTCGACACGCTTTTGATCAGTTTCGCACCGGGCGGCGTGACCGAGATGGGGCTGATCGCGCTTAGCCTCGCGGCGGATCCGGCCTTTGTGGCGATGCACCACATCCTGCGCATCCTCATCACCGTCGTCGCCATCGGCGCGCTTGGACCGCGGCTGCGCTGATCAGCCGGCCTTCTCTTCCAGCATCAGCCACTCTTCCTCGGCGCTGGCCAGCGCCTCTTGGCGCGATGTCAGCGCCTCGGTCGCCTTGCGGAATTTCACCGGCTCGCGCGTGAACAGCTCGGGGTCGGCCATCAGCCCCTCCAGCTTGGCAATCTCGGCCTCAAGCCGTGATATGACGCCCGGCAACTCGGCCAGACGGTGCTTCTCGGTGAAGCTCAACTTCTCAGGATTATCTTTTGAAACCTGAGCGTTACTCTGACTTTTTGATGTTGTCTTGGGCGCCGGGCTAGCCGAGGCAGCCCATTCGGGCTGACGCTGCGCCTGATAATCGGTCCAGCCGCCCGCATAGGCCGTCGCGCGGCCATTGCCCTCCATCGCAATTGTGGTCGTGGCGATCCGGTCCAGAAAATCGCGGTCATGGCTGACGAGGATGATCGTGCCGTCGTAATCGTCGAGAAGCTCCTGCAAGAGATCCAATGTCTCGATATCCAGATCGTTCGTCGGCTCGTCCAGCACCAGAAGGTTCGATTCGCGCGCCATCAGCTTGGCCAGAAGCAGCCGCGCCTTTTCTCCGCCCGAGAGCGAGCGGACAGGCGCGCGCGCCTGCGCCTCGTCAAAGAGAAACTCCTTGAGGTAGCCGATCACATGGCGCGGCGATCCGCGCACGAGGATCTGATCGGCCTTGCCCGAAACGCGCATGTCGGGATCGCCCGTCAGCGAATCCCAAAGGCTCATCTCGGGGTCGAGCTGCGCGCGCGCCTGGTCAAAGACGGCAGGCATGAGATTGGTGCCGAGGCTGACGGTGCCCGTATCGGGCGCCTCCTGCCCCAGCAGCATATTCAGAAGCGTCGTCTTGCCGACGCCATTGGGCCCAACCAGCGCGATCCGGTCGCCGCGAAGCACACGCAGCGAGAAGTCCTGCAAGATCACCTTGTCGCCGTAAGCCTTTGAAATGCCTTCAGCCTCGATGACCTTCTTGCCCGATTTCGGCCCGGCCTCCAGCGCCATCGCGGCGGCGCCCTGACGCTTGATCTGGCTTGACCGCTCGGCGCGCAGGTCCTGCAGGGCGCGCACGCGGCCCTGATTGCGCTTGCGCCGCGCACTGATGCCCTCGACGGCCCAGCGGGCCTCGGATTTGATCTTGCGGTTCAGCTTGTGGCGCTGTTGGTCCTCGTCCTCCCAAACCTTGTCGCGCCACTCCTCGAAATGAGTAAATCCCTTTTCCTGGCGCCGGACCATTCCCCTGTCAATCCAGAGGGTTGCGCGGGTAAGCTCACGTAGAAACGCGCGGTCGTGGCTGATCAGGACATATCCCGTCCGGGTGTCTTTCAGCGTGTTTTCCAGCCAGGCGATCGCCTCGATATCCAGATGGTTCGTCGGCTCGTCCAGCAGCATCAGCTCAGGCGCCTCGGCCATCAGCTTGGCCAGCGCGGCGCGCCGCCGCTCGCCGCCCGAGGCGGTCTCGACCGCGCGGGCGGGATCGAACTTCAGGCCCTCGCCCGCCATCTCGACGCGGTAATGCTCGGCCGGGTCCAGCTGACTGGCGGCGAAGTCGCCCAGCGTGGCAAAGCCCGCCATGTCCGGATCCTGCTCCATATAGCCGACCGAGGAAGCGGGCGCGATCACGCGCGTGCCTGCATCGGGCTCGACCAGACCGGCCATCACCTTCATCAAGGTCGACTTGCCCGATCCATTGCGTCCGACGAGCGCGACCCGATCGCCCGGCTGGACGACCAGCGAGAGGTCCGCGAATACCGGATCACCCCCGAAAGTGAGGGAGATATCCGAGAGTTGCAAAAGGGGGGGACGTGCTGCCATGGCGCCCGCTACCGTGCCGGGGCGGCGCCGTCAAGCGTGCTGCGCAGGCGGCGCTTGCGTGCTTCGGGAATGCGGGCAATCTCGAGCCCGGTAAAGACGTGGATCGTATTCATTGCGGGGTCGATCACCGCGTGGTCGCTGACCCAGCCGCCCATCCCCAGGTAACTGCGCAGGAGCGGCGGCATCATCATGCGCGCCTCTATCCCATCGCCCGGTTGTTCTGACGGGGAGCGCGCCAGCGGAACCACCTGCGCCGCGCGGCGCGCGGGCGCAAAGCGGCGCGGCGCCAGATGCTGCGCGGCCAGCGCCGCAAAGCTCTGCGAATACGGTTTCGGGTCGGTGCCCGCAAAAGACGTACAGCCAAACAAAAATGTGATGCCGCCCGCATCCACATGCGCCGTGATCGCGCCCCAAGCGACGCGCAGGATGTCGGGATCGCGCGCGCCCGGGCGCACGCAAAATCGCCCCAACTCGGTCATTGGTTCAGGAAACGCGGTGAGCCGTGCCAAATCGTAGAATTGCGCGGAATAACTGCTCTCGGCTGCGTCTATGCCCGATACAAAAAGGCCCAAGCGAAAACACGCGGCCAATATCCCCTCGCGGCGATCCTCGATCAGAACATGGACCGCGCCTTCGTCAAAGCCATCGCCATCCGCCTGTGACAGCCCAAAGGCCAGACCGCGCAGCGCCTGCGCCGCCGCAAGATCTGCGGCCCCTGCCCCGATGCGCGCGATGTAGCGCCGCCCTGCATCCACGGAGGTCATGTGCCCAGCCCCCGCAACCGCCCCCTAGAAGAAGTCGGCGGGATTGACGTTGCCGATATTGCCCAGCATCTGGCGCAAGAAGCCCTTGCCCTGAACGGTCGAGTCGGTGACACGGCGCGACAGAGGCACGACATTGCCGTCGCGCAGATCAAACCGCTCGATGTTCGAGATAACGCCTTGACCGTCAAAGCTGATCGCCAGCACCTGCCGTTCGATCACCTCGGGTTCGAACATCCCGTAGTGGCGCACGCGGCTGCGGACATAGTAGTAATCGCCCTCGGACAGCATGCCCGACGCGGAGGGTGCGCCGATCACATCATCCACGGTGGCGCGGGTGTCGACACCGGGCGCCAGCTGCATCAGATCCTCTTCGGGAGGGACGTAGCCGTGGTTCTGGTAGGTGGCCGAGCAGCCCGCCAGCGCCAGTATCCCGGCAAGCCCCGCGACTTTGGCGATACCCGCGGCACGCGCCTTGAGCGAAAAATGGGTCCCGAACATGACTGCCCTCTTGCATCCCGGCCCGCTGGGCCTTTTATCCCGCTTACAACACTCCATACCCAAGGTTCAAGAAAGGAAGCGGTTCTCGCCATGGCAAAGCCACTGACAGATGCCGCCGCGCTGCGCGTGGCCGAACTGCCCAAGGGCACGACACTCAGCTTTGATATCGTGCCGGACGAGGATGCGCGCCGCGCGATGGCGCAGGAACTGGGCGTGCTTGGCCTGCGCAAAGTGGCCTTTCGCGGCACTCTGGCCCCGATGGGCCGGCGCGACTGGCGCCTTGTGGCGCAGCTGGGCGCGACAGCGACGCAAGAATGCGTCGTCACGCTCCAGCCGGTGACATCGCGCATCGACACCCAGGTCGAGCGGCGTTTTTTGTCGGACATGCCGCGGCCTGCCGAGTTGGAGCCGACACCCGATGACGGTATCGAGATGCCGCAGGACGACACCGAAGAGCCCCTGGGCGAGGTGATCGACCTTGCGCGCGTGCTGATCGAGACGCTGGCGCTATCGCTGCCGGATTATCCGCGCAAGGAAGATGCCGGGCCGGCCCGCGTCATCGCCGCCCCGCCCGGCGAGGCGCCGCTTGACGACGACGCGGTCAAGCCCTTTGCCGGGCTGGCCGCGCTGCGCGCCCAAATGTCGGCCAAGGACGAAGATCCCGAGTAGCCACGCGATAATTCGCTTGCGGGCGCGGCAAATCGCTGTATTTTCGCGCTCTCACAGGAATTGGGGGTTGAACCGGCGCCCCAAGGCGGACTATGTGCCGCACAACCTCATGGAAACAGGGCCGAAGCGGCCCACAGGAATCGGGATCGCGACATGGCCGTCCAGCAGAACAAAGTATCGAAATCGCGCCGCAACAATCGCCGCGCGCATGACGCCCTCTCGGGTGCCAACCCCAACGAATGCCCCAATTGCGGCGAGCTGAAGCGCCCGCATCACGTGTGCTCGGCATGTGGTCACTATGCAGATCGTGAAATCGTCGCCATGGCTGACGACATCGATCTGGACGAAGACGCGGCCTGACCTCCGCCCCATCCCGGCCCATTCGGCGCCGGGATCGCCCGTGCCCGATCATAATTGAGGACGGACCGCCCGCATGACCGCGCGTCCAGACAAAGATCCGGCCCAGTCCGGCACGAGCCAATCGGGCAAAAGCCTGTCCGGCACCGCCGATATTTCGACGTCCCCGGCGCCTGATCCAGGCGCGGGGGACGTCGCCAAATCGGCTGGCAAGGACGCAAAGACTGATAACGCGGCCGATGACCAATCCGGCGCCTCGGCCGACCGACCCGATCCCGACATCGCTGCGAAGTTCAAGGACAAGACCGTCATCTCGGTTGATGCGATGGGCGGTGATATGGGTCCCGCTACAGTCGTTGCCGGCATCGCCGAAAGCGCCGCGCGCAACAGCGACATTGCCTTCATCCTGCACGGCCCCGAAGCCGAGCTGCGCCCCCTTATCGCCAAGCACCGCAATCTGAGCGACTGCTGCGTCCTGCGCGATGCGTCCGGCGTGGTCACGATGAACGACAAGCCGGGGCATGTGGCGCGCCACGGCAAGGACACCTCGATGTGGTCCGCGCTGGAATCGGTGCGCGCCGGTGAGGCGACAGTCTGCGTCAGCTGCGGCAATACCGGCGCGCTGATGCTGATGTCCGTACTGCGCCTGCGCCGCCTGCCCGGCATCTATCGCCCCGCCATCGCCGTCATGTGGCCCTCGCGCAATCCGCAAGGCTTTAACCTCCTGATGGATGGCGGCGCGGATATCAGCGCCGATGCCAAGGATCTGATGCAATACGCGCTGATGGGCGCGTCCTATGCCCGCAACGGCCAGGGCGTGAAGCGCCCGCGCATCGGCCTGCTGAATGTCGGCACAGAAGAGCACAAGGGCCGCGCCGAGCTGCGCGAGGCACATGACCTGATCACCGCCCATGCGCGCGGCGCGGATTTCGATTTCGTCGGCTTCGTCGAGGGGCGCGACCTGCCGGGCGATACCGTGGACGTCATCGTGACCGATGGGTTTACCGGCAATGTCGCGCTGAAAACCGGTGAAGGCACCGCCACACTGATCGCCGATGAGCTGCGCGAGGCGTTTCGATATTCTTGGCTGTCGCGCATCGCCGCGCTGCTGGCCTACCCGTCGCTCCGCCGCCTGAAAAAGCGGATCGACCCGCGCCGCGTCAATGGCGGCGTCTTTCTGGGCCTCAACGGTACAGTCGTCAAATCCCACGGTGCCGCGGACGCGACCGGGGTCTCCTCCGCCGTCAAGCTGGCCTACGAGCTGGCGCAAAGCGGCTTTTCCGAGAAACTGGCCACCCGCGTAGCTTCGGCCACACTGCCGGCTCAGGACAGTGCCCTATCGGATGACGACGAGGGCGTGACAAGCCAAAGCAGCACGGAGATGTCCCGATGATCCGCCGCGCCGTTCCCCTCGGAATTGGGCATTATCTGCCCGACCGCATCATGCCGAACAGCCATTTCGAGAAACTGGTCGACACGTCCGATGAATGGATTCGCACCCGTTCGGGGATCGAGCGGCGCCATTTCGCCGCCGAAGGCCAGACCACGTCGGATCTCGCCGTGCGCGCCGCGCGCTCCGCGCTGGATAATGCGGGCATCGACGTATCCGAAATCGACGGCATCATCGTCGCCACATCCACGCCGGATCTGACCTTCCCTTCGGTCGGCACGATGGTGCAGGCCGAACTGGGCATGACGCGCGGCTTCGCTTTTGATGTGCAGGCCGTCTGTGCGGGCTTTATCTATGCGCTGTGCAATGCCAACGCGATGATCGTATCGGGTCAGGCTGACCGCCTTCTGGTGATCGGGGCCGAGACGTTCAGCCGAATCATGGACTGGACCGATCGCAGCACCTGCGTTCTTTTCGGCGACGGCGCCGGTGCATTGATCCTGGGTGCCGAGGAAGGCGCCGGCACATCGGAAGATCGCGGCATTCTGGCGACCGACCTCAACTCGGACGGGCGCTACCGCGAGATGCTCTATGTTGATGGCGGTGTGTCGACCACGGGCACTGCGGGCAAACTGCGCATGCAGGGCAACCCTCTCTTCCGCAAGGCCGTGGACAAGCTGACCTCGACCGCCGAGGCCGCGCTGGAAAAGACGGGCGTGAGCGCGGACGCCGTTGATTGGATCGTGCCGCATCAGGCCAATATCCGCATCATCCAAGGCACCGCCAAGAAGATGGGCGTGCCGATGGACCGCGTGATCCAGACCGTACAGGACCACGGCAATACCTCCGCCGCGTCGATCCCGCTGGCCATGTCGGTGGGTGTCGCGGATGGGCGCATCAAGCGCGGTGATCTGATTCTCAGCGAGGCGATCGGCGGGGGTCTTGCGTGGGGCGCCGTCGCACTGCGCTGGTAGCGCGCGGCATTCGGCGCAAATCCCGCTTAAACAGCCCGCTCCAAGCCATTGTAATTGACTCGCAAATTTCTAACACCCTATTGTCGTGCAAAAGCAATCGGGGGATGGCCATGGGTGACAAGACACTGACGCGGATGGATCTGAGCGAGGCAATTTTTCGCGAGGTCGGTTTGTCGCGAAACGATTCGTCCCAATTGGTCGAGGCCGTGCTGGACCATATGTCGGACGCGCTGGTGCGCGGCGAGCAGGTCAAGATCTCATCCTTTGGCACCTTTTCCGTGCGCGAGAAATCGGCGCGTGTCGGACGCAATCCCAAGACTGGCGAAGAAGTGCCCATCAATCCGCGCCGCGTTCTCAGCTTTCGGCCATCGCACCTGATGAAGGAACGCGTCGCCGCAGGCAACAAGCGCTGATCATGGCCAAATCCGCGGATGCCTTTCGCACCATCAGTGAAGTCGCAGACTGGCTGGGCATTCCCGCCCACGTTCTGCGCTTTTGGGAGAGCAAGTTCACCCAGGTGAAGCCGGTCAAGCGTGCTGGCGGGCGGCGCTATTACCGGCCCGCCGACATGCAGCTGCTGGGCGGAATCCGTAAACTCCTGCACGACGAAGGCATGACCATCAAAGGCGTGCAAAAGGTTATGCGCGAGCAAGGCGTGCGCCATGTCGCCGCCATGTCCCCGCCCCTCGATGCCGACCTGGCGGCGGATCTTGAGGCGCAGACAGGTGAGGATGAGGCGCTGGCGGGCATCGCACTGGACGTCGATAGCAAGGACGAGCCGCCCCGCGGCGAAGTCGTCAGTTTTGACCGGAGCGCTGCGGCGGTGCCTTCGGCCGGCACGGCCGAGACAGCAACCGAAGAAGTTGCACAAGAGCCAGCCACAGAGGATGAGGCTGCGGGCGCAGAAGACGCGGTTACGCCGCAAGAGGCCGCGCCTACAGCAAAGACACCTGTGACACAGCCGGATGCGCCATCGAAAAGCGCAGAGAAGGAAAAGCCGCGTATCATGCGCGCGCCGCATGATGCAGCGCCCAGCCCCGCGCCAACAAGCGCCGAAGAGGTCGCGACGCCCCAGGCACCCCAAGAGGCTGCGACTTCCGATACCGACGCCGCCCCGGCGTCAACGCCGGAGCCTGCCGAATCGCCCGCAGTAGCCGCCGTCAAAAAATCAGAGGCTGGCGCCACCACCGAAACGCCTGCGCCGCAAGAGAACGACAGCCCAGCGTCCGAAATGCCCAAGGCAGCGCCGGAAAAGCCCGCGATTGCCAGCGTAGAGACGCCGGAAGACCCCGCAGACGATATCGCGGCGCCGCCCTCGCCCCTCTCGGCACTGACCGGTATGGACAAGGCCGACACCCAGAGCGCAGCACAATACGCCGATATCGCGGCGCGCCTCGCAGATCTGCGGGCGCGAATGGGCGATGGCCGGAAATCATCCTGATCGCTGCGGCGAAAATCGGGATTTACCCCTTGTCGTCGCCGCGAAAACAAGTATGAAAGCGCCAGTGTCGGGCTATAGCGCAGCCTGGTAGCGCGTCCGTCTGGGGGACGGAAGGTCGCAGGTTCGAGTCCTGCTAGCCCGACCATTTCCACCCCGCGACACCTGTCATACGCTCTGCCGGAACCGCCTTTCAATCAATTGCAAAGCCCCTCCAACGCGGGTAAACCGTTGAAAGTTTGATAGGGGCGCAGCGATGACCGGGGTTCTCTCCAGCCAGCAACTCGAACGGCTGATCGCCCAAGGCGCCATCACAGCCGACCCGCCTGTGCGCCCCGAGCAGATCCAACCCGCCAGCATCGACTTGCGCCTTGGTACCGTCGCCTACCGGGTACGTGCGTCCTTTCTTGCGGGCGCCGGGCGCCGCGTGTCGGACCGGCTGGCCGAGTTCGAGATGCACCGCATTGACCTCAGCGCAGGCGCTGTGCTGGAAAAGGGCTGTGTGTACGTGGTGCCCCTGATGGAGGCACTGGACCTGCCGGAGGGTATCCAGGCCACCGCAAACGCCAAATCTTCGACCGGGCGGCTGGATCTGCTGACGCGCGCCATCACCGATGGCGGCGCTGAGTTTGACCGCGTGCCGCCGGGCTATACGGGACCGCTTTATGCCGAAATCTGTCCCCGCTCGTTTTCAGTCCTCGTGCGCCCCGGCATGCGCCTGAACCAGATCCGGTTCAGCGGCGGCGCCGCCGCGCTCACCGATGCCGAATTGGCAGCGCTTCATGCCTCTGACACGCTGGTCGACAATGCGCCCGTGATCGATGACGGTCTTGGCTTCTCGGTCGATCTTTGCCCCAGCAGTGGCACCCTTGTCGGTTACCGGGCCAAACCTCATACAGGCGTGATCGATCTGGACAATATCGGCCATTACGATCCTGCCGAGTTCTGGGAAGAGGTCCATACGGAGCGCGGGCAGATCATTCTCGATCCCGGCGCCTTCTACATCCTTGTCAGCCGCGAAGCCGTTCATATCCCGCCCGGATACGCCGCAGAGATGGCCCCGTATCTGGCCATGGTGGGCGAGTTCCGCGTGCATTACGCGGGCTTCTTCGATCCGGGTTTCGGCCATGGTGCGGCGGGAGGCACCGGCTCTCGCGGCGTGCTGGAGGTCCGCTGCCACGAGGCCCCCTTCGTGCTGGAGCACGGGCAGATCGTCGGACGCCTGATATACGAGCGTATGAGCGAAGAGCCCGCTACGCTCTATGGCGCCGGGCTCAGCTCGAATTATCAGGGTCAGGGGCTGAAACTATCGAAACATTTCAAATCGGTGTAAGCCGACCTTGATGTATTGGATGAGATCGGCCTCTTACATGCGCCCCATGCGGCGCGCGATTTTCATCGTGCTGCGCGCGCGTTTTTGAGTCTCGCCCGAAGAAGGTGCCGCACCCGGCTCTTTGCCCTTGGACATACGCTTGCCCACGGCGCCGATGCCAGCATCCACGCCGGACCGCATGAGACGGCGCATGATCATGCGCATCGCCATGTTAATCATCTGATTGGCGTTCATTGCGCCCTCCTGCTTTATATCCTCTGTTCAATATCTAGCATCTAAACAAGGAATTTTCAGGGCCTTTCTGTCATTCTTCGAAAAGTTCACTCTGATCGCCCTCTTCCAAGGGCAATTCGTCCTCGTCGTCTTCTGATTTCGCACCCGGCATCGACATCGGCGGCAGACGGCTGTCGAGAAGACCAGCGGCGCGCAATTCCTTGAGACCGGGCAGGTCACGAGGCGTTTCCAGCCCGAAATGCGCTAGAAACGTGTCTGTCACAACAAAAGTGACTGGCCGCCCCGGCGTCATGCGGCGGCGGCCAAAGCGGATCCACTCCAACTCCAGCAGCTGATCGACGGTGCCGCGGCTGACCGCGACGCCGCGGATCTCTTCGATCTCGGCGCGGGTGACGGGTTGGTGGTAAGCGATGATCGCCAGCGTCTCGATCGCGGCGCGGCTCAGCTTGCGGGTCTCGGTCGTCTCGCGCTCCATCAAAAAGCCGAGATCCGGCGCCGTGCGCATGACATAGCCGTCGCCCACGCGGCAAAGCTGCACGCCGCGCCCCTCGTAGCGGCGGCGCAGATGGACCAGCGCCTCGGCGGCGTCGCAGCCATGGGGCATCCGGGCCTCAAGCTCGCGCACAGTCACTGGGTCGGGCGCGGCGAAGAGGATCGCCTCGATCATCCGCTCCTGCTCGGCCATGGGGGGCGCCGCGAACAGGCTTTCTTCTTTGATATCGGTATCCTCAGCCACGCTGTCCATCCCGTTTGCGAAGTTCGATAGGCCCAAAGACATCGCCTTGCCGCAGTTCGATCCGGCCCTCCTTGGCCAATTCCAGCGAGGCGGCGAAGGTCGAGGCCATGGCCGAGCGGCGCCGCGCCGGATCGGTGCCGAAACCGTCGGGCAGGTAGGTCGAAATATCGGTCCAATCCCCGCCAAAGCCGATCAGCCCGCGCATCCGCTCGAGCGCCTGATCAAGCGAGAAGATCGCGTCGCGGTCCATGGCATATGGGCGAAACTCGTCCCGCGTACGGGTGCGCGCATAGCCCTGCATGAGGTCCAGGAGCGTCGCGGTATAGGTGACGCGCCGCGTGCGCGTGACCTCTTCGGGGCGGCCCCGGGCAAAGAAATCGCGCCCCAGCTGTCCGCGTGCCATCAGCCGGGCGGCCACATCACGCATCGCCTGTAGCCGCTCCAGCTGAAACGCCAGATGCGCGGCCAGATCCTCGCCCGAGGGGCCTTCCTCCTCGGGGTCGGGCGGCAGCAGCAGGCGTGATTTCAGAAAGGCGAGCCAAGCGGCCATGACGAGGTAATCCGCGGCCAGCTCCAGCCGAAGCTGGCGGGCCTTCTCGACGAATTCGAGGTATTGGCGGGCCAGTTGCAGAACCGAAATCTTGCGCAGGTCCACCTTCTGTGTGCGGCTGAGCGTCAAAAGCAGGTCAAGCGGCCCTTCAAAGCCGTCTACATCGACGATCAGCGCCTCTGCGGCCTGCCGCTCGGCCACGCTTTCGCGCGGTTCGTCCCAACTCTCATCCGCCATATGCATCGCCGCCGCTCATGGCGGACAGCTTTGCCTCCAGCGCAGAAATGTCAACCTCCGTGGGCATACGGCGCGCGGCCAGCGCTGCCTCGGCGCGGGCCTGACCCGCCGCATCCAGCCGCCCGGCCGCGTCGGCCACGGCGCGGCGATCTTCGAGCGAGGCGTTGCACAGCAGCGCGATATCGCAGCCCGCATCGAGCGAGGCGCGCGTGATATCCGTCAAACTGCCGCTGAGCGCCTTCATCGAAATGTCATCCGTCATGATCAGACCGCCAAAGCCGATCTCTTCGCGGATGAGGCGCATCATGCGGGGCGAGATCGTGGCGGGCAGCGCGTCGATGGCGGCGTAGACCAGATGCGCGGTCATGCCCATCGGCAGATCGCTGAGCGCCTTGAAAGGGGCAAAATCACAGGCGGTCAGCGCGGCCAGATCGGCCTCGACCACCGGCAGATCAAGGTGACTGTCGGCCTGCGCGCGGCCATGGCCGGGGATATGCTTGAGCACGGGCAGAACGCCGCCGTCCAAAAGGCTGTCCGCCACGGCACGGCCCAGCTCTGCCACGCGGGCTGGGTCGGTGCCATAGCAGCGATCCCGCAGGAAATCGTGGGTCTGGGCGCCCGCCACATCGACCAGCGGCGCGCAGTTGCTGTCGATGCCGAGCGCGCGCAACTCGTGTGCGATGAGGCGGTAGCGCAGGTACATGACCTCGCGCGCGTGCTCGCTCGCCGCCTTGACCTGCGCAAGCGGCGCGGGCCAGCTGCGCCATGTCGGCGCGCGCAAACGCTGCACGCGCCCGCCCTCCTGGTCGATGGTGATGGGCGCCTCGCGTCCGACCGCCTCGCGCATCTCGGCGCAAAGGGCGCGGACCTGATCGGCGCTTTCGATATTGCGGCCGAAAAGGATGAAGCCGAACGGGTCCGCATCGGCAAAGAAACGCTTTTCTTCGGCGCTCAGCCGCGTGCCGGTGGCATCCAGAATGGTGGCGCCGAAATGGGTCATGCCGAAGCTCCGTTCAGGTGAAGATCAGCGCGTAACCACTGGAATGCATTCGGCCTTTTCCGCCACGAGAGCAGAGCAGAACCGGCGCGCGTCGGCCAGATCCTCGAACCCCAGCGCGCGCAGGCGATAAAAAGTACGGCCGCCGCTGGTGGCGCGCTGAATGACGCGGTCCTTGCCGGAGAGGTATTCCTCGAAACGCGAGGTCAGCTTGGACCATTCCTCGCGGGCGATATCCTCGCTGGAGAAGGCGCCAAGCTGCGCGAGCCGTGTGCCGACGGCGATGCTGTCCGGGTCGACGTCGCGCCCACCGCTCGCCGGGGCTGCTGCCGCGACCTGGCGAATGTTGCTCAGGTCCGCCGGGCGGGCCTTGGGGCGCAGGGAGGCGGCGATGCCATTTGTGGGTTCGTCTGCCGCCTCGACCACATCGGCCACGGCCGCGTCAATGGCCTCGTTCATCTGCGTCGGCGCATCCGCAAGGGGGGTCATCGGCGTTACGCCATCGCTGAGCGCTTCGGCGAGCGCCAGCATGGCGCCCGTGCCGTCATTATCGGAGGGCGCTGCCGCCTCTGCGCCTTCGGGGGCAGCTTCGGTAGCGGTCTCTGCGACAACCTCCGGGGCAGCCTCTGATGCGGGCGTGGGTGCCGCCTCGGTGCGCCGCGCGGGGGCCGGCGCATCATCCTCTGACAGATCAAGCGGCGCAGGCGCGAGGATCAGCTGATCGGGCGCCCGGCCCGCCGTGCCGACCGCGGCGACCGCGTTCACCGAAAGGCCTTGGTTCTGCGCCTGGCGCCCGCCCGGATCCTCGGGCTGCACGCGCATCGGGCCGGTGGCGGCGCGGATCACCGGCACGCCGCTGACATCCCGCGCGAGCAGCTGATACCCCCAGACACCAAGCCCGATCACCAGCCCAACCGAGACCAGCGACCCAAGCGCATAGGTCGCCCGGCCCAGACTTCCCTGGGCGGATGTTTCGTCCCATCGGGGGGCGGTTTGCGCGTTGTGATACGCGCCCGCGCCTTCGTGGCCAGAATGGGCGCGCGGGGCCTCGGGTGCATGAAAATCTGCCATGGTCCGCCTCTTGTCCGTCAGCGGGCAGCGTGGCCAGCCGAGGGTATGAATTCTGCCTCATCGCCCCCGGCCATGTGCGGTTTTTACCGCATCTCTTCCGCCGGAGTGACGCCCAAGATACCCAAACCTGCGGAAATGACAACGCTTGCGGCCCGCACCAGTGCGATTTTCGACTGAGACGTTGCAGGATCACCCTCCTGGACAAAGCGCAGCTCGGGCAGTTCGTGCCCACGGTTGTAAAGCGTGTGCAAATCCGAGGCGAGATCGTAAAGGTAGAAGGCCACGCGGTGCGGCTCGCCGGTGCGGCCGGCAATCTCTACCAAACGCGGCCACTCGGCGATCTTGCGCGCCAGATCCAGCTCGGCCTCGTGGGCGATCAGGCTCAGATCTGCGCCCTTGAGGGCGGCATCGGACGTGTCGATGCCCGCGCCTTCGGCCTTGCGCAGTGCCGAGCGGACGCGCGCATGGGCGTATTGCACGTAGAAAACCGGGTTTTCCTTGGCCTGCTCCAGCACCTTGTCGAAATCGAAATCGAGCGGCGCATCATTCTTGCGCGTCAGCATGACGAAGCGGGTCACGTCCGCGCCAACCAGATCGACCACGTCGCGCAGGGTGACAAACGTCCCTGCCCGCTTGGACATCTTGAAGGGCTCGCCGTTCTTGTAGAGCTTGACCAGCTGCGTCAGCTTGATGTCGAGCGGCACCTTGCCGTCGCTGAGCGCCGAAACGGCGGCCTTCATGCGCTTGACATAGCCGCCATGGTCGGCGCCAAAGACGTCGATCAGCATGTCGAAGCCGCGCGTAACCTTGTCATAGTGGTAGGCAATATCGGGCGCGAAATAGGTCCAGCCGCCATCGGATTTCTTGACGGGGCGGTCCACGTCATCGCCATGCGCGGTCGAGCGGAAAAGCGTCTGCTCGCGCGGCTCCCAATCCTCGGGCATCTTGCCTTTGGGTGGCTCCAGCACGCCCTCGTAGATCAGCCCCTTCTCGTCGAGCGAGGCAATGGCCTTTTCGATGAGGCCGGTGCCGTAGAACGACTTCTCCGATGAGAATTTGTCCATTTCGACGCCCAGCGATTTCAAATCGGCGCGGATGAGGTCCATCATCGCTTCGGTCGCAAATTCGCGCAGCTCTGCCAGCCAGACCTCTTCGGGCTGATCGACCCACGCGTCGCCGACCTTGGCCTTCAGCGCCTCACCGGTCTCGATCAGGTAATCGCCGGGATAGGTACCATCGGGGAAATCAACCGCGCGGCCATGCGCTTCGAGGTAGCGCAGGTAGACGGACCGCGCCAACGTGTCGACCTGCCCGCCGCCATCGTTGATGTAGTATTCGCGCGTGACGTCATAACCGCAGAAGTCCAAGAGGCTCGCCAACGCATCGCCAAAGACCGCGCCCCGCGTGTGGCCCACATGCAAGGGGCCGGTCGGGTTGGCGCTGACATATTCGACGTTCACGCGTTGCCCCTGCCCCATCGTCGAGCGGCCAAAATCGGTGCCCGCCTCCAGAACGCCGCGCAGAATGCCGCGCCAGCAATCCGGCGCGAGACGCAGGTTGATGAAACCCGGACCAGCCACCTCGGCGCTATCGATGCGGGCATCTTTGCCAAGCTCGGCCACCAGCGCCTCGGCGATGTCGCGCGGCTTGAGGCCCGCGGGTTTGGCAAGCACCATCGCGGCATTGGTCGACATGTCACCGTGGAGCGGGTCGCGCGGTGGCTCGACCGTGACATTTGACGTGTCGACGCCCGCGGGCAGAGTGCCCGCAGTTTCAAGCGCGCTCAGCGCGTCCAGTACGGCGGCGCGGATATCGGTAAAGAGGTTCATCGCTTCATTCCTTGAATTCAGCCCCGTCTTAGCACCGATGGCAGGGGCGTCAATCGTCGCGCTTTGCGTCCTTGGTGTCTTGGCTGTCCTGGTGGTCCGACACTTCGGCTGCGGCCGCCTCCGCATCCCCTTCGCCATTGCGCTCGGCGGCCTCGACCGTGCGGTCGCGGGCGGGCGACAGTGCCAGAATGCGCATGCCCGGCCCGGCCTTGATCTCGGCGTCTGCGGCGAGGATGCGCAGGGCGCGGCCCGGCGTCACCTCGGCCAGCGGGATCGATTCGGGATTGTCCTCGCGCCATGCCTCGAGGCCGTATTCCTCGGTCAGGTTGGTCGCGCGGATTTCCCAGCCCTTCTGCATGTATCGGGCCAACTCGAGATATCGCAGTCCCCCGGCAATGCTGCGTCCGCCCAAGGTGGCCGGCAACGCATGGCGCGTCTGCTCCTGCTTGGCGCGTTTAAGCTGATAGACATGCTCGCGCCCAAATTCGGGCGCGAGGTCAGTCGCCACCAGCGTGTTGTAGGCATCATTGTCCGACGTGGCGATGATGCGGCCAAAGCTGATGAACTCTACGCCGTGCTCGGCCCCGTCCGACAGGATATCGCCCAGATAGACCGGCAAGCCCTGCTCGCGCGCCGTGCGCAGGCGGGCACGGTTGGCATCCGCGATCAGCACGGGAATATCCTCTTCCCTGAGCGCCTGCGCGAACGCGGCCGAGAATTGCGAGCCACCGACAAAAATGACGCCGGGCACCTGCGCCCCCGCAAGACCCAGCGCGCGGCCCAAAGGCTGCAAGGTAAAGCCATGCAGCACCACCGTCGCCGCGACCAGCGCAAAAGCTAGGGGGGTGAGGATCTCGGCATCCTGGATCCCCGCGCTGACGAGACGCTCGGAGAAAAGACCGGCGACGGCCACAAGGACCACGCCGCGCGGTCCGGTGAGGGCCACCAGAACGCGCTCCCGCAGGGGCACATTGCTGAAGGCAAGCGAGGCCATCACCGTAACCGGACGCACCACGAGGATCACGACAATGACAAAGATGACAGAGGGCCAACTCAAAAGGCTGAGACGCTCGATATTCATCGAGGCGGCGAGCAGGATAAAGACGCCCGAGACCAGAAGGACCGTGGCATGTTCCTTGAACCGGCGCAGCTCGGTATAGCTCGGAAGGCCGGAATTGGCGATGTAGAAGCCCATGATGGTCACAGCCAAAAGGCCGCTTTCATGCAAGAGGCTGTCCGATAAAGCAAAGACCAGCAATAGCGACGCAAAGAGCACCGGCACCTTCATGAATTCCGGCACACGCCCCCGGCGAAACCCTTCGGAGAGCGCCCAGCCCGCCGCGATGCCCATGACTGTCGCCGATACGATACCCACACCCATATCCCAGACAGCCGCACCGAATGTCTCGCTGGCATACATGACCAGCACGACTTCGAACGCCAAAACCGCGGCCAGCGCGCCGATGGGGTCGTTGACGATCGCCTCCCATTGCAAAAGCTGCGCGGGCCGCTTGCTGAGGCGCGCGGTGCGCAAAAGCGGCGCGATCACCGTCGGGCCGGTGACGATCATGATGCCACCAAAGACCGCGGCACTGGGCCAGCTGAGACCAGCGACGTAATGCAGGGCCGCCGCCGATCCGGCCCAGCCGACCGGCGCACCGATCAAAACCAATCGCCTTACCCCGACTGCGGATTCGCGCAAGGAATGCAGGTTCAGCGTCATGCCGCCCTCAAAGAGGATGATGGCAACAGCGATGGAAATCATCGGCTGCATCAGATTGCCGATGTCGCGCTCGGGGTCGAAGACGCCAAGGCCCGGCCCGATGGCAAGACCCGCAAGCAGCATGAGGACGATGGCAGGCAGGCGCAGCTTCCACGCCAGCCATTGCGAGCCGACGCCGATGGCACCGACAAGGGCGAAGGCCATGACCGGGCTCATCGCCCCCGCGCTTTCAACTGCCATGCGTCGTCTCTCCTTGTTCCGCGCCGGTATGTGCACCGGCGACCTCGTTCGGCCACGATCCGGCGCCACCCGGCCCGCCCAGATGCAAGGCGTGCTGCGCCAATGCATATCGGTCGGTCATCCCGGCAATATAATCGCTGACCAGCCGGGCCAGCGCGGTCTTGTTCTCAGCTTCCGCCACATCCTCTTGCCAGCGACGCGGCAAGTGTTCGGGATGCTTCATATAGAATGGGAACAACCCGTCGACCACATTGGTTGCCTGCGCTCTTTGCACCATCACCATCGGCGCACGGTACATTCGCTGAAAGAGAAACTTGCGCACACCTTGCAGATCTCGCCACAGCGCATCCGAAAAGCGGATGACCGGGCGGCCCAGATGGCGCACCGCATCGCTGCTGGCAGGGGCCGCCTCGGCAATCACCGCGCGCGATGTGTCGATCACATCGCCGACCATGACGCCAAAGACGCGGCGCAGCGCCTCGTGCCGCCGCCGGTAGGGATCGAGGCCGGGGTAGAGCCGGTCCACCTCGGCATAACATGCATCCACGATGGGAAGCTGCGCGACCTCGTCCTCGGTAAAGAGGCCGGCGCGCAGACCATCGTGCAGGTCGTGGTTATTATAGGCGATATCATCGGCCAGCGCGGCCACCTGCGCCTCGGCGCTGGCATGAGTGTGCAGCTCCAGATCGTGGCGCGCATCGTATTCGGCCAACGCATAGGGCAGATCGCCGGTCACCGGGCCATTATGCTTCGCCAGCCCTTCCAGCGTCTCCCATGTCAGGTTGAGGCCGTCGAACTCGGCATAGTGCCGCTCCATCTGGGTCACGATGCGGATCGCCTGCGCGTTATGGTCAAAGCCGCCATAGGGCGCCATCTGCGCATGAAGCGCGTCCTCGCCCGTGTGGCCGAAGGGCGTGTGGCCCAGATCATGCGCCAGTGCGACAGCCTCGGTCAGCTCGGCATTAAGGCCAAGGGCGCCCGCGATCGTGCGCGCCACCTGCGCCACCTCGATGCTGTGCGACAGGCGCGTGCGGAAATAATCACCCTCATGCGCGACAAAGACCTGCGTCTTGTGCTTGAGCCGCCGGAAGGCGCTGGAATGGATGATCCTGTCCCGGTCGCGCTGAAAACACGAGCGGAACGCGCTTTCCTCCTCAAGGGCGAGACGCCCGCGCGAGGCGGCGGGATCTGCGGCAATGCGGGACGTCAATGTAAGCGGCCTCCTTGCCGGGTGATCCTGCGCCCCATATATTGCAATCAGCCGGGCAGTAAAACTGCCCAAAATTCGCTGCACCCCAAGAGGTTGGAGGCCGTCCATGAACCTGCCCCCCAAAGTCACCCCCCGCGCCTTCGAGCGCCTGAGCGAGATCGGCGCTGGCGATCAGGGCCAGGCCCTGCGCGTCGCGGTCGAGGGCGGCGGATGCTCGGGCTTTCAGTACGAGATCAAGCTGGACGCGCCCGCCGAGGATGATCTGGTGTTGGAAGGCCTCGGTCAGAAGGTCGTGGTCGATTCCGTTTCGCTGCCGTTTCTGACGGGCGCGGTCATCGACTTCTCCGAGGAATTGATCGGCGCGCGCTTCGTCATCGACAATCCCAACGCCAGCAGCAGCTGCGGCTGCGGCACGTCTTTTTCAATGTAAGTCAATGCGGTGCGCGGCGAGGCTCGCGCATCACATTACTCGGCCGGCACCACCTTGCGCGCCGCGCCATTCGGGAATGCCTGATCATAGATCAGCCACGCGCCCGCTGTGATCACAAGCGCGGCCCCAAGGTAGAGCGCCGTGCCCGGCACCTCGCCAAAGACCGCCGCGCCAATCGCCACCATCCACAGGAATTGCAGGTTCATCAGCGGTGTGATCACATAGGCGGGCAGCGCCTTGAGCGCGCCGACCAGCACCCAACGTGCGGCGAAAAGCAGCCCGGCATACAGCACGGCCCAGCCCAGATCACCCAGCCCCATCGGCGCCCAGACGAAGGGCAGCGCCAACGCACTGACGCCCGCCAGCGCAAGATTGGGCCAAAACACCTGCGCCAGAAGGTTGCCGTCGCGCAGGCCGATATAGCGCGACGCCATCATGGACACCGTCCCCAGCAGAACCGCGGCCAAGGCCACCGCATGGCCAAGCTGAAACGTGCCGAGGCCGCGCGGCGCCAGGCACAATAGCCCGATCATCCCAAGGCAGACGGCCCCCCAGGCCTGCGGGCGGACCGCCTCGCCCAAGACCGGCCCCGACAACAGCGCCGTGATGAGTGGGATCATCGCGATGAAGAGGAACACCTCGGCAAAAGGCAGAAGGCGGAACGCGTAGAAAAACGCCCCCGCCCCCAAAACCGTCGCGGTGCTGCGGATCGCCATGGCGCGCGGGCAGCGGGTGGCGACGCCGCGTGGATTGGGCCCCGCGCGATTGACCAGCACGGCCAGGAGCGCGACGATCCCGCCCGACAGCGCGAAAAGCTGCGGCGCCGCATAGCTGGCGGCGAACATCTTGGTGATGGCATCGGCGCTAGAGATGAGCGCGGTATATATGACGGTCAGACCCACGCCGACCGCGATGGTGGCGCCCGCGGCGCGCGCAGCGATCATTGCGCAGCCCTCATCGCGGCGCGGCCCCGCAGGCCGACCCGCGCAAAGCCCTCGAAGAAGGCGCCGAACTGGTCCGTCGCCGCCTCAGCGGCCACCAGTGCTGCCGCCGTCTCGTCCGAGACCTGGGACGTCACATCGCCGCGCATCTCCTCCCAATCGCCCGAGCGGCCGCGCCCCATGGCATAGATGCAATGCGACAGCTCGCGCAGCGGCGCCGAGGCGGGCCGCGTGCGGGCGAATGTCACACGTCCCTCGGGCACGTGATCGCCGAAACCGCCCTGCCCCGACCGGCTCATGAACCAGTTCAGCATCAGGTATTCGTGGTAATCGTCCTGCAATGCGCCGCCGTCGTCGAGCGTGAAGCTGCGGATCTGCTGAGTCAGCCAGATCTCCCAGACCTCCGGCACGCCAAGGCCGGCAAAGCGCATGGCGAGGCAGATCTCGGCCAGAAGGTCGGCGTTGAAATCAAGAAAGGCGAGCGTGCCGGCGAACATCAGGCTCTGCGCGGCTGCGGCATCCAGTTGCGGATCCTTACGGCCATATTCCGACAGGTAGAAAACGATATGGGTCAACTCGTATGCCGCTTTCTTGTTGGGCATCGCGAAGGTCTGCGCACGGCCCGCGAAACTGCGCAGGCGCGCATCGAGACCCGCATCCTGCGGCAGCGCCTCGATCTCGCGACGTGCGCAAAGCCGCCGCGCTTCGGCGCGTTGCAGGTCCGACAGCTCGGCATCCGCCAGCCCCTCCTGGGCGACCCATTCGGCCAGCGCGGCGCCCTTGCCGCCCACCATGCCCAGATCCTCCAGATCGAGGCAGAGCGAGAGAAGAAAGCGATAATACTGCGGAAAGAACTCCATCCGGTCTTCGATATCGTCGTAGAAGCTTTCGAACGGCGCCAGCGCACCGGGCGCGATCTCGGCACCTGTGCATTCGAGGATGTTGAGAATCTCGGCATTTTCTTTGAGCCAGAAAACATCCTCTTGCGTGCGGCGCGTCAGCGCGAAGGTCTTGAGCAAGGCCGCTTGGCGCGCGGCCTTGCTGTGCTGCCGGAACGGGACGTCGAGGCGGACGATGGTGGTCATGTTGTGATCTCCATTTTGTCGTGTGGTCCGGGCGCGGCGCCCCGTTTCGGGTGCTGGCTTACATGCTCGAGGTGAACATCTCGACCGCGTCACCCTCGCGTGCGACGCGTGCGGGCGCCATGGACGAGGTGAAGGCACCGGTTGCTTCGCCTGCGGCGACGGGCGCCATCGACGATGTGAACATCTGGACGTTGTCACCGGCTGCGGCCTCTGCCGTGACCGACGGGCTCATGGACGAGGTGAACATCTCGGTGGCGTCGCCAGACGTGGCGTCGGCGCGGGCGCTGGGCGCCATGGACGAGGTGAACATCTGGACGTTGTCGCCTGCGGCTGCATCCGCCGTCACGCTCGGTGCCATCGAGGATGTGAACATCTCGACATTGTCGCCGGTCGCGGCGTCGCTGCGCAGGCTGGGCGCCATCGAAGACGTGAACATCTGAACCGCGTCACCGGCAGCGGCGTCGGCGGTCAAGGCGGGTGCCATGGAGGACGTGAACATCTCGAGGCCTTCGCCAAGACCGGCGTCGGCAGTGGCGGCAGGCGCCATGGACGAGGTGAACATCTCGGTGGCGGCGCCGTCGAGCATGCTGGGCGTGCGGGTGTTCAGAGCGGCGAAGGTGGTTTCAACTTTGCGTTGTGCTGTCATTTTCATAATCCCCAGATTGAAGTTGCAGACCCCCAAAGGCTTGCAGCTTGGCCCCGACCTGCCAAGGAAAATTTCAACCTAAAGGCGAGTTACGACTTAGCGACGCCCTAAACAATCTCGGCTAACGCACAAAGACTCTTGGGAGAATCCGAATACGCAAAAAACTTATCCACAGGGGATTTTTCGGGCGATTTTTGCGGCTTTGGCAGGCCTGTTTCGCAGCTTTTTGCAGGAGTCAATATGCAACCTGAACGTGTTTTCGGCTTTTTGTCAGCACCCTACGCGCCGCTCGGGCACCGGCGATTCGCCCGTGTCCTGCCGCGCCTCCCTTGCCCCCGGCGCGCTGCTGCGCGATAGGTGGGGCACGCATCCCCAAGCCCCGCGAGGACCGGCCCATGAAAGTCGCCACATTCAACATCAACGGCATCAAGGCCCGTATCAACGCCCTGCCCGACTGGCTGGATGAGGCGGAGTGCGACGTGGTTCTCTTGCAAGAGATCAAATCGGTCGACGAGGCCTTCCCGCGCGAGATCTTCGAGGATCGCGGCTATACCGTCGAAACACACGGGCAAAAGGGCTTTAACGGGGTCGCGATCCTCTCCAAATTGCCGCTGGAGGATGTCACCCGCGGCCTGCCCGGCGATGACAGCGACGAGCAGGCGCGCTGGATCGAGGCGACAGTCATGGGCGATACGGCCATTCGCGTCTGCGGCCTTTACCTGCCCAATGGCAACCCGGCGCCGGGGCCGAAATACGACTACAAGCTGGCCTGGATGGAGCGGATGCAGGCGCGCGCAACCGAGCTGCTGGCCCTCGAAGAGCCGTTTCTCATGGCGGGCGATTACAACGTCATCCCGCAGGACCAGGATGCGAAGCGTCCCGAAGCGTGGCAAGACGATGCGCTGGCCCGCCCCGAGACGCGGGCCGCCTTTCGCCGCCTGATGAACCTCGGCTTTACCGAGGCATTCCGCGCGCGCACCCAAGGCCCCGGTCACTACAGTTTCTGGGATTATCAGGCGGGCGCGTGGAACCGCGATGACGGGATTCGCATCGACCATTTCCTGCTTAGCCCCGCCTGCGCCGATCTGCTGGAGGACTGCCAGATCGACCGCGAGATCCGCGCCCGCGAAAAGCCGTCGGACCACGTGCCTGTCTGGGTGCGCCTGCGCGCCTGACCCCGTCCCCGAAAGGACATTGAATGGACAATCTGCGCGGCAGCCTCCTGATGGTGGTGGCGATGGCGGGCTTTGCCGCCGAGGATCTTTTCGTCAAGCTTCTGTCGCGCGATCTGCCCGTGGGCCAGATGCTGATGATGCTGGGAGCAGGCGGCTGCGCGGTCTTTGCGATCGCGGCGCGTGCTCAGGGCGCGCGCCTGATCAGCCCGGTGCTGCTGACCCGGTCCGTCATGCTGCGCAATCTGGGTGAGATCATCGCAGCGGTGACCTACGTCACGGCGCTCGCCATGGCGGACCTTTCGACAGTATCGGCCATCTTGCAGGCGACGCCACTGGCGGTGACGCTGGGCGCCGCGCTTTTTATGGGGGCGCAGGTGGGTTGGCGGCGCTGGTCGGCCATTCTGGTCGGCTTTGGCGGGGTTTTGATGATTGTGCGTCCGGGATTCGACGCGTTCGACATCTCGTCACTCTTTGCCGTTGTGTCGGTGATCGGCCTCGCGATCCGCGATCTGGCGACGCGCGCCATACCAGCCAGCGTGTCGTCGATGCAGCTCAGCTGCTATGCCTTCGGAACCATGGTGCCGACGGGCGCGCTCCTACTGGCCTTCAGCGGCGGCGCCGCGATGCCGGATGCGACGGCTTGGGCCTATCTGCTCGGCGCGCTCATCTTCGGGGTGCTGGGCTATTACTTCATCGTGGGTGCCATGCGCATCGGCGAAATTGCTGCTGTCACGCCCTTTCGCTACGCGCGCCTGCTTTTCGCGCTGATCCTGGGCATGTCCCTTTTGGGCGAGCGCCCAGACCTTTGGACCCTGCTGGGCGCTGCGATCATCATCGCGTCGGGCCTCTACACCCTCATTCGCGAGCAGCGCATTGCGCGCCGCGCGTATCGGCAGGCCAAACCCAAAGGGCCCCTCTAGCGCTACCACAATTCCCTTTGCCGCGCGCCTTTGTTAAGGGCGGCATCAAAGCCAATTTCATTGATCAGGACACCCGCCATATGAGCAGCATCATCGACATTCACGCCCGCGAAATCCTCGACAGCCGGGGCAATCCCACCATTGAAGTGGACGTCACGCTGGAAGACGGCACGATGGGCCGCGCCGCCGTGCCCTCGGGCGCCTCCACAGGCGCGCATGAGGCGGTAGAGCGCCGCGATGGCGACGCAGCCCGCTACATGGGCAAGGGCGTGCTGGAGGCCGTCGAGGCCGTCAATGGCGAGATCGCCGATGCGCTGGACGGCTTCGACGCGACCGAACAGGTGGCCATCGACATGGCGATGATCGAAATGGACGGCACAGACAACAAGTCGCGCCTCGGGGCCAACGCTATTCTCGGCGTCAGCCTCGCCGTGGCCAAGGCAGCGGCGGATTACACCGGCCAGCCGCTTTACCGCTATGTCGGCGGCACCTCGGCCCATGTCCTGCCCGTGCCGATGATGAACATCATCAACGGCGGCGAGCATGCGGACAACCCGATCGACATTCAGGAATTCATGATCATGCCGGTTGCCGCGGACAACATCCGCGAAGCGGTGCGCATGGGCGCCGAGGTGTTTCATACGCTCAAAAAAGAGCTGTCAGCCGCCGGCCTGTCCACAGGCATCGGTGACGAGGGCGGCTTTGCCCCGAATATTGCCAGTGCGCGCGAGGCGCTCGATTTCATCCTGAAGAGCATTGAGAAGGCTGGTTACAAGCCCGGCGAGGATATCTACCTCGCCGTCGATTGCGCCGCGACGGAATACTTCCGAGGCGGCAAGTACGAAATGACCGGCGAGGGCAAATCTCTGACCAGCCAGGAAAATGCCGACTACCTCGCGGCCCTCGTGGCCGACTACCCGATCATCTCGATCGAGGACGGCATGGCCGAGGATGATTGGGACGGCTGGAAGGCGCTGACCGATACGCTGGGCGGCAAGGTGCAGCTGGTAGGTGATGACCTCTTCGTGACCAATCCCGAGCGTCTGGCGGACGGCATCGCGCGCGGCTGCGCAAATTCGATGCTGGTCAAGGTGAACCAGATCGGCACCCTGACCGAGACGCTCCGCGCCGTCGATATGGCGCATCGCGCGGGCTATACCAACGTCATGTCCCATCGCTCGGGCGAGACCGAGGATGCGACCATTGCCGATCTCGCCGTCGCCACGAATTGCGGTCAGATCAAAACGGGGTCACTGGCGCGCTCGGACCGGTTGGCGAAATACAATCAGTTGATCCGCATCGAGGAGCTGCTGGGCGAGACGGCTGTTTACGCAGGCCGCTCCATACTGCGCGGCTGAACGCAAAGGCTCAGGCATAAAAAAAGGCGCGGCAGACCTGCCGCGCCTTTTGTGTTCGTTCGTTATGCCTCTTACGGGCAAGGCGCCTCGTAGTAGGTGCCATCGCCGCGCGAGTAAGCGCAAACACGCTGGTTCTGGTTCTGCGCCACAACGGTACCCGCTGCCGCGCCGCCAAGTGCCGAGATCAGGCGCCAATCATCGTCAGCCCCCAGCGCTTCGGCGGTCAACAGACCGGCAGCCGCGCCGCCCGCCACACCGGCGACGGTGCGCTGGTTTTCCGTCAGGTTGTTGCAGGCGCCAAGGCCCAGCAATGCAATACCGGCAAGGCCGTAGATCCACGTTTTCATGACAAACTCCCTTTGGTGTCAAAATTCAACGCGCTGACATGCGCGGAAAAACCGCACGTGAAAGCGTCGGGGAGATAACCTCATGCGCGGCAGCGAAGTTCCAGCCCTCCCGTTGAAAAACCTCAAGACAGCAAAAAAACGCCGAGACTGTGAAACTTCTGGCGAAAAGCTGCGTGACTGTTGGTGATCCGGCGGCCTTGTCCCCTTTTCTCCCCAGTATTCGGGGCATGAGCGCGGTCGGGTCACGTCGCGCCTGATCGCGGCGACTGTGCGTGCCGGTCACTCACCCCCGAGGGGCTGGCGTGCCAGAGGGCGGATCACCCATGTGATGAGTGATAAAGTTAACAGATTGGTTTCCGGGCTGATCCGTCCTCACCCGCAAGGGCGCGCGCACAAACGCTCAAGGTGCCCAATGGACGGTGGCGTCGTCCAGCAGGGCGGCGATGGGTGCCTCCGCGGCATCCAAGTTACGCGCCCGCTCCAGCGCCTCGCGCTTTTCGGAGCCAATGATGACCACATGCAGATGCATCGCGCTGCGCAGCACATGCGCCGCCAGCGTGATGCGCGGCTCGGGCTCGCCCTCGATCCGCACGGGCAAAAGCGCGGGCGCGTCGTGCGCAAGCGCCGCCTCTATCCCCGGCATGCGCGGGAAGATCGAGGCCGTGTGCATATCACCCCCCATCCCCACCAGCGCCACATCAATGGGCAGATGTGGTGCCAGATCGGCGGCAAGACCCGGCGCCGCCGCTTCGGGCGAAATGCCCTCGACATAGAGGGGCATCAAGGCCGCCGTCGCCGCGCGCTCGCACAGAAGGCGCTTGGCGATCTGCCCCGCGTTCGAGCGCAGATGCGCCTGCGGGCGCCACCGCTCGTCCGAGGGCATGACGTCTATACGGTCCCATTCGACGCGCGCGCCGCAGAGCGTGTCAAAGATCGGGCCCGGCGTCGTGCCGCCGGGCACCACCAAAAGGGCGCGATCGCGCTGACGCAGGGCTGCGCTCAGCTGTGCCGCGATGACGTCGGCAAGGCCCATCGCCATGAATTCGGTATCGGGATAGTCGATCAAGTTCATGTGCGTATCTCCCGCCAGCGGCGCCCGTCGCGGTGAATGAGGGCCAGCGCGTCATCCGGCCCCGAACTGCCGGTGGCATAGGCGCAAGGCGCGGTTCCGGCGCTCTCCCATGCCTCGATAATGGGGTCGGTCCATTCCCAGGCCGCCTCCACCTCGTCCCCGCGCATGAAGAGGGTTTGATCGCCGCGGATCACGTCCATGATCAGCCGCTCGTAGGCGTCAGGTACATCCTCCGCTTCCGGCCCCAGCGCCTCAGAGAAGGTCATGTCCAGCGGCACATCGACAAGACGCATACCTCCCGGGCCCGGCTCCTTGATGGTCACGCCCAGTTCGATACCCTCGTTGGGCTGCAGGCGGATCGTCAGGATATTGCGGTGTTGGCCTGCATCGGCACCAAAGATGGAATGGGGCGCATCCTTGAATACGATGGCGATTTCGCTTGCCCGCGCGCGCAGCCGCTTGCCGGTGCGCAAGTAGAAAGGCGTACCGGCCCATCGCCAATTTCCGATCCGCGCCTTGAGCGCGACGAAGCTCTCCGTTGTGCTCTCGGGGTTGCCGACCTCCTCGAGATAACCGGGCTGACTTCCGGCACCCTTGCCGGCGGCCTCGTATTGGCCGCGCACGATATCGCCGGGCTGTCCGGGGTCCAGAGCGCGGATCACCTTCAGCTTTTCGTCGCGCACGGCGTCGGGGTCGTATTTCGCGGGCGGCTCCATCGCGGTCAGACAGAGTAGCTGCATGAGGTGGTTTTGCATCATGTCCCGCATCGCGCCGGATTTGTCGTAATACTCACCCCGGCTGCCGACCCCGCCCGCCTCGGCGACGGTAATCTGAATGTGATCCACGTACTGACTGTTCCAAAGCGGCTCGAAGAGCGTATTGCCAAAGCGGATGGCCATGAGATTTTGGACCGTCTCCTTGCCCAAATAATGGTCGATCCGGTATATCTGCGTCTCGTCGAAATGCCGCGCCAACGCGGCATTCAGGCTGCGCGCCGACGCCAGATCGCGCCCGAAGGGCTTCTCGACAACGACGCGCGTGCCGGGTGCGGCCAGCCCATGTGCCTCGATCCGGGCGGCCAGATCCCCAAAAAGGCCCGGCCCGACCGAGAAGTAAAAGGCACGGATGCGCGCGCTGCCCTCCAGCGCGGCGGCCAACGTGGCCCAGCCCGCATCCCCGCGCGCATCGAGCGTGATGTAGCTCAGAAGGGTCAAGAATGCGTCCAGATGTTCGGCATCGCAGGCGGCATACGCGCCGAATTCGGTAATCGCCTCGCGGGCGAAGCTGCGATACTCGGCATCGCTCATCTCGGCGCGGGCCGCGCCGATCACCCGTGCCTCACCCTCCATCTGCCCGGCGCAATAGCGCCGAAACAGCGCTGGCAGGATCTTGCGGCGGGCCAGATCGCCGGTGCCGCCGAAGATGATCAGATCGAATGGCTGTACGGGAATGACGCGCGATACCATCTTTGGCCTCCTCTTGGACGCGCACCTTAGCACCTTGGCGCCTGTTCACAACTCTGTCAGACAGCGCCGCGTGGCTTTCACGCCGGACGACATCACGATACGCGTGGAAGCCATGAAATATCCGAAAGGAAAACCATGAAAGACGCCGCCGACATTGCGCCGCGCACCGCCAATGCGGGCAAGTTCAGCGACCCCGACGTGACGGCCAAGGGCGAGCCGCGCGCGCATGTCGCCCTGACGCGGGCCGAGACGCTGTGGTTCAACACGGGAACGCTGTGCAACATTGAATGCGAGAATTGCTACATTCTGAGCTCGCCAACCAACGATGCATTGGTCTATATCACCGAGGCCGAGGTGACCGAGTATCTCGATCAGATAGAGGCGCGCAAATGGCCCGTGCGCGAGATCGCCTTCACCGGCGGCGAGCCTTTCATGAATCCCCAGATGATCGGCATGGCGCGCGCGGCCCTCGCGCGCGGCTACGATGTGCTGATCCTCACCAATGCGATGCGGCCCATGATGCGCAAGTCCATGCGCGCCGGGATTATCGAGCTGAACGACGCCTATCCCGGCAAGATGACGTTCCGCATCTCGGTCGATCACTGGTCCGAAGATCTGCATGACAAGGAGCGCGGCAAGGGCGCCTTGGCCCGCACGCTCGAGGGGATGGACTGGCTGCGTGATACGGGCGTGCCGATGGCGGTGGCCGGCCGCACCGTCTGGGGCGAAAGCGAGGCCGAGGGCCGCGCCGGTTACGCGCGCCTCTACGCCGAGCGCGGCTATGCCATCGACGCGGCAGATCCCGGCGCGACGGTCCTCTTCCCGGAAATGGACGAAGAAGCCGAAGTCCCCGAGATCACGACCGGCTGCTGGGATATCCTGGGCACGTCACCCGATGCGGTCATGTGCGCCTCGTCGCGCATGGTGGTCAAGCGCAAGGGCGCCGCGCGCCCGGCCGTTCTGGCCTGCACCCTTTTGCCCTACGCGCCCGAATTCGAGCTGGGCGAGACCCTGGCCGAGGCCGAGCGCCAGGTGTCCCTCAACCATCCGCATTGCGCCAAGTTCTGCGTCCTCGGCGGGGCCAGCTGCTCGGCTTGACGCGCGCGCAGCGGGGCTCTGCCCCGCACCCCGGAGTATTTTTACCAAGATGAATACGCGCAGCGCTTTCATTGTTCCGAAAATACTCCCGCCGGAGGCGGCGCGGCCAGGCACGAAAGCTTGCCGGTGATCCCTGCGCGGCCCATATATACATCATGTTGAAATTCACCCCGATCCTTCTGGCGCTGATCTATGCCTTCGTGATGTACCGCTTCTCGGTCTGGCGCACCTCGCGCGATCTGACCGCGAATTCGACCGAGCTGGCCGATCCCAAGCTGAAGGCGCTGACTGACAAGCTGGCGCGGGCGCTCGATCTGGAGCGGATCCGCGTGCATATCTACGAGATCGAGCCGGTCAACGGGCTGGCCGCGCCCGATGGGCGCATCTTTGTCACGCGCGGGTTTTACGCCAAGTTCCAGTCGGGCGAGGTCTCGGGCGAGGAAATGACGTCCGTCATCGCGCATGAGCTCGGCCATGTGGCCCTGGGCCATTCGCGGCGGCGCATGATCGACTTTTCGGGCCAGAACGCGCTGCGCACGGCGCTGGCGATGGTCTTGTCACGGTTCCTGCCCGGGATTGGCGTGATGATCGCGGGGGCGCTGACCTCTCTCCTCTCCGCCCGGTTGTCGCGCAGGGACGAGTACGAGGCGGATGAATATGCCGCCGCTCTGCTGGTGAAGGCGGGGATCGGAACCGAGCCGCAGAAGTCACTCTTTCGCAAGCTGGAGGCGCTGACCAAGTCGAATTCTGGCGCCGCGCCCGCCTGGCTGATGAGCCATCCCAAAACAGCCGAGCGCATTGCCGCCATCGAAAAGCTGGAGGGCCGCTGGAGCCAGGGCTGAGCCGCTCAATCCTGCGTCAGCGCCTTTGCAAGGCGCGGCAGGCGGGCCTTTTTCAGCAAGGGGCGCAGCGTCCAGTCCTGGCCGCCGAGCCGGCGCGCCTCGGTCAGCACCGCGCTCGCCACGTCCGCCATCATCTCGGGCTGTGCCTGCCAGATCCCATGCAGGACTGCGTCTGGATCGCTGCGCGACAGCCCCTCTTCGGCCAGGATCTGGCGCGGGAAATCCTTGGCGTTGAGCGTTATGATCATGTCCGCCGAGCCGGCAATGGCGGCGGCCAGCACATGGGTGTCCGCCGGGTCCGGCAGCCAGAGCCGATCCTCGAGCGACTGGGGCCAGCGCACCTCTGCCCCCGGCCAGTCCATTTTCAGCAGCGCCGCCTCGGAGGCCGCCTGCGCCATGCCATCCGGCCCCAGCTTGATCGACGCGCGCTGCCATTCCTCGATGATGCGCGCGGACCAAAGCGGGGTGAATGCCCCTGCCCTCGCGGCGCCCAGCAGCATCTGGCGCATGACCGTGGGGTAGATCACGCATGTATCCAGCAGCGCCTTCACAGCCGGAAAAAGAGCGCCTTGAGATAGCCGCTCTCGGCCAGTTGCGGATGCATTGGATGATCCGGCCCCGCGCCGCCGGTGTGGATGAGCTGCGGGCTGCGGCCCGTCTCGTGCAGTCCGCGCCCGATGCCGCGCAGGCTGGCGCGGCGGAACGCGTCTATATCGGCCGCATGACTGCAGGAGCAAAGGCCCAAGTAACCGCCCTGTGCCACCAGCGGCGCGGCAAGGCGCGCGGTGCGCTCATAGGCGCGCAGTCCGGCCTCCAGCGCCTTTTTCGAGGGCGCGAAAGCGGGCGGGTCGCAAATGACCACATCGAATTGCGCGCCCTCCTGCCCCAAGGCCGTCAGCACGTCAAACGCATCGCCGCGCCGTGTCTGAAAGGCCTCGCCCAGCCCCATCGCATCCGCGCCGCCCTGCGCAAGGGCCAGCGCCGGCTCAGAGCCGTCGACCGCCAGCGCCGAGGCCGCGCCCGCCGCCATCGCAGCAAGGGAAAAGCCCCCGACATGGCTGAAAACATCGAGCACGCGCGCGCCCTGGGACAGGCGCGCGGCAAAGGCGTGATTGGGCCGCTGGTCAAAGAAGAGGCCGGTTTTCTGCCCGCCCGTGAGGTCCGCCAGATAGGTGGCCCCGTTCATCGGCACCTGCACCGGCGCATCGGGCGCGGCGCCGATCAGCACGGATGACGCATCGTCCAGCCCTTCGAGGCCGCGCGCGCGGCCGCTGGCGTTCTTCAGAATGTTGCGCGCGCCCGTCACCTCGGCAGTGGCGGCGGCCAGATCGTCCAGCATGACCTCGGCCCAGGCTGCATTGGGCTGGATCACGCAGGTATCGCCAAAACGGTCGATCACCACGCCCGGCAGGCCGTCAGCCTCAGCATGGATCAGACGGTAATAGGGCGCATCATATAGCCGCGTCCGCAGCGCAAGCGCGCGGGTCAGGCGTGCGGTCAGCCAGGCACGATCAATGGTTGCTGAGGTGTCGAGGTCCAGCACACGCGCCATGATGCGCGAGGCCGGATTGACGGCGACAAGGGCCAGCGGCGCACGCTCGGCATCCTCCAGCAGGGCGATGGTGCCGGGGGCGATTGCCTTGGTGCGCCGGTCTGTGACCAGCTCATTGTCATAAACCCAAGGCGCGCCGAAGCGCACGGCCTTTGGTGAGGTTTTGGGTTTGAGGCGGATCACGGGAAAAGGGGACGGTGTCATGCCGTCCCCTTAGAGGGTTTCGATCTGCGCGCAAAGCCTATTTCGTGGTGAACATCGCCATCAGGCCGAGGTCCTTGGCGTGATAGCTGCCCGGCTGGATCAGTTCCTGGCGGATCACCTTGGCCAAGTGGTCGGTGATGCGCACCTTCTGGGTCTCGCCGCGCTGCTCGGCGGCGATGGCCGCATTGCCGCCATATCCCTTGAGATCGGCCTTGATGCGGCGCGGCGGCGTCAGGGGCGCGCCGGTGGCCGGATCGCGCAGCGTGGCGATGAATGTCATGTCATGCACGCCGCCAACCGAATAGCGCGCCTTTTGCGTCAACGCATGAAAGCGCGTGACCTGAATGTCGAGAACAGCGGGGATGCCCGAGGACATCTCGGCCGTGCCGCGCGCCATGGCCTCGTCGAAGATGGCCTTGACCTGCGCGTGGCGGTCGCCCATCGGCTCGCCGCGCCAGACGATGTCGCCGCCTGGGTAATAGCTGTTGGCTTCCGAGACCTGCAGGGTCTCGGGAACGCTGACGCGCACGGACTGGATATCGAGCGCCATTGTGGGCGCGGGCTGCGCCGTGTCGACGATGGCGGCACGGGTCACTGTCTGGCTGGGCGCGCTTGCGCAAGCCGAGACACCAACGGCAAGCGCCAGCGCGGATGCGATCCGAATGGGTGTAGTGAATCTAGACATACTGTCCTCCTGCGGCTTGTCGCCTTATCCGGTTGGGGATCCCCGCGATGAGAAAGGCCCCTGAATTGGATTGGAAGATGCAGGTCGATTGCGGCCAATTCGCGACGAATTGGGCTCAATTGCGTGGTATCTCTCTGGCGCTCATGGGGCGCTCAAATCCCCGAAGGCGCCCCGACGCGCCGAATGGTCAGTCTCTCGGGCGCGATTTCCAGCCGCCACGGCGGCGCGGACGTGCTGCGGCCTGCTGGCCTTCCTGCAGAACTTGCGTCATCGGATGGTCCGGGTTGCCTGGCTGATAACGGTCAAGGAAATGCGCGATGGCGGCTTGCGTGTCCTGACCCTCGGGCAGCGACAGCGCCCAATCGAGAAAGATCGAGCGGCATTCCTCGGGCGCGATGCCCTCGATGCGGAACGCCTCGTAAATGAGGCCTTTCTTGTCCAGAGGATCACTCGACTTCATGGCTTTGCCTCGCCCGTTCCCGCCCGGCCAAGGGCGGCGTCTATGACTTGTGCCGCCGCCTCGGCCCGGCTTGACAGCGTGGCGACCAGATCAGCGATATCGGTGCAGCCCGCCTCGCGCAAGACGAAGGCGCGCGCACCCGCGCCAAGCGTTTCGGGGTCCAGCGGCCCATCGCCCAGAAGGCGCGCGGTCATTTGCACATCACGGCAGATCGCGGCGGCGCGCGACAGGGCCGACGCGCCAGCCTCGTCCCACCAGCCCAGAGCGCGGCCGGCGGCGATGCCCGCGCTGACACCCGCCCGCGCGCCCGTGACAGCGCGCCCCGAGACAAGGACAGCGGCCTGCGCGATCAGCTGCACATCCTGCAGCCGTCCCGGCCCCAGCTTGGGGTCGAGCGGTCCCTCGGGCGGCTTGGCGGCGGCGATGCGCGCGCGCATGTCGATCACTTCCTGCGCGAGGCGGCTTTCGGCGTTCGGGCGCGCCGCGACCTCGGCGATCAGATCGGCGCGGAAGGCTTGGATTTCGGCCCCCAGATCCGCCTCGCCCGCCACGGCGCGAGCGCGGGTCAGCGCCAGATGTTCCCACCCCCAGGCCTCGTTCTGCTGATAGCTGCGAAAGGCGGCCAGCGATACGGCCACGGGGCCCTGATTGCCGGAGGGGCGCAGGCGCATATCTACCTCGTATAGGCGCCCGCCCGTCATCTGTGCGGTCAGCCCCGAGATCATCGCCTGCGTGAGGCGCGCGTAATAGGGCTGTACCGCCAGCGGGCGGCGGCCGTCCGAGCCTTCCGCGCCATCCGCGTCGTAGATCACGATCAGGTCCAGATCCGACGCGGCATTGAGCGCGCGGGTGCCCAATGATCCCATGCCCATCACCGCCGCGCCGCGCCCCGGCGGCGGGCCGTGCTTGGCCGCGAACTGCGCCACCACCTCGGGCCAGAGCGCGCCCAGCACGGCCTCGGCCAGATCGGCGTAATGTCGGGCGGATGTGGCCGCGTCCACAAGGCCGCGCAGGTGATGCACGCCGATGCGGAAATGCCATTCGCGCCGCCAGCTGCGCAGCGCGATCAAGCGCGCCTCGTAATCAGCCTCGCGCGCGAGGCGGGCGGCGATATCGGCGCGCAGCGCCGCAAGCCCCGGCCAGGGCGCAAAGAAATCGCCCGCGATCACCGCATCAAAAACGGCGGCGTTGCGCGAAAGGTATGCCGCCAGCGCGGGCGCAGTCCCGACGATATCGACCAGAAGCTCGATCAGCTGGGGATTGCTCTCGAAGAGGGAAAACACCTGCACCCCGGCGGGCAGCCCCGCCAGAAACCCGTCAAAGGCCAAAAGCGCCTCCTCGGGATGCGATGTGCGCGACAGGCGCGTCAGAATGTCGGGTCGCAGCCGGCGAAAGATCTGCACTGCCCGGTCCGAGCGCAGCGCCGGATAGCCCGGCCATCGGGCAATCACCTTGGGGTCGAGCCACGTGCCCTGCTCCGCCTCGCGCGCGGCATCCTCGCCCGCGCCGCCCTCGGGCTTAAAGAACCGCTCGATGACGCCGTCCACGTCGCAGAGCCGGGACAGAAGCTCGTCCTTCAGCCCCTCGGCGTCGCGGCCCATGAAGGCGGCCAGCCGGCCGAACTCCTCGTCCGTGGTGGGCAGATCATGGGTCTGCTGATCGCGCAGCATTTGCAGGCGGTGCTCGACCTCGCGGTGAAAGCGGTAGTGATCCGCCAGATCCTCGGCGACCTTGGCCGGCACCCACTCTTTTTCCGCCAGCCCCTTCAGCCCTTCAAGCGTGCCGCGCATGCGCAAGGACGGATCGCGCCCGCCCGCGATCAGCTGACGGGTCTGGGTGAAGAACTCGATCTCGCGGATGCCGCCGCGGCCCAGCTTCATGTTGTGCCCCATCAGGTCGAGCGGCCCGCCCAGATCGGCGCCGAGACCCTTATGCGCCCGGATGCGCAGCCGCATGTTGTGCGCGTCCTCGATCGCCGCGAAATCCAGATGGCGGCGCCAGACAAATGGCGTCAGCGTCTTGAGGAACTGCGCGCCCGCCTCCAGATCGCCTGCAGAGGGGCGCGCCTTGATATAGGCGGCGCGCTCCCATGTGCGGCCAAGGCTTTCGTAATAGGCCTCGGCAGCCGCCATCGACATGCAGACGGGTGTGACGCCCGGATCGGGTCGCAGCCGCAGATCGGTGCGAAAAACATAGCCCTCGGCGGTATTCTCGCTCAACATCTGGGCCATGCGGCGGGTGGCGCGCACGAAGGCGGCGCGCGCCTCGTGTTGGTCATCGCCGTCAAAGCGCGTCTCGTCATAAAGACAGATCAGGTCGATATCCGAGCTGTAATTGAGCTCGCCCGCGCCCATCTTGCCCATGGCAAGCACGGTCATGCCGCCGCAGGTGTCCAGATCGGCTTCGGTCATGCCCGGCAGCTTGCCGCGGCGCAGCTCCTGCGCGATGGCATGGCGCAGGGCGATGTCGCAGGCCAGGTCCGCCAGATCGCTCAGCGCCTGCGTGACCTGAGCCAGCGGCCAGACCCCGCCCAGATCGGCGAGCCCGATCAGAAGCGCCGCGCGCCGCTTGGCCCGGCGCAGCGCCGCGCCGGGATCCCCCTCATGCGCGCGCAGGCCGTTCATGAGGTTGGCCATTTCCTCCTCAGGCGCCTCAAGCGCGGATGGAAGCCAGTCAGCCTCGCTTTGCATCAACTGGCGCAGGTAGGGGCTGCACCCTGCCGCACCGGCTATGAGGCCGGCGACATCGCCCGTCACGTCCGGGTAGCGCGCCAGCGCCTCGTCGGCGTGGTCCTGGGCGAAGGGATGCGGGACGCGGGTGATGCGGTCAGAGAAATTCATGCGTTCAGTGATACGCATGGCCGGGGGGCGGTCAATGGCGGTCAAACGGCGCGCCTGCCGGTGCCCCGATCCGAAAAATGTAAAATTAATTTACATGGGATCTTGCGCAGGAGCCTCCGCGGCCCAATCTAGAAGATGTGAAGATCATTTACATACCGCAGCAAAGAGGATTTGCGATGACCACCACCGCCCAACACCCGACCGCCGCCGGCAGTGCGATGCGCTGGCTGGACGGCATTACCGCCTGGCTGGACCGGCGCGGCACCCTGGCTTGGGTTGCCCTCCTCGTGGTCAGTTTTGCCACGATCTGGCCTATCGGCCTCGCCCTTCTTGGCTATCTGATATGGAGCAAACGCCCGATGAGAGACCACAGCACCTGCCGCACTGCCCCCTTCGCCAGCCGCATGACGGCCTCGCGCAGCAGCGGGAACACCGCCTTCGACGCCTACCGCGACGAGACGTTGCGCCGCCTGCAGGACGAACAGGCCAGCTTCGAGCAGTTCTTGGAGCGCCTGCGCGCCGCCAAGGACAAGGCCGAGTTCGACCAATTCATGAGTGAGCGCAGCGAAAACCGGCGCAAGGACGCAGAGGAAACGGGCGAGACCGGCGAGCGCTGATCCGCCCCCGTGGACCCATGACCGGGCGGTGCAATTGCGCCGCCCGGCCGGATCATGGCCACGTCATACCTTGATCGCGGCGCGCGCCATGCCTTTATCTTGAACAATGCCGCCCCAAGACCCCCCATCGACGGAGCCGATCATGCACAGCCCTGCCTCGCCTCATGCCGCGCTGCCCGACCCTATCGCGCAGCCTGAATTCTACGCCGGCGTGCCGACCAAGCGCCTCTTGGCATGGCTGATCGATTCGGTGCTGATCCTGGTCTTTTGCGTCATTGCCCTCATCCTGACCCTCGGGATCGGATTCTTTTTTCTACCCGCGCTCATGCTGGCTGTCGGACTGGTCTACCGCATCGCGACGCTGTCGCGCGGGTCGGCCACATGGGGCATGGTGATGATGGCCATCGAGTTGAGACGCCATGACGGCGCCCGCCTCGACCCTCTTACAGCGGCCTTGCATACATTGGGCTACAGCGCCTCCATGGCCTTCGTTTTGCCGCAGGTTATCTCTGTCCTGTTGATGCTGACCGATGGCGCGGGGCGCGGCCTGAGCGACATGATCCTGGGCACGGCGATGCTCAATCGGCGCGCGGCAGGCTGACGCGCCCCCCTCCGGCAATAGCGTCTTGGCGGCGGGCGGCATCGTTGCTAGGCTCCGCGAAACGCTGACGAAACCGGGATTTGATGCGACATACATCCACGATAGCGCCGCAATTTTATGTGACGGCCCCGCAGCCTTGCCCGTACCTGGAGGGCCGGATGGAGCGCAAGCTCTTTACTGCGCTGCAGGGCGACGGCGCGCAGCGTTTGAATGACGGGCTGAGCAAGCAGGGCTTTCGCCGATCGCAGAACGTCTTGTACCGCCCCTCTTGCGCCGATTGCGCCGCCTGCATGTCGGCGCGCATCAGTGTCGCGGATTTCCAGCCATCAAGAAGCCAGAAGCGTGTGATCCGCCGCAACGCGGGGCTTGCGCGGCGGGCGACCTCGCCTTGGGCGACGGAAGACCAATACGCCCTTTTCCGGCGCTATCTGGAATCGCGCCATGCCGCGGGCGGTATGGCGGATATGGATGCGTTCGAGTTCGCCTCCATGGTCGAAGAAACGCCGATCCGCACCCGCGTCGTCGAATATGTCGAAGAAGCCACCGGCGATCTGATCGCCGTCTGCCTGACCGACGTGCTCGAGGATGGGGTGAGCATGGTCTATTCTTTCTTCGACCCGGACTGGACCCGTCATTCACTGGGAACCTACATCATTCTCGATCATATCGAGATCGCTCGCGAGGCCGAGTTGCCCCATGTCTACCTGGGCTATTGGGTGCCCGGATCGCCCAAGATGGGCTACAAGGCCAGCTTCTCGGGGCTTGAGGTCCATGTCGGCGGCCAATGGGAGGCGATGCGCGATCCCGAGGCCTATACATCGCAGGTGCACCCCCTCTCGAACGATCCGATATCCGAGCAGGTGGCGGGCATCACCCTGCCCGATGGCGAGCCCTTGCGCCGAGGCTGAGGCACCGCTTTGCGGCAGCTTCCGTCCGGTGCGGTCCCTCCCAAGGGCGCGCTTGCGAAGAACATGCCGCGCCGAGGCCAGTTTAAGACGCTCTTGGCCTTTCCCTTTGCGCATAAACCCCTAATGTCCGGCCAAGCTGCAGCGCAACAGATGGAAGTCCGTCATGAGCACCGATCCTCTCGTCGTTTTCACTCCCTCGGGCAAGCGTGGACGCTTTCCTGTCGGAACGCCTGTCCTGACCGCCGCGCGGCAGTTGGGCGTCGATCTCGATTCGGTCTGTGGCGGGCGCGGCATCTGCTCGAAATGCCAAATCACGCCCAGCTACGGCGAGTTTTCCAAGCATGGCGTGACCGTGGCCGAGGACGCGCTGTCCGAGTGGAATTCGGTCGAGCAGCGCTATGACGACAAGCGCGGGCTGAAAGCAGGCCGGCGACTCGGCTGTCAGGCGACCGTGCAGCGCGACGTGGTGATTGATGTGCCCGCCGAGAGCCAGGTCCACCGCCAGGTCGTGCGCAAGGCCGCATCGACCCGCGCGGTCGAGATGGATCCCGCCACGCGCCTCTATTTCGTCGAGGTGGACGAGCCGGACATGCACGAGCCGACCGGCGATTTCGAGCGTCTGGCCCGCGCGCTGCGCCGCGAATGGGACATTCCCGCCATCACCGCCGATCTATCCCTGATGTCCAAGTTGCAGCCGGTGCTGCGCAAGGGCAAATGGCAAGTGACCGTGGCCCTGAACAAGGGCCACGCGGGCGACACACCCCGCGTGATCGAGATCTGGCCGGGCCTGCATGAGGCAGGGCTGTACGGTCTGGCCATCGACCTTGGCTCGACCACCGTGGCCGCGCACCTGACCGATCTCGACACGGGCGCCGTCATCGCCTCTTCGGGCATCATGAACCCGCAGATCCGCTTTGGCGAGGATCTGATGAGCCGCGTGTCATATGCGATGATGAACCCCGGCGGCGACAAGGAAATGACCCGCGCCGTGCGCGAGGCGATCAACACTCTGGCCGAGGAAATCGCCAAGGAGGCGGACATCTCGGCCGATCTGATCGTTGAAACGGTGATCGTCTGCAACCCGGTCATGCACCATCTGCTGCTGGGGATTGACCCGGTCGAGCTGGGCCAGGCCCCCTTCGCCCTGGCCACGTCCGAGAGCATCACGCTGAACGCGCGCGAGATGGACATCACCGCAATCAACGACCGCGCGCGCATCTACATCCTGCCCTGCATTGCGGGCCATGTCGGCGCCGATGCCGCCGCCGTTGCCCTGGCCGAGCAGCCGGGCGCGTCGGACGATCTGGTGTTGATCATCGACGTCGGCACCAATGCCGAAATCCTTCTGGGCGACAAGGGCGGCGTTTTGGCCTGCTCCTCGCCCACAGGCCCCGCCTTCGAGGGTGCGCAGATCAGTTCGGGCCAGCGCGCAGCACCCGGCGCGATCGAGGCGATCCGCATCGACCCCGTGACGAAAGAGCCGCGCTTTCGCGTGATCGGCAGCGACCTCTGGTCCGATGAGGAAGGCTTCGATGAGGCCATCGGCGCCTCGGGCATCACCGGCATCTGCGGGTCCGGCATCATCGAGGCCGTGGCCGAACTGCGCATGGCAGGGCTGATGGACGAAAACGGCCTGATGGGCAGCGCGGAGGCCACCGGCACGCCGCGCATGGTGCCCGAGGGGCGCACCCATAGCTATCTTGTGCATGACAGCACGGATGAAGGCGGCCCGCGCATCACCGTGACCCAAGGCGACATTCGCGCGATCCAGCTGGCCAAATCCGCGCTCTATGCCGGCGCGCGCCTGCTTATGGATGAACGCGGCGTCGACAAGGTGGACCGCGTCGTGCTGGCCGGGGCCTTCGGCGCGCATATTTCGAACCTGCACGCGATGGTGCTGGGCATGATCCCCGATGCGCATCTGAGCAAGGTGACATCGGCGGGCAATGCGGCGGGCACGGGCGCGCGCATTGCGCTTTGCAGCCTCAAGGCGCGGGCCGAGATCGAACAGATGGTGCGCCGCATCCACAAGGTCGAGACGGCCATCGAGCCCAAGTTTCAGGAGCATTTCGTGGCCGCCAACGCGATCCCGCACAAGACCGAGACATTCCCCGAGCTTGCCAAGATCACGACCTTGCCCAGCCCGAATTTCAACGCTGGATCGGGTGGCGGCGACGAGGGGCGCAGGCGCAGACGGCGGGGCTAAGCGGGCGGCGCGCCGTCAGTAGTTCCCGGCCACGTATTTCGCGATGGCCGCCCCGCGCGAGTTGACATCCAGCTTTTGGTAGATGGCCTTGAGGTAATACTTCACCGTGTTTTCAGACAGGCCGAGCCGTGCCGAGATCTGGAAATTCGTCAGACCGTTCGCCAGAAGGCCCAGGATCTCATGCTCGCGCCGTGACAGCGTGTCGGTCGTCTCGTTGGCAAGGCGGCGCAGGATCTCGGTCGGCAGGATCGAATGCCCTTCGACCAGCTTGCCCAGGATGCGCGGCAGGCTGACCAGAATCTGGGGCATGGTGCAGACGGAGTTCGCGCCCGCCTTGATCGCGGCGCGGATAAAGGCGAACTCGCTCTCGTCCGCCACGACGACGACCAGCGCGGCAGGATTGTCGCGCCGGATCGTCTCCATCGCGGTCGCCAGATCGCAATCGGCAAGGCGCACGCCCAGTATGACGATCAGCCGCCCCCGCTCGGCCGCGAGGCCGGCGCGCAGGGCGGCCAGATCAGTTACGAACACGCCCAGCTCGATCCCGTCGATCTGCCCGACAAGCGAGCCGATGCCCTGGCAAACGATCAGTTGCCGGTCCGCGACCATCACGCGCGCATCTGTCAGATTTGCCTCATCCATGAATGGATTGCTGCATATCACCAGGAATAAGTCACGATAATTCTGCGCGGTTTGCGCCCTGAACCATCTGATTTTGCCCAATATTTCTGTGTGCGATGGTATGCCATCGGGTACGTCGGGCGTGCCGGGTAGGCCCGCCCTACCCGTTTGGCGCACATGGCGCGCAGATCGCGCCCGGTGCCATGCACTCGGGCATTGCGCCCCGGTGCAGGGCGCAGGATACATGGGCGCAGCAAAAGGAGTTCCAACATGCACGGCTTTTCCCACCTCTATATTCCCGGCCCCACGAACGTTCCCGAAGAGGTGCGCCAGGCGATGAACATTCCCATGGAAGACATGCGCGCGCCCGATTTCTGCGACTTCGTCCGCCCCGTTCTGGAGGACATCAAGAAGGCGTTCCGCCTGCGCAATGGCCGCGTCTTCATCTACCCGTCCTCGGGCACCGGCGCATGGGAATCCGCCATCTCGAACACCTTGGCGCCGGGCGACAAGGTGCTGATGGCGCGCTTTGGGCAGTTTTCGCTGCTCTGGGCCGATATGGCCGAGCGTCTGAACCTCGACGTCGACCTGATCGAGGTCGAATGGGGCAAGGGCGTGCCGGTCGAAGAGTATGCGGCCAAGCTGAAGGCTGACACCGACCACGCGATCAAGGCCGTTTTTGTCACCCATAACGAGACGGCCACGGGCGTCACCTCCGACGTGAAGGCCGTGCGCGATGCGCTGGACGCGGCGAGCCACCCCGCGCTGCTCTTTGTGGACGGCGTCAGCGCCATCGGCTCGATCCCGTTCGAGCAGGAGGACTGGGGCGTCGATCTGGCCGTGGCAGGCTCGCAAAAGGGCTTCATGCTGCCTGCGGGTCTTGGATTTCTGGGTGTGTCGGACAAGGCGCTGGCGATCAACGCATCGAACAGCCCCAAGATGCCGCGCAGCTATTTTGCCTTCGATGAGATGATCAAGCTGAACGACACTGGGTATTTCCCCTACACGCCGCCCACGCAGCTTTTGCGCGGCCTGCGTGTGTCGCTGGACATGATGTTGGCCGAGGGCATGGAGGCCGTGTGGGCGCGCCACGCCTACCTTGCCGAAGGCGTGCGCCAGGCCGTGGCCCAGTGGGAAGGATGCAAGCTGGTCGCCGCCGCGCCCGAATGGCAGTCCAATACCGTCTCGGCCATCTACACGCCCGAGGGCGTGGACGCCAAGGAGGTGATCTCGATCGCCTACTCCAAGTACCGCACCTCTCTGGGCAGCGGCCTGAACAAGCTGGCGGGCAAGGCGTTCCGCATCGGCCATCTGGGCTCGCTCAACCCGGTGATGCTGTGCGGTGCGCTGTCCGCGACCGAGATGGCCCTGCGCGACGCGGGCGCCAAGATCACACCCGGCGCAGGCGTCGCCGCCGCGCAAGAGCATTACCGCAAGCACGCCTGACTGCACTTAACCGCGTTTTAACCATGCCCCGGCGAAAGTCGGGGCATGAGCATGAATACCCCCATCACCATGACGCCCGAGCAATGGATGCAAAGCCTCTTCGGCGCGCAATCGGCGCAAGGCGGGAGTGTTTTGCGCCGCAAGCTGGATCACATCGATCGCTATGTCGGGCGCGACCGGTTTGTCGCCGAGCTGAAACGCCGCGGATATCACGCCGTCACCAATGCCGGCCAGATGATCATCTTTTGCAATAACGAGCCGATGCGCATCGTGCTCTAGCGGAAAAATCGTATTTTCCGCAGTCGGAATGCGCGCGCATTCCGCACCCCACCGCATACGGTAGCGCTGTGTCCGGGTAGCCCCGCCCTACCCGTTCGGCGCCATGCCGCATCTGCACCCTGTCGATGCTACCCGTGCGAAAGTATGCGGCGCGCGCGCATCCCGGCATCCTGATCCTCATGACATCGTCCCGAGGAAGGATACCGAGATGAGCTACACCTTGCACCCGCTCAAGAAACAGCGCCTGCAGCGATCCGAGCTGGCCGTGCCCGGCTCGAACCCGTCAATGATCGAGAAGGCCGCCGACAGCGATGTCGATTACATCTTTCTCGATCTCGAGGATGCCGTGGCGCCCCCTGACAAGGTGCAGGCGCGCAAGAACATCATCGAGGCGCTGAACGACATCGACTGGCGCGCCAAGGGCAAGACGATGTCGATCCGCATCAACGGTCTCGACACGCATTACATGTATCGCGATGTGGTCGATATCCTCGAGCAGGCGGGGAGCCATGTGGACACGATCCTCGTGCCCAAGGTCGGCGTGCCGGGCGATCTTTACACCGTCGAAACCATGGTCAGCCAGATCGAAGTGGCGATGGGGCTAAAGCACCAGATCGGCCTCGAGGCGCTGATCGAGACCGCGCTCGGCATGGCCAATGTCGAGGCGATCGCCGCCGCACCCGGACGGCTGGAGGCGCTGCATTTCGGCGTGGCGGATTACGCGGCCTCGAACCGCGCGCGCACCGTGGTCATCGGCGGGCTGAACCCCGATTATCCGGGCGATCAGTGGCATTTCGCGCTCAGCCGCATGACAGTCGCCTGCCGCGCCTATGGCTTACGCGCCATCGACGGCCCTTTTGGCGATTTCAGCGATCCCGACGGCTACACCCTCTCGGCCAAGCGCGCCGCCGCCCTCGGGATCGAAGGTAAGTGGGCCATTCACCCCAGCCAGATCGCGCTGGCGAACGAGACGTTCTCGCCCCCCGAGGCCGAAGTCACCCGCGCCCGCCGCATCATCGAAGAGCTGCGCAAGGCCGAGGCCGAGGGCAAGGGCGCGGCCAGCCTCGACGGCAAGATGATCGACGCGGCAAGTGAGCGGATGGCGAATAATGTGCTGCAGGTGGCCGATGCCATCGCGGCCAAGGGATGAGGTAACCCCATGGATATTCACGAATATCAGGCCAAGGATTTGCTGAAGAAATTCGGCGTCAACGTGCCCAGAGGCGGCATCGCCTACTCCCCCGAGCAGGCCGTCTACCGCGCCCAAGAGCTGTCGGGCGAGCGCGTCGTGGTCAAGGCGCAGATCCATTCCGGCGCGCGCGGCAAGGTGGGCGGCGTCAAGATCTGCAGCACCGATGACGAGATCGCGGAAGCCGCCACATGGATGCTGGGCCGCAAGCTGGTCACGCATCAGACCGGACCGCAGGGCAAGCTGGTGGGCCGGCTCTATATCGAGGAAGCCACGGACATTGCGCAGGAGCTTTATCTTGGCTTCGTCATGGACCGCACCGAGGAGCGCGTCGTCGTCGTTGCCTCCGCCCAGGGCGGAATGGAAATCGAGGATATCTCGGCCAATGAGCCGGGCAGCATCATCCGCTCTGTCGTCGACCCCGCCGTCGGCATGCAGGCCTTTCAGGCGCGCGAGATCGCCTTTCAGCTGGGGCTGGAGCCCGGGCTGATCCCGCAGGCAGTCAAGCAGATCACCGGCGCCTACCGCGCGATGGACGAGATGGACGCCGCCATGCTGGAGATCAATCCGCTGGTCGTGACCAAATCGGGCGAGATCGTTGCGCTGGACGCCAAGCTCAGCTTCGACGCCAATGCTCTTTTCCGCCATCCCGAAATTTCCGAGCTGCGCGACAAGAGCCAGGAGGACCCGCGCGAGACCTATGCCGAGGATCGCGGGCTGAATTACATCGGCCTCGAGGGGCATATCGGCTGCATCGTCAACGGCGCGGGCCTCGCCATGGCCACGCTGGACATGATCAAGATGTCGGGCGGCGAGCCTGCCAATTTCCTCGATGTCGGCGGCGGCGCCAGCCCCGAGCGGGTGCTGATGTCGTTCAAGGCCGTGCTCAACGATCCCAAGGTCGAGGCGATCCTCGTCAACATATTTGCCGGTATCAACCGCTGCGACTGGATCGCCGAGGGTGTCGTGCGCGCCGTCAAGGAATTGAACCTGACCATGCCGCTGGTCGTGCGCCTGTCGGGCACGAATGTGGACGAGGGCCGCAAGGTTCTGGCCGAAAGCGGCCTCGACATCACCACGACCGAGACGCTGGCCGAGGCCGCAGAACAAGTGGTCGCAGCCTGGAAGGCCACCGGAAACCCATCCACCACGGCGGAGGCAGCACAATGAGCATCCTGATCGACAAGACAACCAAGGTTCTGGTCCTTGGCCTGACGGGCCGCATAGGCAGCTTTCATGCCGAGGATATGCGCGCCTACGGCACCAATGTCGTCGGCGGCGTCACGCCCGGCAAGGGTGGCGCGCTGCATAACGGCCTGCCCGTTTTCAACACCGTCAAGGGCGCCGTGGCCGAGACGGGCGCGACCTTCGCGGTCAGTTTCGTGCCGCCCCCTTTCGCGGCGGATTCGATCATGGAATGCGCCGATGCCGGGATCGAGACCTGCGTGTGCATCGCCGATGGCATCCCGACGCAGGACATGATCCGCGTCAAACGCTACATGCGCCGCTACAAGGAGGCGCGCCGCATGCGTTTGATCGGGCCGAACTGCGCGGGCATCATCTCGCCCGGCCAGGCCTTTGCGGGCCTCATGCCGCCCTCGATCTATCTGCCAGGGCGCGTCGGCATCGTGGGCCGCTCGGGCACGCTGGGCTACGAGGCGGCCAGCCAGATGAAGGCACGCGGGATCGGGGTCAGCACCTCCGTCGGCATCGGCGGCGATCCCATCAACGGGTCCAGCTTTCGCGATATCCTGGAGCTTTTCGAGCAGGACGAAGGCACCGATGCGGTCGTTATGGTGGGGGAAATCGGCGGCCCGCAAGAGGCAGCCGCCGCCGAATATATCCGCGACCACATGACCAAGCCTGTCGCGGCCTATGTCGCAGGCCTTTCGGCGCCCAAAGGGCGGCGCATGGGGCATGCGGGCGCAATCGTGTCGGCCTTCGGCGAGTCGGCGCAGGAAAAGGTCGAAATCTTGTCGGATGCGGGTGTGACAATTGTGCCCACCCCCTCGGCCTTCGGGCCAGCGGTGGAAAAGATGATGTGATTGCAAAGAGTTGGCGGGGCATGGGTGGCGCCCCGCCGATGTCTTTCAAAGCATATTGCCTTTGCCAAAATTTTGCCTCAATTGCACCGCATTCACGCCCCGGTTCGAGGCGAGCATGCTTTGCATCACCAGCTGCCAGCTGGATGCATTTCCGGCGCGTGACCCTATTCACAGGAGCACTCCGATGCCAAATTCCACCCCCGCCCCCAAGGCACCGACGTCCAAGCCGGGCGCGCCTGCCAAGCCGCAGATAAAGCGCGCCGCGCCGCGCAAGGTGGCGTCCAAACCGCAGATCATTTCGCGGCAGGTCTTCAGCGATTTCGCCAGCATCTAGGCGCTGGCAGGTCATCGGATCAGGCGATACTCTGCGCAGATGAGCGCCGCGCCTGATCCCGTCTCCTCCATCCGCAATCTCGGCCCCGCCGTCGAGGCCGCTTGCGCCCGCGCTGGCATCCATTCAGCGGATGCGCTGCGCGATCTGGGCCCTGATGCCGCCTACGCGATGCTCATCGCTTCGGGCACGCAGCCGCATTTCATCGGATACTATGCCATGGTCATGGGTCTTCAGGGCCGTCCTTGGAATGATTGCCACGGCGACGAGAAGGTCGCCCTGCGCAAACGCTTTGACCACATCAAGAATGCCGCCCAATCCCTTGATACCAAAGAAAAAGGCCGCACCCCGATGGATGCGGCCTTGGATGAGATCGGTGTGATCCCGAAGCGGTCCGGCGTTTAGCCGACCAGCTCGAGACCCGAGAAGAAATACGCGATTTCCTCTTTCGCAGTCTCGGGCGCATCCGAGCCGTGGACAGAGTTTTCGCCGACGCTCTCGGCGAATTCGGCGCGGATGGTGCCGGCCGCGGCATCGGCGGGGTTGGTCGCGCCCATCACTTCGCGGTTCTTGGCAATGGCGCCCTCACCTTCCAGCACCTGGACGACGACCGGCGCCGAAGCCATGAACTCGCACAGCTCGCCATAGAAGGGACGCTCGGCATGGACCTTGTAGAACTCGCCCGCCTGCGCCGGGGTCAGGTGAATGCGCTTCTGCGCGACGATGCGCAGGCCCGCATCCTCGAACTTGGCGTTGATCTTGCCGGTCAGATTACGCTCGGTCGCGTCGGGTTTGATGATGCTCAGCGTGCGTTCTTTAGCCATGTCAGCCTCTTCATATGTCATGCGGGCAAGGCCCAATGCCCCGCCCCGTTTGGATTGGCGCCCCGATAGCATGGGGGCTGGCGCATGAAAAGGCGCGATTGACGCGGGCGCGCGGACAAGGCATGGCGTGCCACATGCTGCGCATTGATGACATATCCTATTCCGTCGCGGGCCGCCCGCTGATCGAAAACGCTTCGGCGAGTATCCCGGATGGCCACAAGGTGGGCATCGTGGGCCGCAACGGCACGGGCAAGACCACGCTCTTTCGCATCATCCGGGGCGAGCTGGCGCTGGAGGGCGGGTCCATCACCCTGCCCCAGCGCGCACGCATCGGCGGTGTCAGCCAAGAGGTGCCGGGCAACGAGGTGTCGCTGATCGACACGGTTCTGGCTGCCGATACCGAGCGCGCGAACTTGCTGGCAGAAGCCGAAACGGCAACCGATCCCGCGCGTATCGCCGAAGTACAGACGCGCCTTAGCGATATTGACGCCTGGGGCGCCGAGGCGCGCGCCGCCTCGATCCTCAAGGGCCTCGGCTTTGACGACGATGCGCAGCGCCAGCCCTGCTCGGCCTTCTCTGGCGGATGGCGGATGCGTGTGGCGCTGGCCGCCGTCCTTTTTTCCCAGCCCGATCTCTTGCTACTGGACGAGCCGACGAACTATCTCGACCTCGAGGGCGCCCTCTGGCTGGAAACCTACCTCGCGCGCTATCCGCACACCGTGCTGATCGTCAGCCACGACCGCGGCCTTCTGAACCGCGCCGTCGGCTCGATCCTGCATCTCGAGGATAAAAAGCTGACGCTCTATAACGGCGCCTACGACACGTTTGCCGAAACGCGCGCCGCCCGTCTCGCTGCCGCCGAATCCGAAGCCAAGAAACAAGAGGCGCGCCGCGCGCATCTACAAAGCTTTGTCGACCGGTTCCGCGCCAAGGCGTCCAAAGCGGTGCAGGCGCAATCGCGCCTCAAGATGATCGCCAAGATGAAGCCGATCACGACCCCGCAAGAGGCCGCGCTGAAACGCTTCACCTTCCCCTCGCCCGAAGAGTTGTCGCCGCCCATCATCCATATGGAGGGCGGATCGGTCGGCTATGACGGCAAGGCGATCCTGCAGCGGCTCGACCTCAGGATCGACCAGGATGACCGCATCGCCCTTCTGGGCAAGAACGGCGAGGGAAAATCAACGCTCTCCAAGCTCTTGGCTGGCAAACTTGAAGCGATGGGCGGCAAGATGACCACCTCGTCCAAGCTGCGCGTCGGTTTCTTCGCCCAACACCAGGTCGAGGAGCTGCATGTCGACGAGACGCCCATCGATCATATCCGGCGCCTGCGCCCCGGCGAGACGCCGTCGCGCCTGCGCGCGCGCCTTGGCGGCTTCGGCATCGGCGCCGAGCAGGCCGAAACGCTGGTGGGCAAACTCTCGGGTGGGCAAAAGGCGCGGCTCAGCCTCATGCTGGCGACCATCGACGCGCCTCACATGCTGATCCTCGACGAGCCGACGAACCATCTCGACATCGAATCGCGCGAGGCGCTGGTCGAGGCGCTGACCGCCTATACGGGCGCCGTGATCCTCGTCAGCCACGACATGCACCTTCTCAGCCTCGTCGCCGACCGGTTATGGTTGGTCAAGGACGGGCGCGTTGCGAGCTATGATGGCGATCTGGAAAGCTATCGCGCCATGCTGCTGGCCGGTGACAAGCCCGCGCCCAAGGAAAAGGCCAAGGAGCAAAAGCCCAAGCGCCCTTCCAAGGACGCGATCACCGCGCTCAAGCAGGACGTGAGGAAATGCGAAGAACGCGTTGAAAAGCTGAGCACAATGGCCGACAAGCTGGCCAAGAAGCTGGCCGATCCGGCGATGTATGACGAGGACAACAAGGACGAAGCGACCGTCTGGCAAAAGAAGTATTCCGAGGTGATGGAAGCGCAGGAGCGCGCCGAATCCCTCTGGATGCGCGCCTTGGAAAAACTGGAGCGGGCGCAGGCCTGAGGCTGCCCCGAGGGAATTGGAGATTATGGAAAGCGCCGCGCTCATCACCACATTCGTCACGCTCTTCATCGTGCTCGATCCGTTCGCGCTGGCGCCCTTGTTCCTTGCGCTGACGCGCGGGATGGACAAGCAGATGCGCCGGTCCATCGCCATTCGGGCCTGCCTGATGGGCGCCGCGCTTCTGTGCGTCTTTGGCGCCTTCGGCGAGGCGGTGCTTGGCTTCATCGGCATCTCGATGCCCGCCTTCCGCATCGCGGGCGGCATCCTTTTGTTCCTGACCGCGCTCGACATGCTGTTCCAGCGCCGCACCGCGCGGCGCGAGGATACGGCCGAGCAGGACGACCATGACGATCCGTCGATCTTTCCGCTGGCGATTCCGCTGATCGCCGGGCCCGGCGCCATCGCCACGATCATTCTTCTGACGGGCGAACATCAGGGGGTTTCAGGCCTCATGTGGGTGCTGGGCACGATGCTGTTCGTGATGACGCTGGTCTTCATCTCGTTCCTCGGCGCGGGCATGTTGGAGCGGGCGCTTGGCAAGACGGGCATCGCCGTCGTCACCCGCGTTCTGGGCATGCTTCTGGCCGCGCTGGCGGTGCAATTCGTGCTGGACGGTCTGCGCGGTTTCGGCTTGGCCGGTTGATCTGGCATCGGCGGCGCCGGCACCCTATCTTGAGCGTATGAACACCGATTTCGACACCGCCCATCTTGTCTATCTCATCGTGCTTGGCTGCGCGGTGATGATGTGGTTTTTCGCCGCCAATCGTGACAGTCTGGGCAAGACGTTGCAGCAGGCGGCGGTCTGGGGCGCGATCTTCATCGGCGTTATTGCGGCGATCGGCCTTTGGGACGATGTGCGTGGCACGGTGGCGCCGCGCCAGTCGGTCAGCGCCGAGGCGGGCCGGATCGAGCTGCCCCGCGCGCCCGACGGTCACTATTACCTCGATGCCGAAGTCAACGGCGCGCCCATCCGCTTTGTCGTCGATACCGGCGCCAGCGACATCGTGCTGAGCCGCGAGGATGCGGCTGCGGCGGGCCTGCGCCCCGAAAACCTGAACTTCACCGGGCAGGCCAGCACCGCCAACGGCATCGTGCGCACCGCGCCGGTGCGGCTGGATACTATCTCCGTCGAGGGGCTGAGCGACCGGGGCGTGCGTGCTGTGGTCAACTCGGGCGAGCTGCGCGAGTCGCTGCTGGGCATGGGTTATCTCGAACGGTTCCGCAGCGTGCAGATCACCGGCGGCACGCTGATCCTCGAGCGCTAGGCGCCCTGCGGCGGCGCGCCGCAGGGGTGGTTGATCAAGATCAATACGGCACCGCGCCAGATGTCATATTCAGGGAAATGCATACGTTCTTTGAAGGAGACATCCCATGCGCCTGATCCCGACACTCGCCCTTTGCGCGACCGCCCTTACCGCCGCCCTGCCCGCCGTAGCGGACGATGCGCCCGGCAAGGTCGTGACGATCATCACCAGCGCCGATGCGCAAACGCAGCTGATGGGGATGGTCCTGACAATGCAATCCATGAAAACCGGCGCCAGCGGTCACATGCTGCTTTGCGGTCCGGGTGGCGATATCGCGCTGAAGGACGCACCCGAAAGCGCGACCGCCGCGCAGCCGCCCATGGGCATGAGCCCGCAAGGCCTGATGCAGAAGATCCGCGAGGCTGGCGCCACCGTCGAGGTTTGCGCGATCTACCTGCCCGGCAAGGGCGCCGAAGCGGATGTGCTGCTGGATGGCATCACCGTGGCCAAGCCGCCGGCGATGGCTGCTGCCCTGATGGACCCTGACGCACGCGTTCTGTCTTTTTAAGCGAGAAGGAGGATCCACCCATGTTCAAGCCATGGATCACCGCCGCCCTGGTGGCGGCCACGCTCGGCACCGGCGCTTTGGCCGCCGATGTGCCCGAAGACCCGGCCCAGCAGACGGACTGGGGGCTCTACCTGACCGCCCGCGAAGCCTATGAGATGAAAATGTCCAAGGGCGACGACGTTCTTTTTGTCGACGTGCGCGAGCCGATCGAGATCATGTTCACCGGCTTTACCGATGTGGTGGATGTGAACGTGCCTTTTCTGATGGTCGATCCCACCGCCTGGAACCCCGAGAAACCGGTCTTGCAGATGCGCAGGAACCCCGAGTTCGCCGCGAAGATCGCCGCCGAAATGGAGGCGCGCGGCATGGACAAGGATACGCCCGTGATGCTGATGTGCCGCTCGGGCGGCACGCGCGGCGCGCCTTCGGCGAATGCGCTGAAGGATCTGGGGCTGAGCGCCGTCTATGTCGTCGTCGACGGTTTTGAGGGTGGCACGGTCAAGGATGATCCGCGCGGGCCATGGCGGCTGAAGAACGGCTGGAAAAACAGCGAGCTGCCGTGGGGCTACGCGATGAACAAGGACAAGATCCCGCTCCGCGCGGAGTAAACACTGCAATCTATCCCGGTAACTCGGCCCGCCCGTCTCAGGACGCGGCGGGCTCTTTTTCGGCCTTTTTTTCCCAGCGGCCGGACGCCTCGGACCAGTATTGCGCGGCGCATCCCGCATCGGTCAGCGCCTTCCACTGAATGCGCGCATGGGCGACGGCGGCCTCGTCATTGCCATCGAAGAGGATGCAGACCCGGTCGAGCCGCTGCACCTCGTCGGGGGCCACCTCAGCGCCGCTCACGGCCATCAGGCAGGTGGCGCCATTGGGCATCTCGGCCAGCGTCGTCAGCAGAATCGGTTGATCCGCCTCATGCGGCTGGCCCGCGCGGCCATGGGGCAAAAAGGCATCGTCGCCCCCCGCGGACCACAGCGCGTCGTCCAGCGCATCCATCTGCGCGGGATCGGTCCCGCGCACGGCCACGCGCCAGCCCGCGCCGCGTGCCTTGTCCAGGAGCATGGGCAAGGTCGCCTCCAGCGGCGCGCGCGTCAGGTGATAGAAATAGGCGGCGCCCATGGGCGTTACTTGGCCTCGCCGGACATATCCTCGACGAGGCGGTTCAGCGCCATGACGCCCCAGCCGGTCGCGCCCTTGGGGGCGTAATCCGTGTCGGACTTGACCGAGGCGACGCCCGCGATATCCAGATGCATCCAGGGCGTGCCCTCTTGCACGAACCGCTGCAGGAACTGCGCCGCCGTGATCGAGCCTGCGGGGCGACCGCCGACATTCTTCATATCGGCGATCTGGCTTTTCAGCTGGTCGTCATAGGACTGGCCCATGGGCATGCGCCATGCGCCTTCACCCTCGGCGCCCGCCGCCTTCAGGAAGGCGCCCGCCAGCGCGTCGTCATTGCTGAAGACACCTGCATTGTCATGGCCGAGGCCGATAATGATCGCGCCCGTCAGGGTGGCCAGATCGACCATCGCACGCGGTTTGAAGGTCTCCTGCGCGTACCACATGACATCCGCCAAAACGAGGCGGCCTTCGGCGTCGGTATTGATGATCTCGACCGTGTCGCCCTTCATCGAGGTCACGACATCGCCGGGCCGCGTGGCGCGGTCCGATGGCATATTCTCGACAAGGCCCACGAGGCCGACGACATTCGCCTTGGCCTTGCGCAGCGCCAGAGTGCGCATCACGCCCGCGACAACGCCCGCGCCGCCCATGTCCATCGTCATGTCTTCCATTCCGGCAGCCGGTTTCAGGCTGATCCCGCCAGTGTCGAAGACAACGCCCTTGCCGACCAAGGCAAGCGGCGCGTCGCCTTTGGCGCCGCCGTTCCACTCCATGATTGCCACCTTTGACGGGCTGGCGCTGCCGAAACCGACGCTGAGCAGAAGGCCCATACCGAGGCTCTCCAGCTTGTCCTCCTCCAGCACCGTGATCTTGAGGCCGAGGCTCTCCATATCCTTGATGCGCTTGGCGAATTCGGTGGTTGTCAGGTGGTTGGCGGGCTCGCTCACCAGATCGCGAGTGAAGAAGACGCCCTCGGCCACGGCCCGCGCGGCCTCGACCTCGGCTTCGACCTCGTCGGGCTTCGACACCATCAGCGTTACCTCGCCGAAGGTTTTCTGCTCGCCCGTCTTGCGCGCGGTAAAGCTGTAGGCGCGCAGGATCAGCCCCAGCATCAGATCGACGGGGCGGCGCTGCTGCGCGGCCAGAACGGTCATGCCGCCTTTATCCAGCAGCTTGCCCAGGGCCGCGCCCGCCTTGCGCGCCTCGATCTCCTTCGCGTTCCGCTCGAGGCAGAGAATATCGACCGCCTCGGCCTTGAGGCCCGTAGGCCAGGCCAGCGTCTTGACCTCGCCGGATTTCATGCCCTCCAGCGCGCCGCCCTCGATCATCCGCGCAAGCGCGCCCTTCGTCAGCTTGTTGATGCGCCGCGCGCCATCGCCCAGCTTGCCATCGGAGCCGATCAAGACCGCGATGCGCCCCGTGGCGCTGGCCAGCGCGTCCAGATCGGTGGCAATGATGCGGGTAGATGCGGGTGCGGTCATGTATCGTCTCCTGATTGGGTCTTCGCGGGCGGCGCAGGCCGCCCCGAACGGGTTGCGCGGACTCTGCGCATTTTTGAACCAAGTGCAATGGCGCGCGCCGCCGCATGGACCGGATGCACGCCCGCGCTTTAGCAGTTTTACCGCGCGCCGGTTTCGGATAGCTTGCCACCAGATATGGTGCTGAGGGGGTGATACGTGGCCAGATTCGACAGATACATGCTGTCGCAATTCATGGTGCTGTTCGGCTTTTTCGCATTGGTTCTGGTGTCGATCTTCTGGATCAACAAGGCGGTGCGGATGTTCGACCGGCTCGTCAGTGACGGGCAGTCGTCTTGGGTCTTCGTCGAGTTCACCGCACTTACGCTCCCCGGCGTCATCGGCATTGTCTTGCCGATCGCGGCCTTCGCGGGCGCGGTTTACGTGACCAACCGCCTGAGTACCGAGAGCGAGTTGACCGTGATGCAGGCGACCGGCTATTCGCCTTGGCGCATGGCGCGGCCCGTCCTCTATTTCGGAATAATTGTCGCGCTGATGATGTCGCTCCTGTCGCATGTGCTGATCCCGCTCAGCCTGAAACAACTGGAGCAGCGCCGCGCCGAGGTGTCGGGCAACATCACCGCCAAGCTGCTGACCGAGGGTGAGTTTTTGCACCCTGCGGCGGGCGTCACCTTTTACATCCGCGAGATCACGCCCGAGGGCGAGTTGCGCAACGTGTTCCTGTCTGATCGCCGCCAGCCCGATGCGCCGACGACCTACACCTCGGCCCGCGCCTACCTGGTTCAGGAGGGTGGCGGCACCAAGCTGGTGATGCTGGACGGTCTGGCGCAGAATATCGAGCCGGAGGGCCAACGACTCTTTACCACGCATTTCGACGATTTCTCGTATGATATCAGCCGGCTTGTGTCACAAAGCGCGCTCAACCTCGACCGTATCGCCTTTGCAGGCACGCCCGACCTCATCCGCGATCCCGGCGCGGTGGCCGAGCGGACGGGCGTGACGCTCGGGGTGGCCGTCACGGCCCTTCATTCGCGGTTCGCGCAGGCGATCCTCTGTATCGTCGCGGCGCTGATCGGCTTTGCCACGCTCTTGCAGGGCGGCTTCAGCCGCTTTGGCGTCTGGCGCCAGATCTTGACGGCTTTCCTTTTACTGATCGGGGTCAAACTTGTCGAAAGCGCGGTGGCGGGGCCGGTTCTGACCGCGCCGATGATGTGGCCGCTGCTCTACCTGCCCGCCCTGATCGGCTTTGGCATCGGCTGGTTGCTGCTCTATTCGGCGGCGCATCCGGGGCTTTTGCGGCGCTTGCGCGGTGTGCGGCGCGCGCGCCCGGAGGCCGCAACGTGACCCTGCATTGGTATTTTGCACGCAAGTTCCTCTGGACCTATCTGGGCATCACGGCGGTCTTCGTCGTGATCCTCGGTTTGATCGACATGGTCGATGAGCTGCAGGATTTCCCCGAGCTGCCTGTGTGGGACGTGGCCGAGGTGGTGTTGCTGAACCTGCCCCATGCCAATTACGAAATCCTGCCGCTCGTCATCATCCTGGCCGCTGTCGCGGTGTTTGTGCGCCTCGCGCGCTCGTCCGAGATGGTGGTGGTGCGGGCCTCGGGCCTGTCGGGGTTCCGCGGCATGGGCGCGCCCGTGATGATGGCGGCTCTGATCGGCATCGTGTCGATCACGGTGTTCAACCCGCTCGTCGCCGCGTCGTCCAAACGCTATCACGACCTTGTCGCCGCCTATAGCGGCTTCGGCTCAAACATCCTTGCCCTTTCGTCCGAGGGGCTTTGGCTGCGCCAAGGCAGTGCCGATGGCCAGACCGTGATCCATGCCGCGTCGGCCAGCGCAGATGTGTCGGTTCTGAGCAATGCCACGTTCATCTCCTTCTCGCCCGAGGGCGAGCCGCTGCGCCGCATAACCGCAGAGCGTGCCGCGCTGGGCGTGGGCGAATGGCAGCTGACGGGTGTGAAGCTATGGACCCTCTCGAACGGGCTGAACCCGGAGGCAGAGGCGCAGACGATGGACAGTCTGTCAGTGCCTTCGGCCCTCACGCGCGAGGGCATCGTGGACAGTTTCGGCAAGCCTGAATACATCCCGATCTGGGACCTGCCCGGCTTTATCTCGCAGCTGGAGGATGCCGGGTTTTCCGCGCGGCGCTATGCGGTCTGGTACCAGATGGAGCTGGCGCGCCCGATCTTTCTGATGGCACTTGTGCTGATGGCCGCTGCCTTCACGATGCGCCATGTCCGCACCACGAATACCGGCATTTCCGTGTTGATCGCAATTATGCTGGGCTTTTCGCTTCATTACATCAGGAACTTCGCGCAAGTGCTTGGCGAGAACGGGCAAATCCCCGTAATCCTTGCCGCATGGGCGCCGCCCGTGGCCTCATTGATGCTGGCCCTCGGAATTGTTCTGCATATGGAGGACGGATGATCCGCGCCCGCCATCCCCTGCCATTCGTGGCTGTTGCCCTTGGCAGCGCGCTGGCCTTTGGCGCCCCTCTCGCTACGCCGCTGGCCGCGCAGGAACGCGGCGTCGCTACGGCATCCCGGACGGCGCAGGCCCCCGCCCTGCTGGTCGCCGATGATGTGACGATCACGGATGGCAGTGTTCTGACTGCGACCGGCAATGTCGAGGCGATGTACGAAGGGCAGCGCCTCAAGGCGCAAAGCATCACCTATGACCGGGACGCCGACACGCTGACCATCACCGGACCACTGATGCTGGACGATGGGCAATATACCACCGTCCTGGCCGATAGCGGCGAGCTGAGCCGCGATTTGCGCGACGGGATCCTGACCGGCGCGCGTGTCGTGATGGACGATCAGTTGCAACTGGCCGCCAATCAGATCAGTCGCAGTGAGGGACGGTATTCCCAGCTCTACAAGGCCGCGGTGACCTCCTGCCGGGTCTGCAAGGAAGGTGACGCGCCGCTGTGGCAGATCCGCGCGCGGCGCGTGATTCACGACGCCGAAACACGGCAGCTTTTCCTGGATGGGGCGCAATTCCACGTCGGCAACGTGCCCATCGCCTATTTTCCGCGCCTGCGCCTGCCCGATCCCACGGTCGAGCGGTTGACCGGCTTTCTGACTCCGACGCTCTACAACTCGACATTGCTCGGAACGGGCGTCAAGATACCCTACTTCATTCGGATCGGGGACGACAAAGACCTAACTTTGACGCCGTTTTTGACCGATGAAACGCGCACGCTAGAATTTCGCTATCGGCAAGAATTTCGCACCGGCGGAATTGAATTCGAGGGCGCATTCAGTGACGATGATGTCCGGCGCGGCGAACGTCGCGCGTATCTCAACGGCAGGGGTGTCTTTGCGCTCCCGCAGGATTACGTCCTACAATTCGACATCGAAGCGGTGTCAGACGACGCCTATTTGCTGGAATACGGCTATGACAGCAAAGATCGCCTGGATAGCGAGATCTCTGTCGAGCGGGTGCGCCGGGATGAGTGGCGCCGCGCCGCACTGACCTATTTTCACACTCTGCGATCTGGCGAAGACAGTTCCACCTTGCCTACGTCAGTGGCAAATCTGGACTACGAAAAACGCTTCTTTCCGGCCCGCATGGGCGGCGAGCTGCGCTTTGCCGCGCAAGCGCATGGTCATTACCGCACGTCCGACCTGCGCACGGATGGGCCCGATTTCGATCGCTTTGCCGATGGGCGCGATGTGGTGCGACTGACCGCCAGCGCAGACTGGCTGCGCAGCTGGACCGTGATGAACGGTCTGCGGACAACGTTCCAGACCGGAGTGGACGTCGATCACATCGGGGTTCAGGGCGCCGCCGTCAACACGCGCAGCGACTATACCGACGCGACACCCCGCGCGGCGCTGACGCTGCGCTATCCCATGGCGAAAACCACGGCCGGCGGTACGGTGCACCTGATCGAGCCGGTCGTTCAGCTGGGCTGGGTCGGTGGCAGCACACCCAATATCGCGGTCGACCAGGCCACGCGCAACGAGTTCGACGAAGGCAACCTGCTATCTCTGTCACGCTTTTCCGCCGCCGATCGGCGCGAGCGTGGGTTGAGTGCGGCCTATGGGCTGAACTGGACGCGCTTTGCCCCCGGCGGATTGCGCAGCACGCTGACACTGGGCCAGGTCGTGCGCGACAAGGCCCAGCTCGAAACGGACGGCAGTAACAGCTTTTCGCTCTCCTCGGGTTTGCAGGGTTCGACCTCGGACCTTCTGATCGCCGGTCAGATCAATACGCAAAACGGGCTGACCTTCACCGCGCGCAGCCTCTTCGACGAGGTATTCGACACCACCAAGGCCGAGGCCCGCGCCAGTTGGAGCAATGCGGCGCTGGATCTGGGCGCCACCTATATCTGGCTGCCCAGAGATCCGCAGGAGCTGCGCCCCGGCACCGTGTCGGAATGGGCGTTCGATGCCTCTTATCGACTGTCGCGCCACTGGACCGGCAGCGCCGAATGGCGCTATGACGTGGCCAGTGACGAGTCCGTCAATGCGGGCGTCGGCGTGACCTATACGAATGAATGCGTCGATGTTACGCTTTCGGCCTCGCGCCGCTTCACCTCTTCCACTATCCTCGAGCCGTCGACGGACATCTCATTGACCGTTGGCCTGCGTGGGTTTTCAGCCCGCGCCGAGGACAAAAGCTATGTTCGGGAATGCAAGAAATGACCTCACGCCCCTTGACCGCCCCTCGCGCCCTGCGCGCCGCTCTGCTTGGACTTGCGCTGTCCGTCGGTGCCGCTGGAATGGCTGCCCTGCCCGGTATCGCCGTCGCGCAGGGCCTGTTCGATCCGGTGGTCAAGGTGAATGGTGCGGCTATCACCCGCTATGAGCTGAACCAGCGGACCGAGCTGCTCAAGCTCTTGCGCGCACCGGCCGACCCCGCCCGTCTCGCCCGTGAGCAGTTGATCGAGGACCGTCTGAAATCGCAGGCCGCCGCAGCGCAAGGTATCACGGTGTCGGATGAACAGATTGCGGCGGGGATGGAAAATTTCGCGTCCCAAGGCAGTCTCAGCGCCGATCAAATGATCGCCCTGCTAGAGCGCGGCGGCGTCAGCCGCGAGACGTTTGAGGCGTTCGTGCGCTCCGGTCTCATCTGGCGCGAGCTCACACAGGCGCGGTTCGGTGCGCGCGTGTCGGTCAGCGAGGCCGATCTGGAACGCGCCCGCGCCGCCATCCAGGACGGCACCGGCGTGCGCGTCCTGCTGTCCGAGATCATCATCCCCTTCGAGGGACCGGGCGAAGAGCGCGCCATGGCCAAGGCCCGCGAGATATCCGAGCTGACTTCGACCGGTGCGTTCAGCGCGCAGGCGCGGCAGGTTTCGGCGACGCGGACACGCGAGGCGGGTGGCCGCCTGCCCTGGCAGCCGATCACGCAGCTGCCCCCGGTCCTGCGCCCGCTGGTTCTGGGCCTCGCGCCCGGTGAGGTGACCGATCCGCTGCCGCTCGACGGAGCGGTGGCGCTGTTCCAGCTGCGCGAGATCCAGGAAACGGAAGTGCCCGAGCCCAGCTATAGCGCCATCGAATACGCCGCCTATTACATCCCCGGCGGCCGCACCCCCGAAGCACTTGCGCGCGCAGCCCAGGTTGATGCTCAGACCGATACCTGTGACGATCTCTACGGCATTGCCAAGGACCAGCCCGAAAACGTGCTGGAACGTGGCACCAAGGCGCCTGGCGAGATCCCGAATGACATCGCCATTTCGCTCTCGCGGCTTGATCCGGGCGAGGTGTCCTATGATGTCACCCGCGCAAACGGTCAGACGCTGATTCTGTTGATGATGTGTGGTCGCAGCCTTTCCATCGACGGCGCGGGTCAGTCGGCCACGCCTTCGGCAGAGGGTGAGGAAGCGGGCGACAACACGGCGCAACTCAGCCAGCAGATCGCCGCACGCCGGATGGAATCCTTTGCCAACGGGTATCTTGAGCAGTTGCGCGCCGAGGCGCGGATCATCGAATACTGATGCAACGCCCTGCATCCCTGCCAATCGCCCTCACCTGCGGCGAGCCGTCGGGCGTCGGCCCGGAACTGGCGCAAAAGGCATGGCAGGCTTTGGGCGCGTCCCTGCCCTTTTTCTGGATCGGCGATCCGTCGCACCTGCCCGAAGGATGCCCCGTGCAGCTGATCGACCGGCCTGGCGAGGCGGATCCGGCGCAGGGTCTGCCGGTCCTTCCGCATTCCATGCCAGGCCAACTCACGCCCGGTACGCCGAACCCTGCCCACGCGCAGGGCGTCATCGACGCCATCGCGCGGGGTGTGGATCTGGTGCGCGACGGCGCGGCGCTGGCGCTTTGCACCGCGCCCATTCACAAAAAGGCGCTGCAGGACGGGGCCGGTTTTGGCCATCCAGGCCATACCGAATACCTCGCTGCACTCACCGGCACACCGCGCGTCGTGATGATGCTCGCCAGCGACCAGCTGCGCGTGGTGCCGGCGACCATCCACATTCCGCTGGCCGAAGTGCCCGCCGCGCTGACGCGCGAATTGCTGCTTGATACGATTCGCATCACCCATGCGGGCCTCGTCCGCGACTTCGGCATCACTGCGCCGCGCCTCGCCGTGGCGGGGCTCAATCCGCATGCAGGCGAAGGCGGCAAGATCGGGCTTGAGGAGCAGGACATGATCGCGCCGCTCATCGCCGAATTGCGGGCCGAAGGGATGGAGATCACCGGGCCAATGTCAGCCGATACGATGTTTCACGCCGCCGCGCGCACGCGCTATGACGCGGCGATCGCCATGTATCACGATCAGGCGCTGATTCCGATCAAGACGCTGGACTTTGACAGGGGCGTCAATGTCACGCTTGGCCTGCCCATCGTGCGCACGTCGCCCGATCACGGCACCGCATTGGACATTGCCGGACGCGGTATGGCCAACCCGACCTCGCTGATCGAAGCGCTGAAAATGGCGGGCCGCATGGGCGCCGCGCGGCAGGTATGAGCATCGATGCGCTCCCGCCGCTGCGGCAGGTGATCGCGGCCCATGATCTGAGCGCGCGCAAATCGCTGGGACAGAACTTCCTTCTGGATCTGAACCTTACGGCCAAGATCGCGCGGCAGGCGGGTGATCTGACCGAATGCGACGTGCTCGAGATCGGCCCCGGCCCCGGCGGGCTGACGCGTGGCCTGTTATCCGAAGGGGCGCGCCGGGTGCTGGCGATCGAGAAGGATGCCCGCTGCCAGCCTGCCCTGAACGAGATCGCCGAAGCCTATCCTAACCGACTAACGGTTGTGATTGGCGACGCGCTGAAGGTCGATCCCTTGCAGCATCTGACGCCGCCGATCCGGGTTGCCGCCAACCTGCCCTATAATGTCGGGACCGAACTCTTGGTGCGCTGGCTGACCCCGGATACCTGGCCACCTTTCTGGCAATCGCTGACCCTGATGTTCCAGCGCGAGGTGGCCGAGCGGATCGTGGCGACGCCCGGCTCCAAAGCGTATGGTCGCCTTGCCCTTCTGGCTCAGTGGCGGGCCGAGCCGCGCATCGTGATGCATCTGCCCCCCGAGGCATTCAGCCCGCCGCCCAAGGTGTCCTCCGCCGTGGTGCATCTGACCGCACTGCCGCAGCCGCGCTATCCCGCGCAGCCGAAGCTGCTGGAACGGGTCGTCGCCATGGCGTTTAACCAAAGGCGCAAGATGCTGCGCGCCGCACTCAAGGGGCTGGCGCCCGATATTGAGGACCGGCTGATCGCCTCCGGCATTCAGCCCACCGACCGGGCCGAGACCATAGGGCTGGAGCAGTTCTGCGCCCTCGCCCGCACCCTGGAATGAACGTCGCCATCCTGCTTCCGGCCGCCGGAGCCTCCAAGCGGATGCGCGGCGCCGACAAGCTGTTGGAGGATGTGGACGGCGCGCCACTCCTTCTACGCCAGACGCGCCGCGCGCTGGCCACGGGGGCTCATGTGCTGGTGACAACACCAGCGGGCCGCCCCGCACGCAGCGCGGCGCTGGCTGGCACTGGCGCGCATCTGGTCCCGGTGAAAGATCCGTCCGAAGGGATCGCCGCTTCGCTACGCGCCGGCATCGGCGCACTGCCCGAGGGCTCGACCGCGCTGATCATCCTGCTCCCGGATCTGCCGGATATCGAAACCGAAGATCTGCACAAGATGATGCAGGCGCATGCCAGCGCGCCGAGTCGCATCCTGCGCGCCACAGCACCGGATGGCACCCCCGGACATCCCACACTTTTCCCGGCGCGATTTTTCAAAGAGCTGAGCAGTTTGACCGGAGATAGCGGCGCCGCCGATCTCATCCGCAACGTGGGGTTTGTCCCCGTACCGCTGGACGGCAGCCGCGCGATCACCGATCTGGACACGCCCGAGGCGTGGGCAGCCTGGCGCGCCCGGCAACGCTGAGCCATCACTCAGCCTGAAACAAAACACCCCCGGCCTTTCGACCGGGGGTGTCCGTATTCTGGAACCAAGATGGCCCCCGCAAACCGGATTCCAGGGGCCGGGCCACGGTGTGTGGCCCGGTCCTGCTGCAAAGGCTTATTTGGTCAACAGGCGCGCTTCGTGCTTCTTGAGCGAGCGGCGCGCAGCCTGGTAGGCGTTGATGCCTTCCATTTCGCGCAGCTCGGGGAAGAGCGCGTAGATCTCGTCGCGCTGCTCGGCGCCCATGTCACCCAACGTCTGCTCGCCCGGCTGGAAGCTCTCGGTCCAGCTTCCGTTCGACAGGACGACCTCGTGCTGGTCGAACATGAAGTGGATGTAGCTGATCGCGCTGGTGTCGACCGCATCGACGCCCTCGAGGTCGGTCAGATGCTTGGCCGAAGCCAGCACTTCGCGATCCTCAAAGTAAAGCGCCGACTTGTCATTGTTGATCAGCACACGGTGGTTCGGGCTGACCAGCAGGTCACGCTCGGGCAGGCCGCGGCCCAGGCTTCCGGCACGGATCAGCACGGGCTTCAACTGCGGCGCTTGCAACAGCTCGGCTCCGGCCAGATCGCGGCGTCCTAGCCAGCGGATTTCCTGCAGGCCGTTGTCCCGCGTGATGATCCGGTCGCCGACCTGCAGCTCTTCCACCAGACGCTCGCCCTTGGGCGTGGCAATCACCGTGCCAGGTGTAAAGCAGGGGATGATTTGCTCGATTTCCTGGAAGGTCATCGAGCCGGTCACGGCACCGCCGGGCGCGTCGAGGAAGTTGATCGTGCCGCTGGTCGAGTTGCCATCGGGATCGACGGTCTGGCCGACGATCTCGAAAGGACCAACGCCGGTCAGATCGAGCGTATCAAAATCGTCCCCGCCCGAGCCGCCATCGGCATTGTCGCCATTGCCATCGGCGGCCGAGCCGATGATGAACGTATCGCGGCCCGTGTTGCCAGACATGTCATCGGCACCGGCGCCGCCGATGATGACATCGTCGTCAGCGCGGCCCTCGATCGTGTCGTCGCCATCACCGCCAAGGATGGTGTCGTTACCGTTTCCGCCTTGGATGTCGTCGTTGCCATCACCGCCCAGCAGGCTGTCGTCGCCATCCTGTCCGCGGATTTCGTCATCGTCGATACCGCCGTCGATGGTGTCGTTACCACTCCCGCCGAGGATGGTGTCGTTGTCATCCTCGCCAAAGATCAGGTCGTCGCCGGCGCCGCCGTTGATGAAGTCATCCCCATTATCCAGCTCGGGATCGGTCGCGTCGAGAATGTTGACCGAGTCGTTATTGACCCCGCCGTAGATCGTGTCGTTGCCGGAGCCCCCCAGGATGGTGTCGCTGCCTTCGCCGCCCAAGATGAAGTCGTCGCCGGCGCCACCGTCGATCTCATCATCGTCAAGGCCGCCGTCGATCACGTCATTGCCAGCGCCGCCGGTGATGGTGTCGGCATCGTCACCCGTAAATATGGTGTCGTTGCCGGCGCCGCCGGCCACGAGGTCGCGATCATTGTCGGGATTAGGGTCCGCAGGCACGGTGGTGCCAAAGCCATCATCGGGCAGCGGAAAGTTTGCATCGCTGGGCATTCCGACCGGCGCGCTGGTGTCGATGAAATCATCGCCACCGCCGCCCAGGGCCGTATCCTGCCCGTCGCCGCCCAGGATCGAGTCGTTGCCCGGCCCGCCGATCAGCGAGTCGTCGCCCTCGCCGCCGACAAGAGTATTGTTGCCCGCGTCACCGCGCAGCGTGTCATCGCCTGCACCGCCGTCGATGCTGTCATCTCCGGCATCGCCGCGCAGGCTGTCATCGCCGTCGCCGCCGTCGATCGTGTCGTTGCCGTCACGGCCGCGCACGGTGTCATTGCCATCGCCGGCTTCGATGATGTCGTCGTTCGAGCCGACATTGCCGAGGATCGCGTCATTGGCATCCACGCGGTCGCCATCGGGATCGCCGGTATAAGGCAGATCAATCACATCATCGCCAGCGGTGCCCGAAACGATGCCATCGGGCGCGGGCGGCGGCGGAGCCGGGGGCAGGATCAAGGTCTCGATCTCGGTGAAGGTCATCGAGCCGGTGACCGCGCCCGTATCATCGAGGAATTCCACAGTGCCGCTGGTCGAGTTGCCATCGGGGTCGGTGACCTCATCGACCACGCGCAGCGGACCGCTATCCGACAGATCGAGCGTGTCGTTGTCATCGCCACCCGCGCCGCCATCGACCATGTCGCCATCGGTGCCGCCGACAATCAGGTCGGCGTCGTCGCCGCCGGAGATGACATCTGCACCCTCGCCGCCGGTCAGGACGTCTTCGCCGCCTTCGCCCAGCAGGCTGTCATCGCCCTCGCCGCCGACCAGCGTATCATCGCCGGACGCAACCTCGGGGAACGTGTCATAGTACACGTCGGTGATCGAGATCCCCGATGTTCTGGGGCCGTCCTGGCTGTGCACGACCTCAAGACGCGACACGGGGCCGGGAATGTCGACCAGAACAGAGTAAGCCGGATCGTCATCGCCTCCGTAGGGGCCATTCGCGTCGGCGGCATCCGCGCCGGGCACGCCGTCGGTATCCAGAAGTGTCAGGCCGGACCCGCCGGTCAGGTTCACGACAACTGCATTGCCCTCTGCATCGAACGCACGCACCTGAACGACACCGTCGCCGTCCACATCATTGATCCGGAAAGAAATATTCTCGACGGGGTTCGAGAAATCAAAGTCATATGTGGACGATGCACCCTTGGTCAGCACATTGTCGAGCTGGCTGTTCGGGTTGGCATCCGGCGCGCCGGATGTGTCGATGCCGGTGACAAGAATGAAGTTCTCGTTGTAAATCGACGGCCCGCCCGAGCCAGCGTTGAACGTCACAGTGGTGTTGCCGGTGTCGAGCGAGAAGTTGCTCAGCTCGTCGCCGGGATCGACCCCGGGCGCGCCGTTATCGGGCGTATCGGGATCAGGTGCCTCGCTCCACCGGAACACCTCGCGGGATGCGATATTGTCGGACGTGTCGCGGTCACCGGCCAACAGGTCATTGCCGGCGCCGCCCTCAAGCGAATCGTCGCCCGCGCCGCCAAAGATCTCATCGTCGCCCGCGCCGCCCGACACAATGTCGTCACCGTCGCCCGCGTTGACGATATCGTCATCTCCGGTCTCGCCTGGCAGGCTCGCATCACCCGCATCAATCCGATCACCCTGAGGATCGGTCACATAGCCTGCGTCGATCGTATCGTCACCTGTCGTTCCGTCTACGACGCCAGCGCCACTGTCTGTTCTATCGATACTCATCACTCAACTCCTAATATACGACCGTTACCGTCGCACCGCAGATCGCGGTCCTTACCAATGCCACCGACGCTGACGCGGTCGGGTAAGCGGCCTTCACGAGACCTGCAGACAAGCGGAGGGGTAAGTAGGACGCAGACACGCCTTTTCCGTCGCCGGACCCGCCGACGATAACGCGTGCAATTCATATCGCTTGGCAGCGACATGGCGTTCACACGTCCCCCACATCCGATCGGATGCACGTTCCGTGTGGCCGCCCCCTAGACCACAGACTTTGCCCCCCAGTTGGGCAGGTTTGTTTTAGGTCAACGTCCGCGGCCAACAAAGGAAAATTTGAGGCAATTGTGTTTCGAATGGGGCCGTAAGAGGCCCAACTTCCGCTCATTGCGTCGAAATATAGACGCGATTTTTAACATTGTTTCCGACGCAAAACGGCCAGTCTGCTGTGGTGTTTCGCCAATGAAACAAGGTTTTCTGCATCCAGCAGAGCGTGTTGTGACCGGGCATCTCAGCATGCGCATTGTGTCCAGAATTGCGCTCAAGCCGCCCCACATCCCGCGTTAACTAAGGCAGAATAATGGCGAAGGCTCTGTCGCTCAATTGGGGCCAATCCCGCCGCCAACGAGCTTTTGACGCGTATGACGAAACCCAGGCGTCCGAATCGCGGGCGCTACCTTAGGAATTGCGAAACGAGGGTTGTGGGTTGAGACTGCCGCCGCCAATGGGTGTGAACAGGCCGGCAATCTGCGGCAACGCCGCAAGGAGAATTGCACCGACTGCAAATCGCGGTCCAGCTAAGGAGAGATGTGCGCTTGGTACCCAAGGCCGGACTCGAACCGGCACGCCTTGCGGCGGGGGATTTTGAATCCCCTGCGTCTACCATTCCGCCACTTGGGCGCACGGCAGGACGTTTAGCGAAGGCCCGCGCGCGCGTCCAGCCCCAGCGGGGCACCGACGTCCTTTTTGTTGGCCGCGCGGGCGCGACACGCCAGAGCATAAAACCCAAAGGCGCTCCGGGCCCCATCCGCTCTTGACCCCGCCTGCCCCGCCGTGGTCTGAGCCGGGGCAGCCCGCGATCACGCTGGCGGCCCACATCAATTCCCCGCCGGAGCGCCTCCGCATGATCAGACGTCTGTACGACCGCACCATTGCGATGGCGGATCATCCGAATGCCTTGTGGGTGCTGGCGTTGGTCGCCTTTGTCGAAAGCTCGGTCTTTCCCATTCCGCCAGATGTTCTGATGATTCCGATGATCCTGGCCCGGCCCAGCCGGGCCTGGCTGATTGCCGGTATTGCGATGATCGCCTCGGTAGTTGGCGGCATGGCCGGATATGCCATCGGCGCGCTTGCGTTCGAGCAGGTGGGCCAGCCCATTCTGCAGGCACTGGGCAAGGCGGACGCGATGGGCGAGTTCAGCACGCGCTTCAACGATATGGGCTTCTGGGCGGTTCTGATGGCGGGCATCACGCCCTTCCCCTACAAGGTCATCACCATCATGTCGGGCTGGACTGGCATGCCCTTGGCCACCTTCATCGCCACCTCAATCCTTGCGCGGGGTCTGCGCTTCTTTATCGTTGCGGGGCTGCTCTGGAAGTTCGGCCCGCCCATCCGCGATTTCGTCGAGCGTCGGCTGGGCCTCATGTTCGTTCTCTTCTTCGGCTGCCTCGTCGGTGGTTTTTTCCTGGTCAAGGTGCTCTGATCCATGTCGCGCAATGCCTATATCGCCCTCGCCTCGATCGGCTCGGTCCTCCTCTTGGCCGGGGCCTATGCGTTTCAGCATCTTGGGGGTCTGGCGCCCTGCTCGCTCTGCCTCTGGCAGCGTTGGCCGCACGTCGCGGCGGCCTTCATCGGCCTATTTGCCCTGGCACTCGGGCGGTGGAGCCACGGGCGCTTCATGCCCTGGCTCGGCATGCTGGCGGCGCTGACCTCGGCCGGGATCGCGGCCTATCATACCGGGGTCGAGCGGGACTGGTGGGAAGGCCCAACCGCCTGTTCAGGTGGCGGCATCGGCGCGGGATCGGGCGCGGACCTGCTCAGCCTCGAAGGTCCCTTGGGCGTCGTGATGTGCGACGAGGTGGCGTGGCAGATGCTCGGGCTGTCGATGGCCAGTTGGAACATGCTTGCCTCGCTGGCGCTGGCCGGTTTCTGGGCGATGGCCGCGCGCCGCTAACCCGCCGATTTGCGTGTGCTGAGCAGCAGGCTCGTTTCGCTGCTGACCACGCCGTCAAGGCGCCGGATCTGCGTCAGCACGCGGTCGAATTCTTCCAGCGTGGGCGCGCCGATTTCCACGATGATATCCCATTGGCCATTGGTGCTGTGCGCCCCGCGCACCGCGCTGAGGCCGCTCAGCTGGCGAAAGATCCGTTCGGTCCCGCGCCCCTCGATGCCCAGCATCATCAATCCGCGTACTGGATCGCGCGCCGCATCCGCCTTGAGCACGACCGAAAATCCCACGATCTCGCCAGAGCGTTGAAGTTTTTCGATCCGGCTGCGCACGGTTGTGCGCGAGACCCCAAGGCTGGCCGCCAGATCCGACAGCGACGCACGCGCATCGTGTCTGAGGGCAGAGATAAGCGCGCGGTCCGTTTCGTCCATATCGTCGCTCTTTGCTTCCGTTTTGCTCAATCTTGTTCCCTTATGTGCAAATTGTCCACTTCCATTCGCCCCATATGCGCAACACATTGGCGTCAACTGACATGAGGAGAGCGACATGACCGGCAAGACATGCATATTGATCGGCGCGCCTATGGATGCCGGCAAATCCCGCCGCGGCTGCCTGATGGGCCCGGATGCTTACCGTACAGCGGGAATCGGCGCCGCGCTTGCGGATCTGGGGCACCAGGTGGTCGATATCGGCAATGTGGCGCCCGACGCCGCCGATATGCATGCGGACCTGCCCAATCACATCCACCAGCCCGCCGAGATGATCGGCTGGACCTCGTCCCTCGCCCGCGCCGCCGAAGAGGCGCTGCCGCGCGGCCTGCCCATTTTCTTGGGCGGCGATCACGGCCTCGCGCTCGGCTCGGTCCTCGGGGCCGCGAACCACGCCGCGCGCGAAGAGCGCCCGCTGTTCGTCCTGTGGCTGGACGCACATACGGACTTTCACACGCCGCAAAGCACTGCCTCGGGCAATCTGCACGGCGCCCCTTTGGGTTATGTGACGGGCCGCGATGGCTTCCACGGTTTTCCGGAGGTTGCCCATCCGATCCCGCATGAGAATATCTGCCTGCTCGGTCTGCGCTCGGTCGATCCGGACGAGCGTGAGGCAATGCAGGCCACCAATGTGCGCTACCACGACATGCGCAGCATCGACGAGACGGGCATCGCCCGCCCGCTGGCGGATTTCCTTGCCGATGTCGAAGCGGCAAACGGGATGCTGCACGTGTCGCTGGATGTGGATTTCCTCGATCCCTCCATCGCGCCCGCGGTCGGCACCACCGTGCCGGGCGGTGCCACGATGCGCGAGGGGCACTTGGCGATGGAAATGATCTGTGACAGCGGTCTCATGACGTCACTCGACCTCGTCGAACTCAACCCCTTCCTTGACGAGCGTGGTCGCACCGCACAGGTGATGGTCGATCTGGCCGCATCGGCTCTTGGCCGCCGCGTCTTTGACCGCCCGACCCGCGCCTATTCATAAGAGGCTCCTATGACCGTCCAAGCCCCTGCAAATGTGGTGATGATCCGGCCCAACCGGTTTCATCCCAACCCCGAAACGGCCGCCGACAACCGGTTTCAATCCGTGCCGGGCGACAGTGCCGATGAGGTGGCAAACCGCGCAGCGTCCGAATTCGACGCTGCCGTTGGCCGTCTTCGCGATGAAGGCGTGGGCGTGCATGTCTTTCAGGACGCGCGCGACGATACGCCCGATGCGGTCTTTCCGAACAACTGGTTCTCCACCCATCCGGGCGGGCACGTGGCCATCTACCCCATGTTTGTGCCCAGCCGCCGCCGTGAGCGCCGCAGCGATGTCATCGAGATGCTGAAGGCTGACTATCGCGTGCAGGTCGTCACCGACTATTCGGGTCTGGAGCAGGACGGGCTGGCCCTGGAGGGCACCGGCGCGATGGTGATCGACCATATCGGGCGCATCGCCTATGTCGCGCGCTCGCACCGCGCCGATCCGGTCTTGCTCGAGCGGTTCTGCACCAATTTCGGATACGAGCCGATGGTCTTCGACGCCATCGACGAGGATGGCGCGCCCGTTTATCACACCAATGTCGTGATGACGATCGGCACGCATTTCGCGATGGTCTCGCTCGACATGATCAAGAATGCCGCCCGCCGCGCAGAAATCGCCGAGCGTCTGGTCGAGCCGGGGCGCGACCTGATCGACCTCACCCATCACCAGATCGCCGAATTTGCCGGCAATGCGATCGAACTCAGCACGCCGACCGGCCTGATGACCGCCATGTCGTCGCGTGCGCTGGCGGCGCTCGACAAAAGCCAGATTGCGCTGATCGAACGTTCCGCGCGCATCGTACCGCTGGATATCCCCACCATCGAGAGCGCCGGAGGATCCGTGCGCTGCATGATCGCCGGTCTGCACCTCGCCAAACGCAACACTAACCTTGAAAAGGGTCCGAAATGAGCATCCCCACCCCGTCCGAAAAGGCCTACGTGCCCTTTGTCAGCGTCGACAACATGATGAAGCTGATCCACCATATCGGCATCGAAGAGATGCTGATTGGCCTTGCCGACTACATCGAGCAGGATTTCAAACGTTGGGAGCTGTTCGACAAGACGCCCCGCGTCGCCAGCCATTCCGAGGAAGGTGTCATCGAGCTGATGCCGACGTCGGATGGTGAGGTCTACGGGTTCAAATACGTCAACGGCCATCCCAGCAACACCAAGCAGGGTTTGCAGACGGTCACCGCCTTCGGCCTTCTGGCCAATGTCGGCAACGGCTATCCCGTGCTCTTGAGCGAGATGACGATGCTGACCGCGCTGCGGACGGCGGCCACTTCGGCCCTCGTGGCGAAATACCTCGCCCCCAAGGGCGCCGATACGATGGCGATGATCGGCAATGGCGCGCAATCCGAATTCCAGAGCCTCGCGATGAAGGCCATCGTCGGCATCAAGACCGTGCGTCTGTGGGATGTCGACAAGGCGGCGACCAGGAAGGCGGCCAAGAACCTTCAAGGGATGGGATTGACGGTGGTCGAATGCGACAGCGCCGAGGAAAGCATGGAAGGCGCGCAGATCATCACGACCTGCACCGCGGACAAGCAATATGCGACCATCCTGACCGACAACATGGTCGGCGCGGGTGTCCATATCAACGCGATTGGCGGCGATTGCCCCGGCAAGACCGAGCTGGCGCCCGCCATTCTCGAGCGCTCGGACGTCTTCGTCGAATTCCCGCCCCAGACCCGCATCGAGGGCGAGATTCAGCAGATGCCCGAGGATTTCGCCGTGACCGAGCTGTGGCAGGTGATGACAGGCGCCGCCAAGGGCCGCACCTCCGACGCGCAGATCACGCTTTTTGACTCGGTCGGCTTTGCTACCGAGGATTTCAGCGCCCTGCGCTATGTGCGTGCCCAGATCGAGGGGACGGAGTTCCACCAGCCGCTCGACATGCTGGCCGACCCCGACGACCCGCGCGATCTTTTCGGCATGCTGCGCCGGGCAGATCCGGCCTGATACCTGCATAGCCGACAGGGCGTCTTCGTCCTGTCTCTGCAAGAAAATGGCGCGGTCCCGAGGGGGGCCGCGCCTTTCGATCATGAAGAGGGAGGTATTGGCGCCGCAGAGCGACCTTTATGACGAGGCCGCCCTGCGACAACCTTCCCTCCGGCGTCTCGGTGTCTGCTGGAGAAGAACATGAGGCCGAAGGAAAACGTCACCCGGCCCGCCGCAGAGGCAGGCCGGGAATTCGGGGCTTACTCTGCGGGGAGCAGACCGGCATCCTGCGCGCCGCTCATTTCGGCATCGTCGATGGCGCCGTCGCCATTTGCGTCGATCTCGCTGAACTGCTCGGCTGTCAGATCGGGATAGGCGGCCTGCGCCTCTTCCATCGAAACCATGCCGTCGGCATTGGTGTCGACGCTCGACATGTCCGCGAATGCGGCCGTGGCCAGTGCGCTCATGCCCAGTGCGTATGCGATATATTTTGTCATCAGTTTTCCTCCTGAGAAGTCTTGATCTTGGGAAGGGGCAGGATTGCCCGCTTCACCTCACAAGACGCGGGCGGCGCCGATCGCGTCCCGGCATTTTGGGCGTTTGGGGCCAAGTCTTGCGCCATGGGCGAAGCCGTGCCGACGCGGATACGCCGTTCGGCGCCGCTTCGCGCAAAAAGGGGCAATTTGCGCGATCGGCGAAAAATGCCGGGATTGTCGGGGGTGAAAATCAAGCGAGTGTAAGGGGCGATAGACCTGACCCAACCAAAGGTGCGCCACATGATCCCATCCATGATTACGTCCGCGATTCCGTCCCTTCCCGCCTCCCGCGCCAGCGCGGGCCTGCCCGCATCACCGCATTGCACCACGCATCTGATGGTGGCGCTGCACCCTGATCTGATGCGCCTCGCCCGTCGCCTTGCCGACAGCGAGAGCGAGGCGCAGGATCTGGCGCAGGAGACGCTGCTCAAGCTTTGGCGGCGGCGCCACGATCTGTCCCGCGTCGACGATCTGCGGGCCTATGCGCGTGCCGCGCTGCGCAACCTCTACCGCCAGGGCCTGCGCCGTGCGCCGCACTTGCCACTCGAGGAGGAGGATGGCCCCAGCGCCGATCCCGAGGTCTTCGCCAGCCTCGCGCTGAGCGATCTGCAAGATGCCATCGCCCGCCTGCCGCGCGAGCAGGCGGCGCTCATGGCGCTGGTCATGGCGGGCGAGACAAGCCCCGCCGCGCTGGCCGGGCGCACGGGATGCGCCAAGAACACGGTGATGTCCCGCCTCGCCCGCGCCCGTGCGCAGCTGCGCCGCGAAATGGATCTGGCGCCCGGCGCGCCAGTGGCCAGTCTGTTCTAGTGGTTTGGGGCCCATCACTGGCCCATCCCGGATGGGCCGATCAGCACGGGCAATCACCAGTATCGTGAGGACGTCGCGGATCTTGGCAGATCACCTTGCCGATATCGGCGCGATAATCGCCATACCGGGCGCGGCCATCGGGGATGGCTGCGCTCCACCTCGCCACCTGGCAAAAACGCCAGCGGTCCAGAAATGTCAAAGCGTTTGCGGATTCTCTCGCCTTTCGCTCAATAGACGCAGGCGACGACACTGCGGGCTTCGAAACCATCGCGCGGGTCCCTAACCTCGCACAGCTCAACTTCTCGGCGGCGATGCCCGGGCGTAGAGCTGCCATATTTGCCAAAGCCCCTTCCCGTAGTGGCTCCATTGCGCGTCGGTGTCTATTGCCAGGACGAAGCCTGGCTCACAGCACTTAACAAATCTCTTAGACCAATGATTTCCAGCCCCCCGCTGTCGATCGACCCGCAATGTCACCGCAATCATCAAAACGTCCCATCGCTGGCCGGTGTCGAGCGGCGCTCGGGGCCACATCTTGAGCCCCGACGGGCACTGGACCCCCAGCTTGGCATGAGGCAGGTTGGCGGCTCCATGACTGCATCCTTCCCCCTGAATTCCGGAATATTTCAATGCTCTATCCGCACACGGCCTGCCTTGGCGCAGGTGTCATCGGCGCCAGCTGGGCGGCGCTTCTCTTGGCTTCGGGTCGCTCGGTCGCGATCCATGATCCTGCGCCCGACGCTGAAAGAGAGGTCCGCGCCTATATCGAGACGGCGTGGCCGACGCTGACCCAGATTGGCCTGACCGCTGATGGCACGCCCGACGCCATCCGATTTTGCGCCAGCGCAGCAGAGGCGGCGACCGGCGCAGAGTTCATTCAGGAAAGCGTGCCCGAGCGTCTGGAGATAAAACACGCGCTTTACAGCGAAATCGAGCCGGTTCTGGCGCCCGGCGCCATCGTGGCCAGCAGCACCTCCGGCCTCCTGCTTGGCGATATGCAGGCCGGCTGGCACAATCCCGCGCCCTTTGTTCTGGGCCATCCGTTCAACCCGCCCCATCTGGTTCCTCTGGTCGAGGTCATGGGCAATCACCGGACCGGCGCGGGCGTCGCGGATGCGGCCGCCGCCTTTTACGACAGCATCGGCAAAGTCACGGTCCGCGTGCAGCGTGAAGTGCCCGGCCATATCGCCAACCGCCTGCAGGCCGCCATCTGGCGAGAGGCGATCCATCTGGTGCAGGAGGGCGTCGCAAGCGTCGGCGATATCGACAAGGCGATGTGGGCCGGCCCCGGCTTGCGCTGGGCGGCGATGGGGCCGACTGCGTGTTTCGACATGGGCGGGGGTGCGGGCGGTCTTCAGACCTTCTGCGACCGCCTCGGTGATCAGTTCAACGGCTGGTGCGACGATCTGGGTAATGCGCGGCTGACGCCCGACACTATTGCGATGATGGTCGCGGGCGCCGCTGAGGCCGCGGGGGGCGAAACGCGAGAGGCCATGCAGACGCGCCGCGACGCCATGATTACCGCCATGCAGGCAGCGCTGAAGCCCTACCGCTGATCCCCGCCGCCAGAACTCTCGCGAGAGTTCGGCCAAGGCTTCTGGGAAAAAGCCTTGGCCGCCGGATTATTCGGCCGCCTTTTGCGCGCCATCCATCTCTGCGTTGAACGTAAAGAGTTGCTCGCCTGCGATGCGATAGCCGTCAATCAGCTCTTTGGCGCGGGCGCTGGTCAGCCAGGCCTCGACCTCTTCGGCCAGATCGCTCTTGATATAGTCGCCCTTGCCCGGATCGACTGGCAGATAGGCGTATTGGTTGAACAGCACCGGGTCCCCGGCAAAAAGCAGTTCCAGATCACCCTTGTTGCCGAAGTTCAGCCAGCTCGCGCGATCCGACAGCACATAAGCGCCCATGCCCGACGCGGTGTTGAGCGCGGCGCCCATGCCCGCCCCGACCTCCTTGTACCAATCATTGCCGCCGGTCACGTCCGTGCCCGCCGCACGCCAAAGGTTCAGCTCTTTCTTGTGGGTGCCGCTGTCATCCCCGCGGCTGACAAAGGGCGCCTTTGCTTCGGCGATGGCGCTCAGCGCGGCGGCGGCGGCATCTGCGCTGCGGATGCCGGCAGGATCATCCGCCGGCCCAACGAGCACGAAATCATTATACATGATCTCGCGGCGATGGGTGCCGTGACCAGCCGCGACGAAAGCATCTTCGGCGGCCTTGCTATGAACGAGGATGGCGTCGACATCCCCTGCCTCGCCCAGTTTGATCGCCTGGCCCGTACCGACCACCAGCAGCTGGAGCTCGATGCCGGTATCCTCAAGAATCGCGGGCAGCAGCACATCGGACAGTCCGGAGTTGTGAAAGCTGGTGGTGACGGCCATTTTCATTTCTTCCGCTTGCGCGGACACACCGAAAAGGCCGAGGACAAGGCTGGCTGTGAGGGTAAGTTTGCGCATCAGGTCTGCTCCTTGGGTTTGGAATCATGTCCGCTAGTCGACAATATCGCCGGCCAGAAAGGCGCGGGCCGCCTCCGTCTTGGGCCCGCTGAAAAACGTGTCTGCCGGGGCAGCCTCGTGGAGCATGCCGCCGCGCAGGAACCAAATCTCGCGGGCAAGACGCCGTGCCTGGCCCATATCGTGCGTCGCCATGACGATACGCGTGCCGTCCGCGGCTGCAAGCGCCAAAAGCGCCTCGATCTCGCGCGTTGCGCGCCCGTCGAGCGCGGCCGACGGCTCGTCCAGGAAAAGCAGCTCGGGCCCGGTGATCAGGGCGCGGGCCAGCGCCAGTTTTTGCCGCTCACCACCCGACAGAACGGTGGCCGCCCGCCGCTCCATGCCGCCCAGACCGATGCGTGCGCACCAATCCGCCGCCGCGGCGCGCGCCGCGCCGCGCGATGTGCCCTTCAGGCGGAGCGGAAAGGCCAGATTATCCAGCACAGAGCGGCGCAGCATGACCGGTGTCTGAAACACGAAGGCCTGCCGCTCCAGCGCCTCGGCGCGCGGAGAAGACCAGTTTATATGCCCCTCGCTCAGCCGCTCCAGCCCGTGCAGCGCCTTGAGCAGCGTGGATTTGCCCGCGCCGTTCGGACCGATGACGGCGGTGATGCCGCCTCCTGCGATCTCAAGATCGACAGGCCCGATCAGGCGCTGGCCCCGGCGGTGAACCGCGCCGCCGCACATGCGGATGGGCAAAAGCGCGCTCACCACCTGCCCCCCGTCTCGGTGCGGCTAAGGGCGTGAATGGCCAGGTTGATGAGGATCGACAGCGCTATGAGAATGAAACCCAGCGCCAGCGCCAGCGCGAAATTGCCCTTGCCGGTTTCCAGCGCGATCGCCGTCGTCATCACCCGCGTTGCGTGGTCGATATTGCCGCCCACCACCATGATCGCGCCGACCTCGCCGATGCCGCGGCCAAAGCCCGCCAGCGCCGCGGTCAAGAGCGCGCGGCGCCCGTCATGCAGCAGCGCGCCGATGCGCTGCATCCGCGTCGCGTTCATCGAGATCAGGAGGTCATGATACTCGGCCCAAAGTTCGCGCAGGGATTGGTGCGCGATCGAGGCGATCAGCGGAACGATGATGATGACCTGCGCGATGATCATCGCCGTCGGCGTAAAGAGCAGCCCAAGCACGCCCAGCGGACCAGAGCGGGACAGCAGCACATAGACGATGAGGCCCACGACAACGGGCGGCAGGCCCATCAGCGCGTTCAGCACCGCAATGGTGCCGCGCCGCCAGCGAAACCGCTGCACCGCCAGCAAGGCAGCCAGCGGCAGCGAAATGACACAGGCGATGGCCAAGGCGGCGCCGGTCACGCGCAGGCTGCGCCACGCGATTTCGACAAGGTCGGCATCAAGGCTGAGGATCAGCCAGACCGCCTGCACCAGCCCGTCCCACACATCGCCCATCTCTGCCCGCGCGCCACCCTCTGCCTTTTTATCTGCCGGGGTAGCCCTAGGGTGCGGCGGCGCCCCTTGCAAGGCACGGATGCGACGATCCGCCAGCTGAAACCCGCGGGAAAAGACCGCTTGGACGGATTGCGGGCGGGCGCCGATTGCGCTTTACTTGTGCGCGACAGCCAGCCCCGACACCGCAGCGGCCAGCGCCGCGCTATCGGGCTGCAAGCCATGGAGCCCATTATGCAGTACATGAAACCGAAAACCGTTGCCGAGGCATCGGAAATCCTGGCCCGGAACGAGGGCGCCGCGCGCATCCTTGGGGGTGGCACGGATCTTCTGGTCAACCTGCGCTCGGGGCTGATCGAGCCGGACATGATCGTCGATATCAAGCATCTGGAGGGCATGCGCGACATCCGCGAGGAGGATGGCGGATTGCGCATCGGCGCGGGCGTGCCCGGTCAGCAACTGGGCGAGCATGAGGGCGCGCGCGCCATGTGGCCCGGCGTGGTCGAGGCGTGCGAATTGATCGGCTCGACCCAGATCCAGGGGCGCTGCACCATGGTGGGCAACCTCTGCAACGGCGGGCCTGCCGCCGATAGCGTGCCCGCGATGATCGCCGCCGCCGCCGTCGCACGCATCGAGGGGCCGGATGGCCCCCGCGATTGCCCCGTCGAGGAGTTCGTGACCGGCCCCGGCAAGACAGTGCTGGGAAAGGGCGAATTCGTCAGCTCCGTCTTCTTGCCCGCGCGGCCTTCGGCGGCGGGCGATGCGTATCTGCGCTTCATCCCGCGGACCGAGATGGACATCGCCGTTGCGTCGGCGGGCGCAAATATCGAGCTGGGCAGCGACGGCACGATCAAGTCGGCCCGCGTCGCCCTTGGCGCCGTTGGCCCGCGCGTCGTGCTGGTGCCGGAGGCGGCGGAGGCCATCACCGGCTCCAAACTGGAGGATCCGGCCATCGCCGCACTGGTCAAGGCGTGCGAAAGCGCGGCCAAGCCGATCGACGACAAGCGCGGAACCGTCGAGTTCCGCATCACCCTTGCGGGCGTGCTGGCCAAGCGCGCCGCCCGCATCGCCATGGACCGCGCCGCCGCGCGCGCCTGAGGCCCCTTGAAATTCGAGGCCCATCCGGGCCGGGAGAGACCGACATGAAGAACATCCACGTATCCACCACGATTAACGGCGACGAGGCCGAATTCGTCTGCGCCCCCGAAGAGACGCTGCTCGATAGCCTGCGCAACCGCCTGGGCCTGAGCGGTGCCAAGGAAGGCTGCGGCACCGGCGATTGCGGCGCTTGCACCGTTGAGATGGACGGGCGGCTGGTCTGCGCCTGCCTCGTGCTGGGCGCCGAGGCCGAGGGTGCGCAGATCAAAACCGTCGAGGGCATGGCCATCGGCGAGGGCCTGCACCCGCTGCAACAAGCGTTTATCGACCACGCGGCGCTGCAATGCGGGATCTGCACGCCGGGCATTCTGGTTGCGGCCAAGAACCTCTTGGAGCGCAACCCGGACCCCACCGATACCGAAATCCGCTATTGGCTGGCCGGCAATCTCTGCCGCTGCACCGGCTATGACAAGATCATCAAGGCTGTTCAGATCGCAGCCGCCGACATGAGAGGCGCATGACATGAACTTCCAATCCTCCACCAAGGCTGATTTCAAGGTTGTCGGTACGCGGGTCGCCCGCCCCGATGGCGTCGACAAGGTCACCGGCCGCGCGCTTTACGGCGCGGATTTCAACGTGCCGGGGATGCAGGTGGGCCTGATCCTGCGCAGCCCGCACGCCCATGCGCTGATCAACAGCATCGACGCGAGCGAGGCGCTGGCCCTGCCCGGCGTCAAGGCCGTCGTGACCTCCGCCGATTGGGGCGTGCCCGAGGATGACGGGCTGCGCGATGTGCAGGACAACTGCCTCGCGCGGGGCAAGGTGCTCTATGACGGGCACCCCGTCGCCGCGGTCGCGGCGAAGGATATGGCCACGGCCAAGGCCGCGCTGAAACTGATCAAGGTAGATTACACGCCCCTGCCCCATGTCACCGACGTGGACAAGGCGATGAAGCCGGACGCGCCCGTGGTCCAGGAGGGCCGCGCGGACGAAAGCGTGCCCGCAGGCGCCGGGCCGAACGTGACCCATTACTGCGAATTCGGGCATGGCGATCTGGAGGCCGGCTTTGCCAAGGCCGACACCATCGTCGAGCGCAGCTTTACCACCGCCGCGACGCATCAGGGCTATATCGAGCCGCATGCCTGCCTTGCCTCCTACGGCAATGACGGTAAGGCGGACCTCTGGTGCACCACGCAAGGCCAGTATTTCGTGCGCGATCTTTGCTCGGCCATCATGGGCATGGAGGGCAGCCAGCTGAAAGTCACCGCATCCGAGATCGGCGGCGGTTTTGGCGGCAAGACCACTGTCTTTATCGAGCCTGTCGCGCTGGCGCTCAGCCGCAAATGTGGGCGGCCCGTCAAGATCGTGATGAGCCGCGTCGACGTCTTCCGCGCCACCGGTCCCACCGTGTCCTCGTCGATCGACGTCCGCATCGGCATGACCAAGGAGGGGCGCATCACCGCCGCCGACGCCAAGCTGCGCTATCAGGGCGGCGCGTTTCCCTGCGACACGGTCGATATGGGCGCGCAAAGCGCCTTTGCGGCCTATGACCTCGACGCCGTGCGCACCGAGGGCTGGAACGCGATGACCAACCGCCCCCGCCAGGCCGCCTATCGCGCGCCGGGCGCGCCCATGGCGATCTACGCGGTCGAAAGCGTCGTGGACGAGCTGTGCCAGAAGCTGGATCTTGACCCGCTGGATGTGCGGCTGATGAACGCCGCTGATGCGGGCACCAAGGCGTCCTACGGCGTGACCTTCGACCAGATCGGCCTCAAGGCCACGCTGGAGGCGGCCAAGGAGCATGATCACTACCACGCGCCTTTGGGTGAAAATCAGGGCCGCGGCCTTTCCTGCGGGTTCTGGTTCAACTTCGGAGGCAATACCTCGGTCTCGCTGGCGATCAATGCCGATGGCACGGTCAGCGTCGCCGAGGGCAACCCCGATATCGGCGGCAGCCGCGCGTCGATCAGCATGATGGCCGCCGAGGAACTGGGCGTGCCCTATGAAAAGGTGCGCACCACGATCAGCGATACCAGCGCACTGGGCCAGAATGACGTGACCGATGGCAGCCGCGTGACCTTTGCAGTCGGCCTTGCCACGATCAAGGCCGCCCGCGCCGCCATCCAGGTAATGTGCGGGCGCGCTGCCAAGATCTGGGGCATCGACGAAGACGCTGTTATCTGGGAGGATGGCGCTGCCAAACCCTCGGGGCCGAATGCGGGAAATTTCGAGCCGATGACACTGGCCGAGATCGCCGCGATTTCATCCGAGACCGGCGGGCCCATCGCGGGCCATCACGAGGTCAATGCCGAGGGCGCGGGCGTCAGCTTTGGCGTGCATCTGGCCGATGTCGAGGTGGATCCCGAGACCGGCGCGACCGAAGTGCTGCGCTACACCGTCTTCCAGGATGCGGGCAAGGCCGTGCATCCGGACTATGTCGAGGGCCAGATGCAGGGCGGCGCCGCTCAAGGCATCGGCTGGGCGCTGAACGAGGAATACATCTACGGCGAGGATGGCCGCCTGCAAAACGCGGGCTTCCTCGACTACCGCATTCCCGTCGCGTCGGACCTGCCCAATATCGACACGGTGATCCTGGAAATTCCCAACCCCGGCCACCCCTACGGCGTGCGCGGCGTGGGCGAGACGCCCATCGTGCCGCCCCTTGCCGCGCTTTCGAACGCTGTCAGCCGGGCCGTCGGGATCCGGCTCACGTCGCTGCCCATGTCGCCGCCCAAGATCCTCAAGGCGATCATGGCCAAGGGCTGAGCATGGTTCAGGTGAAACTCTGGGGCTCGCTCCGCGACCTGGCGGAGGGGCAAGAGGTGGTCGAAGTGGAGGCCAGCAATTTCAAGGAGTTGCTGGACGCTCTGGCCGCCAAACACCCGGCGCTCAAGCCGCAGATTGACCGCGGGGTGAGCCTTGCGGTCGATGGGCTGGTCTATCGCAATTCATGGTTCACGGAAGTGAAGCCGGACAGCGAAGTGGTGCTGATGCCTTATATGAAAGGCGGCTGAAGAGCGCCCCTAGCAGCCGTCCCGACAAGACAAAAAAGCCCGGCGGTCCTGCGACCACCGGGCTTTACCGTTTCAGAGATCAGGTTGCTTAGGGCAACAGCACCTTGTCGATCACATGAATGACGCCATTCGTCGCCATGATGTCCGCGTTTGTCACATTGGCATCGTTGACACGCACGGCCGCACCGTACTTGCCGCCTGTGCCATCGACCCGCACCGTGTCACCCTGCACAGTCGCCACATTCATGCGCTTGCCAAGGATCTGGTCAGACGTAACTGCGCCGGGAACGACGTGATAGGTCAGGATCGACGCCAGCTTGTCCTTGTTTTCGGGCATGAGCAGCATGTCGAGCGTCCCGGCAGGCAGCGCATCGAAGGCTGCGTTGGTCGGCGCAAACACGGTGAACGGGCCCGGCCCGCGCAGCGTGTCCGTCAGACCTGCGGCACCAATTGCGGCTGTCAGCGTCGAAAAATCGGGGTTCGACGATGCGATATCGACGATATCATCGCCATCGTCCATCTGGGCGCAGGCGCCCACGGCAGCAAGCATGCCAGCGGCGGCGAATGATTTGATAATTGAGCGGCGCTTCATGAAATATCCTTTCGCTTTCACATCAGTGTGAAGAGAACTAGTGCGACATGTTGGGCAAGGCAATTTTTCATGAGGAAACGCGCAGCGGCGCTGACTGCGATCGCTGCGAGGGGGTGCGCTCAGTCCCGGATGTAACCCTTCACGATCAGCCAGCCGGCGACCAGCAGAAGCGCCGGCAGCAAAAAGGTCCGGAATAGCAGCACGGCCAGAATTGACAGATAGCTGCCAATGATCTTGTCGGCATTCGTGACGATACTGCCCGCCTGAGCCAGCACCTGCTGCCCGCTCGCGACATAGTCTAACCCGGTGCTGAATCGATCCAGCACGCCTCCCAATATCCCGGTTTGCTCGGGTGCGCTTTCGAGCGGCGCCGGGTCAGCACCTGGCACTTCGGCAACAATGTCGTCAATGACCGCCTGATGACGGATTAGAACCGATCCCGTCAGCGGGCCCGCCAGCCAATCGGACGCGATCAGACAAATCGGAAGACCCAGCGTGAGGACAGCGCCCATAAAACCCAATTTACGCGCGCCAGACCGCAAGTGATTTTGGCGGCCAATCAGCAGTAAAAGGCAGGCTGCCGCAATCATCGCCCCGCCCACGGCGCCGACCGGCCCCATGGCCACCGCCAAGAGGCCAGACACGAGCATGATGGAGAAAACCGTCGCCGCGATACGCTCGATCGTGTCGTCAATCGGCTCGAGGATCTTGCCGGGCTGGAAATTGCCCGACACGCCAACCGATGCGCCGACTTCCACCTCCTGAGCCGTCGAAAGCAGGGCGTTCAGCGTCCGCAGTGTGACGTAGGTCGCGGCGCTGACCTTGGCGATGGATTCGGCATACGCGCCAGCCTCTTCCGCCAGCGGGTTTTTGTCATGGAAGATCGCCGCGCCGAAGGACAGCGCGGCGATCAGGAGCAGGATAAGGGCGGAAACCCGCCCTCTGCCCTCAGCCATCCTTACGGATGACCTCGTTCTTGGGGTCATAGGGACTGTCTTCGGTCACGGTCGCGTCCCAGAGCTTGTCCATGATCTTGACCTTGAGGACCGTGCCCGGCACGACCAGCTCCGGCTTGACGTAGCCCATGCCGATACTCTTGCCGAAGGCGACCGAATAACCGCCCGACGTCAGGCGCCCGACGCGCTCGCCGCCCTCGGTGTAGAGCACTTCGCGGCCCCAGGGGTCGGCGTCGTCCGGCCCGTCGATGAGGAAGGTCGCGCATTTGGCGCGCACGCCCGTCTTCACCATCGCGTCCTTGCCGTGGAAATCCTTCTCCAGATCTACAAAGCGCGGCAAATCGGCCTCAAGCGGGGTCGCATCGCGGCCCAGCTCATTGCCGAAGGCGCGGTAGCTTTTTTCCTGCCGCAGCCAGTTCTGCGCGCGCGCGCCGACCAGTTTCATCCCGTGCGCCTCGCCCGCCTTCTCGAGCAGATCAAAGAGGTAGTTCTGCATTTCAATCGGGTGATGCAGCTCCCAGCCCAGCTCGCCCGTGTAAGCGACGCGGATGGCGTTGACGGGGCACATGCCCAGCTCGATCTGGCGGGCCGAGAGCCACGGAAAGCGCTTGTTCGAGAGCGCCGTTGCGGGATCGGCGTCGATGATGACATCCTTGAGAACGTCGCGCGATTTGGGGCCCGCGATGGCAAAGACGCCCCATTGGCTGGTCACGTCCTGGATCTCGATATAGCCGAACTCCTCCATCTTTTCCTCGGCGGCCTTGCGCAGGAAATCGGCGTCATATTCCGTCCATGCGCCGGCGGAGACGAGGTAATAGGCATTCTCGCCGGTGCGCACGATGGTGTATTCCGTGCGCGTCGTGCCATGCGCGGTCAGCGCGTAGGTCAGGTTGATCCGGCCCACTTTCGGCAGCTTGTTGCAGGTGAACCAATCGAGGAACTGGGTCGCGCCCGGTCCTTTGACGACATGCTTGGAGAACGCCGTCGCGTCGATCAGGCCGACGCCCTCGCGGATGGCCTTTGCCTCATCCACCGCGTGCTGCCACCAGCCGCCGCGGCGGAAACTGCGGGCGTCGTGGTCGAAATTCTCGGGCGCGTCCAGCGGGCCGTAGTAGTTGGGCCGCTCCCAGCCGTTGACGAAGCCGAATTGCGCGCCGCGCGCCTTCTGGCGGTCGTAGGCGGGCGCCGTGCGCAGGGGGCGGCAGGCGGGGCGCTCCTCATCCGGGTGGTGTAGGATATAGACATGCTCATACGCCTCTTCGTTCTTGCGCGCGGCGAATTCGGTGGTCATCCAGTTCGACGAATAGCGCTTGGGATCGAGGCTGGCCATGTCGATCTCGGCCTCGCCATCCACCATCATCTGAGCGAGGTAGTAGCCCGTGCCGCCCGCCGCCGTGATGCCGAAGCTGAAACCCTCGGCCAGCCACATATTGTGCAGACCCGGGGCCGGGCCGACCAGCGGGTTGCCATCGGGCGTATAGCAGATGGGTCCGTTGAAGTCGTCCTTCAGGCCGCATTCCTCGCAGGAGGGAATGCGGTGGTTCATCGCCATGTACTGGTCCTCGATCCGGTCGAGATCCAGCTGGAAGAGGTCGGCGCGGAAGCTGTCAGGCACGCCATGCTCGAACCGCGCGGGCGCGCCGGGCTCGTAGACACCCAGGATCCAGCCGCCGCGCTCTTCGCGCACATAGGACTGCGCGTCGGCGTCGCGGATGACGGGGTGCTCGACATTGCCGGGCTGCTTGCGGAACTCGACCAGTGCGGGATCCTGGTCCATCACGATGAACTGGTGCTCAACGGGAATCGCGGGCATCTTGATGCCCAGCATCTTGGCGGTGCGCTGCGCGTGGTTGCCGGAGGCAGTGACGACATGCTCGGCATTGATTACGATCTGCTCGCCCGAGGGCACCAGATTGCCGCCCTTCTCGACCATCTTGGTGGCCGTCACTTCCCAGGCATCGCCGTTCCAGTGAAATGCGTCCGCCTGCCATTTACGCTCGATCATGACGCCACGCTGGCGCGCGCCCTTGGCCATCGCCATGGTGACGTCCGCGGGGTTAATATAGCCGTCTGTCTGGTGGTAGAGCGCGCCTTTGAGGTCATCGGTACGGATCAGCGGCCATTTCGCCTTGATCTCGTCCGGGGTCATCCACTCGTAAGGCACGCCGCAGGTCTCGGCGGTCGAGGCGTAGAGGCGGTATTCGTCCATCCGCTCTTCGGTCTGGGCCATGCGCAGGTTGCCGACAACGGCGAAGCCCGCGTTGAGGCCGGTTTCCTCCTCGAGCGTCTTGTAGAACTTGATCGAGTAGTCGTGGATATGCGTCGTCGCGTAGCTCATGTTGAAATAGGGTAGAAGGCCCGCGGCGTGCCATGTGGAGCCGGACGTCAGCTCGTCCCGTTCCAGCAGCATCACGTCGTCCCAACCGGCCTTTGCCAAATGATAGGCGATCGAGGTTCCAACGGCACCGCCGCCGACGACAAGGGCTTTGACTTGGGTTTTCATGCGCTGCTCTCCGAAAGGCATTTCTGGCCCCGGTTCTAACAGTTTCATGATGTGGCGCGCGGCCCATCCGACCTATGGAGAGCGGAAACCGACATGGCCCCGCGTCCGTCAGCGACCCAGTGCCGCATCCAGCCGGTCCAGCGGAAAATAAGGCGCCAGAAGCGGGCGCAGCTCGGCCCGGCGGGGCGCTGCGGGATCGTAAAGAGCGTGGCAAAGGTAATCTTCCAGCAGCGCGGCCTGCTGCTCGTAGCCGAAATCGAGCAGGGTTGCGCCCTCGTCCGGGACATAGAAATAGGGATCCATGTTGAGCACGCTTTCCAGCGCGGCGCGCGTGGGGCGATAGCCCGTGATCCGGCGGTTCTGCCATTGCCAGACATGGACCAGCTCGTGTGCCAGCACCAGGCCCTGGGGAAAGCGCGCTGCCTTCGGCCAGCCGGGCGCCAGATCGGCACGGTAGAATTCGCGATTGAAATGCACCCGGTTCCACAGCGCCCAGCCGGGCGGCGGGCCGCTGCGCGGCTCGGGCGCGCTGCGGGTGCAAAGGCCGGTGACGGTATTCTCATCAACGATCGGATAGAGATCGGAGATGTCGGGTGTCTGCGGCGCCTCGGGGATGGTGGTGAAGCCGCGCGCGATGCGTACCCGATCCACATCCAGCGCCGGGCCGATGATATCGGCGGCAAAAGCACGCTCGTTCGGGGTGAGGGGCCGCGAGCAGGCAGCAAGCGCTGTCAGCGTCAGAAGACCTGCTATCACGGCCCAAAACGCCCTGCCCGTTCCTTGCCTGATCACCGGCCGCCCCCTCTGCTGTGGCACCCGGCTACTCTTGCCCAAGCGCGGCACGCTGCCAAGGGGTGGCGCCGTCAGTCGCGGCAGAAACGGCTGGCCGAGCCTTCGAGGCAGCTTTTCCCACCCGACAGGGTCAGGCGCTGCGGTTTGGAACGCGGCTCCGGCGCGGCGGTGGGCTCATCGGTGGACGTGTCGTCCCTGTTATTCAGCGCATCTACATTGGCAGCGCCATGGCGCACCGACCCTTCCAGCGCAATCTGAGCCCGCCCCGCAGAGCCGGCTTTCAGCACTCCGATTCGCGCCGCCGTGACGGCGTCCAGATCGGCGCCGCCATTCGCAAGGAGCACGCCCGCCTGCAGTGCCAGAAGCACGTCTGCGGCCTTTGCCTCGTTCGCCGTCGCGATAACCGGCGCGTCACTACCCATCAGGGGCAGCGGCGTGCTGAGCAGGCCGTTAAGCCCATCGTAATCAGCGGCGGCAAGAAGGCTGCGCAGCGCGCTTTCGGATGCGGTGCTGAGGGCGGTCAGCGTCACCATGTCGTCAAAGCCGATCGTTGTCTGGGCAGCGTCATAGCCTGCGTCCAGCCCCGCGCTCGTTGCCTCCTCCGCATGGCTGCCGGCGGGCAGATGCCGGTACGCAGTGCCGCCGATCACGGCCCATCCCGTGCCCGCGACCTTCGCCGCGTGGGCCAACCCCGCCATGATTCCGCCCGAAGCGCCGCAATCGCTCCCAACGGTCTGGTAATCGGCCCAGAGCGCAACCGCCGTATCGCCCTGCCGGTAGATCCAGCCCCGCAAAGGCGCGTCCTCGGTCGGCCATGCGGTACGGGTCCAGCCCTCGGGCGCGGGGGGCAGATAGGCCGCTGCTGCTGCCGTTGCGTCTGATTGCGCATCGCAAGCATCGCTCCAGCGCGCCGCAAAGCTCTGCATATAGGCGCTGGCCGGGTAGCTGCCCGGCGCGGCGCCCGCGATGTTGGCCTGATTGGCATAGTCGATGGCGACAACAGTCGTCAGTGCGACAGCCCCGAACCCGATTGCGAAATAGTTCATGCCGGCATCCTTCTTAGCCCGATATCACAGGGTATATCGCGCAGGACATGGGCAATTTCTGGATGGGTGGATGGCGGTTTCGCGGCGGGCTCACTCGCCGATGGCCAGCCCCTCGCGGCGCGGATCGGCGCCGCCTTGCAAGCCATCCCCGATGGCGATGGCGTGAAGGCCCGAATTCAGCCCGCGCAGCTCGACGTCAAAGCCCATGTCGCGCAAGGGGCCTGCCAGCGCCTCGGCGCTGGTGCCCTCCTCCAGATCATAGGTGCCGAAACGGTTGATCGCGTGCGGCATCGTCGTGATCGCCTGCACATCCATGCCCCAGTCGAGATAGGCGATGATTGCATTCGTGACGTAGGGAATGATGCGACTGCCACCGGGGCTGCCGATAACGAGGCGCGGCGCGCCATCCTGCATCACGATGGTCGGCGCCATGGACGATCGCGGGCGTTTGCCCGGCGCCGCCGCATTTGCGATGGGCAGGCCGCCATCCACGCTGGCAAAGCTGAAATCCGTCAGCTCATTGTTCAGCAAAAATCCGGCGGCCATGACGCGCGAGCCAAAAGCGTTCTCGATCGTCGTGGTCATCGACAGAGCGTTGCCATAGCCATCGACGATCGAGATATGCGAGGTCGAGGGCATTTCGATAGGCAGGTTATCGGCCCAATTCAGAGCGTGGTCGAATTCGGGCGTGCCGGGCTGCACCTCGGATAGTGCGGCGCCGCCGTTCAACAGCGCACCGCGCGCAGCGAGATACGCGGGGTCAAGCAGGCCCTTGGCGGGTACGGGCACGAAATCGGGATCGGCGACATACCGGCCCCGATCCGCAAAGGCGAGGCGGCTGGCATCACCGATCAGGCGCCGCGCCTCGGCACTTTCGGGGCCAAGCGCCGCCAGATCATAGGCGCCCAGCGCGCCAAGGGTCTGGCCAACAGCAATGGCGCCCGATGACGGCGGGCCCATACCGCAGACCTCATGATCGCGATAGGGCGCGCAGACAGCGGCGCGCTCTTTCACTTGATAGAGCGCGAGATCGAGAAGGCTGAGCGTGCCGGGATTGCCCCGCGCGGATTGCACCGCGCGGGTGATCTTGCGGGCGATATCGCCGGTGTAAAAGGGCGCAGGACCTTCGGCCGCGAATTGCGCCAGCGTCTCGGCATAGGCCGGATTACGCAGCGTATCACCCGCCCCCAGCGCGCGTCCGCCCGGCAGGAAATAGTCGCGCGTGGCGGTGAACCGGTCCAGCGTGTCGGCATTGGCGGCGATCGAGGCGGCCATGCGCGGGCTAACCTCGAACCCGTTGGTGGCGTGATCCTGCGCCTCGGTAAAAAGATCCGCCCAGCCGAGGCGCCCCCAGCGGGCATGCGCCTCGCCCAGAAGCATCGGCGTGCCCGGCACCCCGACCGAGCGGCCTCCGACGACTGCCTCGAAAAAGTCCATCGGCGCGCCGTCTTTCTGAAACAGCGTCGGGGTCGCCCTTTGCGGTGCCGTCTCGCGCCCGTCGAGCGTGGTCAGCGCGCCTGCCTTGGCATCCCACCATACCAGAAAGGCGCCGCCGCCAAGGCCCGAGCTTTGCGGCTCCACGAGGCCCAACACCAGTTGGGCTGCAATCATCGCATCGGCGGCGGTCCCGCCCTGCCCCAACACCCGCGCGCCGGCCTGGCTGGCCAGCGGATGCGCGGTGACGATCATCCACTCCTCGGCGGTGACAGGCGCAGCGGCGCCCGCCACCTCGAACGCGCCGACCTCGGGCGCGACCGCATCGGCAGCCTGCTGCGCCTCAGACCCCCCGGCCCAAGCGGCGAGCGCAAGTGAGATCAGCAGCGCGCGCATCGCTACAGCATCGCCGGAACGACCTGATCAGGTGGGCGATGCCCATCGGCCCAGGTCTTGATGTTCAGCAATACCTTTTCGCCCATCTCGATCCGACCCTCATGCGTGGCCGAGCCCATATGCGGCAACAGTACGACATTCTTCATCGCGCGAAGGCGCGGATTGGCGGCATCCTCGTAAACGTCGAGACCGGCACCCGCGATCTCGCCGGCGCGCAGCATCCGCGTCAGCGCGTTCTGGTCGATCACTTCGCCGCGCGAGGTGTTCACGATGACGGCGTCCGGCTTCATCAGCTTCAGGCGCCGCGCGTTCATCAGATGAAAGGTCGAAGGCGTATGCGGGCAGTTGACCGAAATCACGTCCATGCGCGCCACCATCTGGTCTAGGCTTTCCCAATAGGTGGCCCCCAGCGCCTCTTCAGTCTCGGGGCGCAGGCGCCGTCGGTTGTGATAGTGCACCTGCATGCCAAAGGCTCCTGCCCGGCGCGCCACCGCCTGCCCGATCCGGCCGAGGCCGAGGATGCCCAGACGCCGCCCCGACACGCGCCCGCCCATCAGGGCCGTGGGCGACCAGCCGGCCCAGTCGCCCGATTGCATCATCGCCAGACCCTCGGGGATGCGCCGCAACGTGGCCAGGATCAGGGCCATCGCCATGTCGGCGGTGTCATCGGCCGAGACGCCCGGCGTGTTACTGACGAGAATGCCCCTTTGGCGCGCAGTGGCCACATCGATATGGTCGACCCCCGCGCCGTAATTCGCAATCAGTTTCAGACGGTCGCCCGCCTGACCGATAAGACCCGCGTCGATCCGATCGCTGAGCGTCGGGACCAGCACATCACAGCCGCGCGCGGCCTCGGCCAGCTCCTCGCGCGTCATCGGGCTGTCATCCTCGCGCAGCGTGGTGTCGAAGAGCTCGCACAGGCGCGCCTCGACCGGATCCGGCAGGCGGCGCGTCACGGTCACACTTAGACGGGTCTTTGACATGGGGCGCCTCCTTGATCTTCCATATTCCGTGCCGAGATGTCATGGTGACGCAGGAACGGGCGAGGCACAAGAACCCCGCAGGCGAGAACGGGCAGAATTCCGGATATGGGCACCAAAACATATGCTGCTATCGCGCTGGCGTTCTGCGCCGCACTGCCGCTGGGCGCCGCCGCGCAAGAGCGCGGGCCGGTCACAAATCTGCCCTTGCCGCGCTATGTGTCGATGAAGGCCGCCGAAGGCAACGCGCGGCGCGGTCCCAGCCGTACCCACCGGATCGACTGGATCTTCAAACGGCGCGACACGCCGCTTGAGATCACCGCCGAGCATGGGCATTGGCGCCGCGTGCAGGACCGCGATGGCGCGGGCGGCTGGATGCATTACTCTTTGCTCTCGGGCGTGCGCACCGTCACTGTCGAGCGCGACATGCTGCAGATGCGCGCCCTGCCCGACCCCGAGGCGCTGGTCGTCGCCCAGCTTGAACTGGGCGTGATCGCCCGGATCGAGGCCTGCGCGCCCGACTGGTGCGAAATCGAGGTCGGCGGCTATGACGGTTGGGTGCCCAAGACGGCGCTGTGGGGCGTCGCGGCTGGCGAGATCCTGGACTGACGCACCGGCCTGGCATGCCTGCGCGCGCGCCGGACACCCCGCGATGCGACAAACGCAAAATCGAACGGCAAAATTGGTGGAATTTTTCATCGACGGGTCTTGCGCCCCAAAGCGCCTCGGTTTAACACCCACGCCAAGTTGGGGTGTAGCCAAGCGGTAAGGCATCGGTTTTTGGTACCGTGTATCGTAGGTTCGAATCCTACCACCCCAGCCATTTCTCACATATCGACTGCCGCGGTCCGGCTCGTCCGCGCCCGGACGTGACGCTACGTCATCGGAACGCGGTGCGTATCTGGCCTGTTGTTATTCCGCGCCCGATAGGCATAGACTGACGGTTCAGATCGCGCATAACAAAGGAAAGCTCGCTGATGACGCCATTCGCAATCGCAGGTGTTCAGATGTACGTGAACGCGCTGCAACCCAATGTGGACGGGATGATCCACCGGCTCGACTTGCTGATGGCGCGCTTTCCCTGGACGCAGATGGTGCTCTTTTCAGAGCTGGCGCCCTACGGTCCGCTGACCAAGTTTTCCCTGCCCCTGCGCAACGAAACCATCGACCGTTTTTGCGAGGCGGCGCTGCGCCATAACGTCTGGTTGATCCCCGGATCGATGTTCGAGACTGCCGAGGATGGGCGGATCTATAACACCGCGACCGTGATCAACCCGCAGGGCGAGATCGTGCAGAGCTACCGCAAGATGTTTCCCTTTCGCCCCTATGAGGCGGGCGTCGATGCCGGGACGGGTTTTTGCGTTTTTGACGTGCCAGATGTGGGGCGCTTTGGCCTCTCGATCTGCTATGACATGTGGTTCCCGGAAACCACCCGCCAGCTGACAAGTCAGGGTGTCGAAGTGCTGCTGCATCCGGTTCTGACGGGCACCACGGACCGCGAGGCAGAGCTGTCGATCGCGCGCGCGACGGCGGCACAGTTCCAGTGCTATGTCTTCGATGTTAACGGTCTTGGTGCGGGGGGCGTGGGCAAGTCCTGTGTCGTCGATCCTACAGCCACCGTTCTTCACCAGTCGGCTGGGCAAGAGGACATGTTTCCCATCGAGGTTGACCTCAGCCATGTGCGCCGCCAACGCGAGCGGGGCATGAAGGGACTGGGCCAGGTTCTCAAAAGCTTCCGCGACCGCGAGGTCGACTTTTCGGTCTATGATCGCAGCAGCGGCACCGATGCCTACCTGCACGGTCTGGGCCCGTTGGCCATACCCGGTCAAGACACGACAGGCGCCGCGCGCGCCGATCTGGGCAGGGATCTGGGCGGGCGTCCGGGCACGCATCAACCCACTGGCAGACCGGCCAACGCGGGCGAGGACGCCAGCGCCATTCCGGGGATCAAGGTCGGGGGAACGCCACCCTTAACGAACTGACAAGAAACAAAAATTGCGGACGATCAGATTCTGCCCGCACGACACTGCCGCCACTTTCTGATCGCCTGCGCACAAGCGGGGAACTGATATGCATTCGATGGCAGACTATTATTCGGCAGTCCAATTGCGGGCCGACCGGTGGAGCTCGCTCCGCGATATCTCATCCGAACTGGCGCGCAATTCAGATGGGCGCGCCGCGACCAAGATGAAGGCGCAGATCACCGAGCTTCTCGATCAGCTCGCCCCGATTGAGACATTCTGGGCCTTTCCGGGCACCGCCGCTTTCGATCTGCTCCACCGCCATTTCGAAGCCGGCCACTACAGCGAGCTTGCCTTCACGACCAAGCGGATCCTGCGCGCGTTGACAAGCGGCGCCTATCGCCGTCGCCATATTCCACTGGACCGCGAAAGCATCGACACGGACGAGCATGAGGACGAGGCGCTCCAGTCGCTGGAGGCCCGCGCATTGACCAAGCCCTATTTCGAGGTGCTGATTGTCGATGACATGAATGAGCATCAGGAACGGTGGCTGAAATCCAATTTCCAGCGGATGCGCCGACCGGAAGACCCGTTCCACTATGAACCTGTCGTCGTCCCCAGCCTGCAGGACGCCTTGATGGGAGTGCTTTTCAATCACAATATTCAAGCCATCGTCGTGCGGCCGGGCCTGACACTGGAATCCAAGCTGGAGTTGCCCATTCTCGAGCGCTATCTGAACCGCGCGGGCGGCATCAAGGCGCTCGCAGAGCTCGACCCCGGCAATTACGGCCCGGAACTCTGCCGCATGATCGCACGCGTGCGTCCCGAACTTGACGCCTACCTCATCACCGACCGCTCGGTCGAGGATATCGCGGGGCTGGACCTGGGGATTTGCCGCCGTGTCTTCTATAATCAAGAAGATTTCCTGGAGCTGCATCTCAACATCATTCGAGGCGTTCAGGCCCGCTACAAAACGCCCTTCTTCACCGCGCTGGTCGAGTATTCCAAGCAGCCCACCGGTGTTTTTCACGCCATGCCCATCAGCCGGGGCAAGTCGATCAGTCGGTCGCACTGGATTCAGGATATGGGCGCGTTCTATGGTCCGAATATCTTTTTGGCTGAAACCTCGGCTACGTCCGGCGGCCTCGACAGCCTGCTCGAGCCTCACGGACCGATCAAGGAGGCGCAGCGCCTTGCCAGCCGCGCGTTCGGGTCAAAGCAGACGTATTTCGCCACCAACGGCACGTCGACCTGCAACAAGATCGTCGTGCAAGCCCTTGTTCGGCCAGGAGATATCGTGCTGGTCGACCGTGACTGTCACAAGTCCCACCATTACGGGATGGTCCTGGCTGGCGCGCAGGTCTGCTATTTGGACAGTTATCCGCTGAATGAGTATTCGATGTACGGCGCCGTGCCGCTCAAGGATATCAAGAAGCAGCTTCTGGAGCTGAAGGCGGCGGGCAAGCTGGACCGGGTGCGCATGCTCTTGCTGACCAACTGTACGTTCGACGGTATCGTTTATAACGTCGAGCGGGTGATGGAGGAATGCCTCGCGATCAAGCCGGACCTCGTGTTCCTCTGGGATGAGGCATGGTTCGCTTTTGCCCGGTTTGGCCCCACCTACCGCCAACGCACGGCTATGAATGCCGCCGAGAACCTGCGCGAAAAGCTGCGGACCGAAACGCATGCAAAGGCCTATGAGGCGCAGCAAAAAGAGCTGGAGGGCAAGGGCGACGAGGCTCTGCTCAACACCCGCCTCGTTCCGCCCCCGGGGGCACGGGTGCGCATCTACGCCACGCAATCGACGCACAAGACGCTCACCTCATTGCGCCAGGGCTCGATGATCCATGTCCACGACCAGGACTTCAAAGGCGAGGTCGAGGCCGCGTTTCACGAAGCCTACATGACCCATACTTCCACATCGCCGAACTACCAGATCATCGCATCGCTGGATGTCGGGCGCCGCCAGGTCGAGCTGGAAGGCTTTGAATTTGTGCAAAGGCAGGTCGAGGCCGCCATGTCGATGCGCAGGGCGATTTCCACGCATCCGCTTTTGCAGAAATACTTCAAGGTTCTGACCGCCGGCGACATGATCCCCGAGGAACACCGCGAGAGCGGCGTGCAGAGCTATTACGATCCGCAGCAAGGCTGGACCGACATCTGGGATTGCTGGGAGAGCGATGAATTTGTGCTGGACGCCACGCGCGTCACGCTGGCCGTGGGCGGTACCGGCTGGGACGGCGACACGTTCAAGACCGAAATCCTGATGGATAAATACGGCATCCAGATCAACAAGACATCGCGCAACACCGTCCTTTTCATGACCAATATCGGCACGACGCGCTCGTCGGTCGCCTACCTCATTGAGGTGCTGGTCGAGATCGCGCGCGAGCTGGACGAATTGCAGGACGACGCGTCAAACATGGAAAAACGCGGCTTTGAGCGGCGCGTGGCGAACCTGATGGACGATCTGCCTCCGCTGCCCGATTTCAGCCACTTCCACGACAGTTTCCGCACCGGGGACAGCACGCCAGAGGGCGATATACGCTCGGCCTTTTTCCTCAGCTATGATGACAAGAATTGCGACTATCTGGAGCTGGACGGATCCATCCATGAAGCGATGAATTCGGGGCGTGAGGTGGTCTCGGCCCAGTTCATCATCCCCTACCCGCCCGGCTTTCCCATCTTGGTGCCCGGACAGGTCGTCAGCGACGAGATCCTGTCCTTCATGCGCGCCCTCGATGTCAGCGAAATCCACGGCTATCGCCCCGATCTGGGCCTGCGCGTCTTCACCGAGGATGCGCTGAAAAAGCAGGGCAAGGCGAATGTCGCCAGGCTGAAACTCAATGATGCACGCGCAAAATTCTGAAGAATACCAAATATAAAAAACGAACAAGGGAGACAGACAAAATGGTAGCAGAACTCAAGAATATCTCGGAAATCCGCCGGCATTTTCACCGTAACGAGGATCCGATCTATTTCATCTCGGCCACCAACTTCAACCTCTTGGGCCTCGATGAGTGGTGCAAGAATTTCAAGTATATCTGCTATATCGACTGCTACGGCGGCAAGCATCCGAACACATTCGTGCCCAGCGAACAGCCCCATGCCGAATTTCAGTCGATCGAGGACATCAACAACTACCTTCTGCAACACAAGGAGGTCATTGATCTGGTCAAGCGGCGCGGTGGCAAGCCGAAATTCGTCTTTCTCATGTTCGACGAAGAGACCGAGCGCCTCGCCAAGGAACTGGGCGCCGATGTCTGGTTCCCCAAGGCCAAGCTGCGTCAGAAGATGGACAACAAGATCGAGACCGTGCGCATCGGCAACAAGGCGGGCGTGCCGTCGGTGCCGAACACGCTGAGCGTTGTCGAAAGCTATGAGCATCTGAACGAGATCTGCGACAAGGCGGGGCTTGGCCATGATCTGGTGCTGCAATCGGCCTACGGCGATAGCGGGCATACGACCTTCTTCATCAAATCCGAAGCCGATTTCCGCCGCCATGAGCACGAGATCGTCGGCGAGGGCGAAATCAAGATCATGAAGCGGATCGACTGCCGCGGCTCAGCCATCGAGGGCTGCGCCACCAAGGAAGGCACCATCGTCGGCCCCCTGATGACCGAGCTTGTCGGCTTCAAAGAGCTGACCCCCTACCGCGGCGGCTGGTGCGGAAACGAAATCTTTGCCACCGCCTTTCCGCCCAAGGTGCGCGAAAAGGCACGCGAGCTGACCTTTAAATTCGGCGAGCAGCTGCGCAAGGAAGGCTATCGCGGCTATTTCGAGCTGGATTTCCTGATCGACAAGAAAACTGGCGACATCTGGCTGGGCGAGCTCAATCCGCGTATCACCGGCTGCTCGTCAATGACCAACCATGCGGCTTTCGCCCATGCGGATGCGCCACTTTTCCTCTTCCACCTGCTGGAATTCTCGAAAAAGAAATTCCATCTGGACGTGGACGAGCTGAACGGCCGCTGGGCCGATCCCAAGATGATCGACAGCTGGTCTCAGATGGTGATCAAGCATACCGAGGATACGGTCGACATCGCCACCAACGTGCCCGAGACGGGCATTTATCGCATGCGCGAGGATGGCAGTATCGACTTCAACCGCTTCGACTATCACCGCCGCGCGGTGGAATCCGAGAACGAGGCGTTCTTCCTGCGCATCCTGCAGCCGGGTGATTATCGCTACGAGGGCGCCGATATCGGCATTCTGGTGACGCGCGGGCGCTCCATGACCAACGGATTCAAGCTGACCGAGCGGGCCAAGCGCTGGATTCACGGGATCAAGCAGGGCGTGCAGGGCCGCCCCATGCCCACCGCCGAGGCGGGTCCGGCATTGAATGATCCCGCGTTCAAGATCATGTAGCTTTTGCATGAAACTGACGTGGCGCGCGATAACCGAGGATGATCCCGGCCCGAAATGGGCCGGGCTTTTCCGCGAATACTGGCCTGACTACCATCGCTGGTGGGCGCGTGAGGGCGCGGAGGCGCGTCCGGGCTTTCTCGACAGTCACAAGGCGCTGCGCGCGCATATGCCCGAGCTCTTGCCGCTTTATGACCAGCTGGTCGAGCTGGCAGGCGGCACGGACCATGCCGCGCGGTTTCTCAGCTTTTACTGCCCGCCGCCTTACCTTTCGTCGTGTAGCCAGGCCATCTGGCCGGGTGCCGAGCCGGTCATGGTGCGCAATTACGACTACTCGCCCAAGGCATTCGACAGCCTGACCCTGCGCACAAAATGGCAGGGCCGCGCCGTGATGGGCACGTCCGATGGCCTTTGGGGGCTGGTGGACGGGATCAACGACGCGGGGCTTGCCGTCTCGCTTACCTTCGGCGGGCGGCGTGTTGTCGGCGACGGGTTCGGCGTGCCGCTGATCCTGCGCTACGTTCTGCAGACTTGCGAGACCGCCGAGGAGGCGGGCCGCGTTCTGGCCCGCGTGCCGACCCATATGAGCTATAATGTCACCGTGCTGGACCGCCGACGCAAGTTCCTGACTGCACTGATGGCGCCCGACCGCCCCGCCGTGATCACCCATCAGGCCGTGGCGACCAACCATCAGGAGCGGGTGGAGTGGGCAAGTCATGCCCGCTTTACCGCCACGGTCGAGCGCGAGCGTTACCTGCTCCAGCGATTGACGCTGCATGTCGAGGAGGAGGAGAAATTCATCGGCGCATTCCTGCGTCCGCCCCTCTATTCTACGCGCTTCGATCAGGGCTTTGGCACGCTATACACGGCTGTCTTTCGCCCCAGGCGGCTGCAGATGGAAATGCGTTGGCCCCGCGCGCGCTGGCCGCTGGATCTGCATGACTTCCGCGAGGATACGCGCATCATCTACACGCCCGAAGGCAAGGCGAAGGTGGAAGAGCCCGCCGATTCACCGGACTAGCGACGCGCCGGGCCGAAGCCCTCCCCTCACCACCGCTTGCGGAACTTCCCCGGCGCCATGTCAAATTTCTGGCGGAATGCGCGGGCAAAGGCCGACGTGCCGCCAAATCCGGTCGCGGCCGCGATCTCGGCGATGGGCAGATCCGTTTCGCTCAGCAACGAATAGGCCCGCGCGAGGCGCAGATCGGTGTAGTAGCGCCGCGGGCTGAGGCCGGTATGCTGGGCAAAGCTGCGCTCGAGTTGGCGCTTGGAGATGCCGGATCCGCGCGCGATCTCCTCGACACCAAGCGGCTCTTCGAGGTTAAGCTGCATCAGCCGGATCGCCGCGATGAGATGCCGATTGCGGCTGCCAATGGCCGCCGAATGAGCGGTCTTTTGCGGCGCGTGGTCCGAATGGCTGCGCCCGTGCAGGCACATATCCGAGACGGTCAACGCGAATTCCGGGCCGAAATCATCCTCGATCACGCTCAGCATCAGATCGGTCGAGGCCGAGCCGCCCGCCGCCGTCATCAGCTCGCGGTCCACCTCATAAAGGTTGGGTGTCGGCACCAGATCCGGCCAAGCCTCGATAAAGGCGGGCTGGTTCTCCCAGTGGAGGGTGAAGCGACGGCCCCGCAAAAGACCCGCACGTGCCAGGGTGAAGGCTCCGGTGCAGATCGCGCCCACGGGCACGCCATGCGCGGCCTGCCGAGCCGCCCATTTGGTGACACTCATGTCCAGCGTCTCGGCCGGCTCGACGCCCGAACAGATAAAGACGCGCGCGCCGCGTTCGGGCGGACCGAGGGGTGCATCGGCCACGATAGCGATATTGTTCGAACAGACCACCGGCGCGCCGCCTGGCGTCATGATGCGCCAACGATACAGCTCCTGCTGCGATATCTGGTTGGCGACGCGCAGAGGCTCGATCGCCGCCGAGAGGGCCAGCATGGTCAGCTTGGGCAGCAGCACGAAATCAAACATGCGCGGCGCCTCGACGCGCGCGATGCGGAAACTGGCAGCACCTTTGGGGATGTAGCTGGACCGCATCATCTGCGCCTTCAATCTGTGAACCTGCGCCACGCTAGCACGGTGCCAAAGGCGCGCCCAGATGCTGCGCGCCTATCCGTGCAGGACATTCAGAAGTGCTGCATGCAGCGCGGGCGTCGCCGCCGTCACGACCCGCCCGTCCGAGCCGAGGGTCAGCGCGCGTCCCTCCCAATCCGTAATGACGGCCCCCGCCGCCTCGATCAGCGGGACGAGCGGCAAGAAGTCGTAAGGCTCGAGGCCGATATCGGTCACGGCGTCGATCTGCCCCGACGCGACCATGGCATGGGGGTAGCAATCATAGGACATGCGGCGCGTATGCCCTGTTGTGCAAAGCCGTGCGAAAAGCGCAGGATCATGGGCAAAGAGCCGCTCGGCCTCGTTGATGAACAGCCGCGCCTCGCGCAGCTCGGTCGTGGCGCGCGCGCGGATGGGCGCGCCGTTCAGCGTGGCGCCAGCGTCCTTGATGCCCAGATATGTCTCGTTCAGGGCCGGCATGCGCACAACGCCCACCTGCGGAACGCCCGCCTGCAAATGCCCGATCAGCATCCCGAAGGCCGGATAGCCGGTCAGGAAAAACCGCGTGCCGTCGATCGGATCGATGATCCAGGCGGGGCCGTCCAAGGAGCCTTCGGTGCCGAATTCCTCGCCGAAAATGCCGTGGCCGGGAAACTCCGCCGCGAGGGCCGCGCGAATGGCCTCCTCGGTGGCGCGATCGGCGATGGTGACGGGGCTGGCATCCGCGTCGTCCTTGGTTTCGACGCCAAGGCCGCTTTGGCGAAAATGGCGCATCGGCACGGCGCTGGCAGCCTCCGCGATGCGCGCGGCGCTGGCCGCGATCTGATCTAGCGTCATCCGGTCCTTCATGGGTCCGCCACCTCTATCTCCAGGGACCAGTCCCGCGCCGCGCGGGCCAGATCGGCGGGCGGGGCCGCATCCGTGACCAGCGTGTCGATCACGGCCGGATCGCACAGGGTAATAGGCGCCGCGCGCCCGAACTTGGCGGCGTCAGCGGCGACGATGCGCCGGGCCGCGCCCTTGATGATCTCGCGGCTGAAATTCGCCTCTTCCAGATCGAACAGCATAAAGCCGTTGTCCGCCGTGATCCCGGCAGTCGAAAGCACCGCCAGATCCGTCTTGAAATTGCGGGCAAAGGCCATCGCCTCGGCGCCAAACGCGCCGCCATCATGCGCGCGCAGCGCCCCGCCCGCCATATAGACGCGGTTGCCGCCGCGCGTCGCCAGCTTGTAGGCGACCGAGACGGAATTGGTGACCACCATCAGATCGCGGTGATCGCGCAGCGCGTCGGCGATATAGCTGGTCGTGCTGCCCACATCGAGGAAAACCGAACTGCCATCGGGGATCATGCCCGCGACATGCCGCGCAATGCGCTGCTTGGCGCTGGCGCCGATGCTCAGCCGGTGCTGAAAATCACCCTCGCCCGGCATCTCGGCCAGGCGCGCGCCGCCGTGCATCTTGGTCACATGGCCCGCATCGGCCAGCACCTTGAGGTTGCGGCGCACCGTTTCTTCGCTGACGCCCATCTCGGTGGCCAGCCGCCCGACGCGCAGCGAGCCGCCCGCGCGGCGCAGCGCGTCGATGATTTCTTGCTGGCGGTGGGTGGGATGTGCGCTGTCCATGCCGGCCTGCTTTGCTGTCACAAGGTGCGAAGGGCGATACAACACGCAGCGCCGAATACAAGGGCAGTCTGCCACGGCATTCGCGCAATTTCCAACATAAACCCACATTAAGCGTTGCCATATGTGGATTTCTGCGCTTCACTCATAAATGTCGCACCCACCCAAACGAGGCGCGGCAGCCAATCAGGGAGTATATTTCATGAAACGCATTGCCACCTGCGCCGCCGCGCTTGCCGCATTCACCTTCCCCGCCATGGCCGAGGTCGAGAGCCAGGACCCCATCCGCCTGACCACCCATGACTGGACCGGCCAGATCGTCAACACGACGATCCTCAAGAATGTGCTGGAGAAAGCCGGCTACAATGTCGAGCTGGTGCAGGCCGATTACATCGCGCAATTCGCGGGGCTGAAGACGGGCGATCTGCACGTCGCCTCGGAGATCTGGGAGACGACCGGCCGCGAGGCGATGGACGAGGCCGTGGCCACCGGAAATGTCGTCAACATGGGTGAAGGCGGTATGATCGCAATCGAGGAATGGTGGTATCCCAGCTATATGGAAGAGCGCTGCCCCGGCCTGCCGAATTGGGAGGCGCTTCAGGACTGCGCGGGCGAATTTGCCACGTCCGAAACGGCGCCATTGGGCCGTTATTTGGGCGGGCCCGTCACATGGGGCGGCTTCGACGAAGAACGCGTCGAGGCGCTGGGGCTCGATTTCGAGGTGGTGCATGCGGGCACGGACGCCGCGCTTTTTGCCGAGCTGGAATCGGCCTACCAGCGCGAGGCGCCGATCGTACTTTGGCTCTATTCTCCCCATTGGGCGCCCGCGAAATACGAGGGCAAGTATGTCGAATTTCCGCCTTACTCAAAGGAATGCTACGAGGATCCGTCCCACGGCGTAAACCCCGATGCGGCCTATGATTGCGGAAAACCGACTGGCCCCATCTGGAAAGTCGCATGGTCGGGCGTCGAAGAGAAATGGCCCGGCGCCGCCGAGATCATCCGCGACTACACCCTCACCAACGAGGAGATGGGCGCGATGGTGTCGGCCGTGGATCTGGACGGAAAGTCCATCGACGATGTGGCCGCCGAGTGGATGGCAAGCAACGAAGCCAAGGTGGATGGCTGGATCAACTGAACCTCCCTGAGACTGACGGGGGGCGCGCTTTGCCCCCCGCTTTTTCGTGCTCCACCCCTCTGCCCCATGAGGTGCCGATGCCCCGCGCCCCCAAGCTGATCTGCCGCGACGTCTGGAAGCTCTATGGCCCGGACGCTGCCGGCCTCCTTGCCAGCACTCCGGCCCCGGATGACGCCGCGCTGCGCGAGGCGGGTCTGATCGGCGCCGTGCGCGCCGCAAATGTCGAGATTTACGAGGGCGAGATCTTTGTCATCATGGGCCTTTCGGGTTCGGGCAAATCCACGCTGGTGCGGTGCCTGTCGCGGCTGGTCGAGCCGACGGGCGGCAAGATCGAATTCGACGGTGAGGATCTGCTGGCCATGACGGGCGCGCAGCTGACGCAGCTCAGGCGCAAGAAGATCGGCATGGTCTTTCAGAACTTCGCCCTGCTGCCGCATCTGACGGTCTTGCAGAACGTGGCCTTTCCGCTCGAGGTGCAGGGCGTGGCGCGAACCACCCGCGAGGCGCGCGCGCATGAGATGATCGAAACGGTTGGCCTCAAGGGACGCGAGCAATACTTCCCGCGTCAGTTGTCCGGCGGGCAGCAGCAGCGCGTCGGCATCGCCCGCAGCCTTGTGGGCCAGCCCGAGATCTGGTTCCTTGACGAACCGTTTTCCGCGCTCGATCCGCTGATCCGGCGCGAGATGCAGGACGAGTTCCTGCGGTTGCAAGGCCTTCTGCACAAGACCATCGTGTTCATCACCCATGACTTCGACGAGGCGATCCGCCTTGCCGACCGGATAGCGGTGATGAAGGACGGGCGCATCGTGCAGACGGCGACGCCCGAAGAACTGGTGCTAAACCCTGCCACCGATTATGTCGCTGAATTCACGAAACATATCCCGCGCGGCAAAGTGCTGAGCCTTGGCGCGGTCATGGCGCCTCTCGGCCCCGGCCCCTTCGCCGGTGATCTGGGTGCCGCGTCCCGCGTTGCGGATGTGGCCGATCAGGTCGAGGCCGCCCAGCGCCCGTTTCGCGTGATGCAGAAGGGCGTGCCAGTGGGCCAGGTGGATGCGGCGGCGGTGATCGACGTACTGATCGGGCGGCAGCGGGCTGGCGCCCCCGCATGATGTGGCGGCGCCTGACCACGCCTGCCGCGCTTTTCTGGTGGGGCCTTTTCGCGGTCACGTGGCTGCTGTCATCCTATTCGTTCCAGCTTTACAAGGCTTTCGATGCACGCTGGATCATCCGCTTTCCCAAGGGCTGGCAGATCAATTTCGAAGGCTGGATTTCGGACGCGATGCGCTGGCTTCTAGAAGATGCGACCTTCGGCCTTTTTACCTTTCGTGAGCTGACCCGGTTCATCTCGGGCCTGATCGAGATCCCCTATGACGCCGCGCGCGCGCTTTTGGCGGACGGCTTCATCTCTGGCCTCGGCTCGAACGCGGTCGAGATCGCGCCACCGCTCAGCTGGCTGGCAGTCACCGCTCTGGCGGTGATGATCGCGCGCTACGCCAAGGATTGGGGCCTTGCCGCGCTTGTGGGCGCCTGCTTCGTCTATCTCGCCATCTTCGGCCAGTGGCAAAGCGCGATGGTCACGCTGGCCTCGGTCGTCATAGCTGTCCCCATCGGCGTCATGGGCGGCCTCGCGCTCGGCATCGCGTGCTACCGCGCGCCCTGGTTCGAGCGGGCGTTGCGCCCGGTGCTGGACCTCATGCAGACGGTGCCGATCTTTGCCTATCTGGTGCCGATCCTCTTCCTCTTCGGCTTCGGCCCCGTCTCGGCGCTGGTGGCGACGGTGATCTATGCCATGCCTCCCATGGTACGCGTCGCAACGGTGGCGTTGCAGACCGTCCCGCCCGAGGTGGTCGAGGCCGGTCACATGGCGGGCTGCACCAAGCGGCAGATGATGTGGAAGGTACTGGTGCCCTCGGCCGGGCCGACGCTGATGGTGGGCGTCAATCAGGTCATCATGCTCTCGCTCAACATGGTGATCATCGCGTCCATGATCGGCGCGGGCGGCCTTGGCTTCGACGTGCTGAGCGCGCTTCGCAGCCTCGATATCGGCGGCGGGATCGAGGCGGGGCTGGCCATCGTGGTCATTGCCATCGCGCTCGACCGCGTCAGCCAAGCATTCGCCACCCGCCTGCCGGATGTGGCGCCCGCGCAGGATGCGGGACTGGTCCAGCGCCATCCCTATCTGGTGGCCGCCGGGCTGATCGTTGCGGGCACGTATCTGCTGGGTCTCTTCATCCCCTTCGTGCAGGACTACCCCGAGCGGCTCACCCTCACCACCTCCCCCTTTTGGGAGGACGCGATGCGCTGGATCAACGTGACGTTCTTCGACACGCTGGACGCGATCAAGTCGTTCTTCCTCACGTGGCTCCTGCTGCCGGTCAAGCGCTTCTTTACCGGCATTCCCTGGGCCTGTGGCATCATCGCGGCGGGCCTTGCGGCAGGCCGCGTCGGCGGCTGGCGGCTGGGGGCAATGGCTGGGATCATGACAGCGCTCATCGCCAGCGTGGGCCTCTGGAACGAGGCGATGACGACGGTCTATCTCTGCGGTGTCTCGGTGCTCATCGCCTATGCCATCGGCGTGCCCTTGGGCATCTGGGCAGGCCAGCGGGCGCGGGCGCATGCTTGGGTTGGGGCTTTCATCGACACGCTCCAGACGCTGCCCAGCTTTGTCTATCTCATCCCTGTCGTGATGCTCTTTCGCGTTGGCGAGTTCTCGGCGATGGTCGCGGTCGTGCTCTACGCCCTCGCCCCGGCCGTGCGCTATGCCGCGCATGGCGTCCGGTCGGTCGATCCGCAGATGATCGAGGCGGGGCTGGTCGCGGGCTGCACGCCCCGGCAACTGCTCTGGCGCGTCAAGCTGCCGCTGGCTACGCCTTCGCTGCTTCTGGGTCTCAACCAGACGATCATGCTGGCGCTCTCGATGCTGGTGATCACCGCGCTCGTCGGCACGCGCGATCTGGGACAGGAGGTCTATATCGCGCTGACCAAGGCCAATACGGGCCAAGGCATCGTCGCGGGCGTGGCCGTCGCCTTCATCGCCATCATCGCGGATCGCATCATCTCGGCCATGGCGCGCCGATCCAAGGAAAGGCTGGGACTGACATGACACCGGATGACGCCATCGCCGCCGCGCGCGCCCTGCCCTGCTGGAGCGATGTCACGGCGGCTGCACCGCTGGAGGGCGGGATCACCAATCACAACATTCGGGTCACCGATGCGGGACGGGATTACGTGGTGCGGCTTGGGCAGGATATCCCCGAGCATGGCATCCTGCGCTGGCACGAACTGGCGCTGAGCCATGCCGCCGCAGATGCGGGCCTCTCGCCTCCCGTGCGCCACCATCAGGAGGGCGCGCTGGTGATCGACTACATCCCCAGCACCGCGCTGACCGAGGAGGATCTGCACGACGAAGGGTCGCTGATGCAGGCGACGGACCTCGTGGCAACGCTGCACCGCGATCTGCCGAAGCACGCGCATGGGCCGACACTTGCCTTCTGGGTGTTCCACATCCTGCGCAGCTACGCGCATGATCTGCGGGCAAAAGGCTCGCGCCATATCCCGAAGCTGAGCGGGCTTCTGGACGAGGCGGAGGCGCTGGAACGCGCTGTTGGCCCTGTCCAGATGGTGCTGGGTCATAATGACCTCTTGCCCGCCAACATTCTGAGGGCGGACAGCCGCATGTGGCTGATCGACTGGGAATATGGCGGCTGGAACTCGCCCCTTTTCGATCTCGGCGGCCTTGCCAGCAATGCCGCCCTGCCGCGCGAGGCAGAAAAGGCGATGCTGGCGCGATACTATGGCGCATTGCCCGGCCCGGAGCTCTGGCGCAGCTACGAGGCGATGAAATGCGCGTCGCTCCTGCGCGAGACGATGTGGTCGATGGTCAGCGAGCAGACCTCGCAGATCGACTTCGACTATGCCGATTATACCGACAAGAATCTCGGCCGCTACCTCGAGGCGCTGGCCGCCCTCAAAGCCCAAGGACATCTGACATGAGCGATTTTCCCAAAGAGGCCCGTGCGGTCATCGTCGGCGGCGGGATCATAGGCTGCTCGACCGCCTATCACCTGGCCGATCTGGGCTGGGACGTGGTGCTGCTCGAGCGCAAGAAGCTGACCTCGGGCACCACGTTTCACGCGGCGGGTCTTGTCGGCCAGCTGCGCTCGAACGCCAATATCACGCAGCTTCTGGGCTATTCGGTCGATCTCTACAAACGGCTCGAGGCCGAGACGGGCCAGGCGACCGGCTGGAAGATGAATGGCGGCCTGCGCCTTGCGTGCAACGAGGAGCGCTGGACGGAAGTCAAACGGCAGGCGACCACCGCGCACAGCTTTGGCCTCGAGATGGAGCTACTGACGCCGTCCGAGGCACAGAAACTCTGGCCGCTGATGCAGGTCGATGACGTGATCGGGGCTGCCTATCTGCCCACGGACGGGCAAGCGAACCCCTCGGACATCACGCTGTCACTGGCCAAGGGCGCACGGCAGAAAGGCGCGCGCATCTTCGAGGACACGAAAGTGACCGAGGTCATCGTCGAGGATGGCGTCATCAAGGGCGTCGAGACGGAAAAGGGCCGCATCGACACGCCCATCATCATCGCCTGCTGCGGTCAGTGGACGCGGGCCTTCGCCAAAACAGTCGGGGTCAATGTCCCGCTCGTTCCGGTCGAACATCAATACATGGTGACCGAGCCCATCGACGGCGTCACCGCCGACATGCCCACGCTGCGCGATCCGGACCGGCTGACCTATTACAAGGAGGAGGTCGGCGGCCTCGTCATGGGCGGCTACGAGGCGAACCCGATCCTCTGGGCCAGGAACGGCATTCCCAAGGATTTCCACTACACCCTGCTGGACAGCAATTTCGACCATTTCGAGCAGCTTATGGAGCTGTCGCTGGGCCGCGTCCCTGCACTGGAAACCGCCGGCATCAAGACGTTGACCAACGGACCCGAAAGCTTCACCCCCGATGGCAATTTCATCCTCGGCGAGGCGCCCGAGCTGCGCAATTTCTTTGTCGGCGCGGGCTTCAACGCCTACGGCATCGCGGCGGGCGGCGGCGCGGGCATGGCGCTGGCCGAGTGGGTGGCCAAGGGGCAGCCGCCCTATGATCTCTGGGCGGTCGATATTCGCCGCTTTGGCAGGCCGCATTTCGACGATGACTGGATCCGCGCCCGCACCTACGAGGCCTACGGCAAGCATTACACGATGGCTTGGCCCAGCGAGGAGCAGACAAGCGCCCGGCCCTGCCGCAAATCCCCGCTCTACGATGTGCTGAAATCCCAAGGCGCGGTCTTTGGCGAAAAGCTGGGCTGGGAGCGTCCCAACTGGTTCGCGGAACCGGGCGAGGAGGCGCGCGACATCTACACCTTCGGCGTGCCCAACTGGCACGATGCCGTCGCGCGCGAGCACAGGGCGGCGCGCGAGGCGGCAGTGCTGATCGACCAGACCTCCTTTGCCAAGTTCGTGCTGAAAGGCCCGGATGCCGAGGCGGCACTGGGATGGATCGCGGCCAATGACGTGCGCGGGCCGGTGGGCAAGCTGACCTATACCCAGATGCTGAACGATCACGGCGGTATTGAATGCGATCTGACCTGCCTGCGCGCGGCGCAGGATGAATTCTACATCGTCACCGGCACCGGATATGCCACCCATGATTTCGACCATATTGCGCGCACCATTCCCGAAGGGATGAACGCGCAGCTGGTCGATGTCACCTCATCCTATGCGGTCCTGTCGCTGATGGGGCCGAAGGCGCGCGATATCCTGCAGGCGGTCACGCATGCAGATGTGTCGAACGCCGCCTTTCCCTTCGGCACCGGACAGACCATCGGGATCGCTGGCGCGCCGGTGCGCGCCCTGCGCGTGACCTATGTGGGCGAGCTGGGCTGGGAGCTGCATATCCCGACCGAATACGCCACAGCCGTGCATGCAAAGCTTGTCGAGGCGGGGGCCCCGCATGGCCTGCGAAACGCGGGCTACCGCGCAATCGAGACATTGCGTCTGGAGAAGGGATATCGCGCCTGGGCGTCAGATATCGGCCCCGACCACACCCCGTTCGAGGCGGGGCTGGGCTGGGCAGTCAAGCTGAAGACCAATGTCGATTTCCGGGGGCGCGAGGCTTGCGCGGCGCAAAAGGAGAACGGCGTGCGCAAGATCATGGCGACGTTTACCGCCGCGCCCGATGTGATCCTGTCGGGGCGCGAGACGATCCTCAACGACGGCAAGCGCTGCGGCTGGCTCAGCTCGGCGGGCTACGGGCATACCATCGGCGCGCCAATCGGCATGGGCTATGTCCGCTCGGATAGCGTAATCACGCATAAGGATGTGTTGGCGGGCAGTTACGAGTTGGAGGTCGCGGGCGTGCGTGTGCCCGCCAAAGTGCACCTGACGCCCCTCGTTGATCCCAAGATGGAGAATGTGAAGGTCTAAGAGGGGCCGGCGGATTGTGCGCGCGGCGCGGCGCGTGCAGGATGCCTAAAAGTACTGACGGATTTCTCGCCATGTTGTGCCGCATGACCGCCCTCATCCTGACCGCTCTTTTGCCGCCTTTGCAAGCCTGTTCCAGCGAGCCCGATTGGACCGCACGGAAATGCGCGCTCTATGCCTGGGCCTTTGCCGATGCGCTGGCGGCTCAGGGCACGGACGGGCTGCGCCCGGCCTTCCTTGAGGCGAATGAGGCCTTCATAGCAGGCGACTGCCGGACCCTGCCCGATTTTTGTGCAAAGGGCCGGTCCGAGGTGGATTTGCTCAATCTCTTGACGGTGATGACCATGAACGAAGGTATGGCCAGCACCTTTGTTCCCTTCACTTGCGCATCGGACTAGATCGCGATGCCTGCCCCTGAGTGAAATGCAGGCGGGCGGCACTCAAAATACTGGCCTTCACCGGCGTTTGATTTTACGCTGCGACTGCAAACGATAATCCTCAGGGGGATAGACTACATGACCAAGGCTCCAACACCGCTGCGCCACTTCACGCGCCGCCGCTTTCTCGCCACTGCCGCCGCTGCTGCGCTGACAGCGGGCCTCTTGACCGGCGCGCGTCCCTTGATGGCGCAAGAGCCGATCAAGGTCGCCGCGATCTACACCGTCCCCGTCGAGCAGCAGTGGGTCAGCCGCATTCACAAGGCTGCCGTCGCCGCCGAAGAGCGCGGCGATATCACCTACACCTTCTCGGAAAATGTCAGCAACACGGACTATGCCCGCGTCATGCGCGAATATGCCGAGGATGGCACGCAGATGATCATCGGCGAGGCCTTCGCCGTCGAGCAGGAGGCGCGCGAGGTTGCCGCCGAGTATCCCGACATCGCTTTCCTTCTCGGCTCCAGCTTCAAGCCCGATCCCGCGCTGCCCAACTTCGCGGTCTTCGACAATTACATTCAGGACGCCTCGTACCTGACCGGAATTATTGCCGGCTCCATGAGCGAGAGCGGCAATATCGGCCTGATCGGCGGCTTTCCCATCCCCGAGGTGAACCGCCTGATGCACGCCTTCATGGCCGGCGTGCGCGAAACGAATCCCGATGCCTCCTTCCAGGTCAGCTTCATCGGCTCGTGGTTCGATCCGCCCGCCGCCAAGGAAACCGCCTACGCCATGATCGAGAACGGCGCAGACATGCTTTATGCCGAGCGGTTCGGCGTGAGCGATGCAGCACAGGAAAAGGGCGTTCTGGCCATCGGCAACGTGATCGACACGCAGGCCGACTATCCCGACACGGTTGTTGCCTCCGCCATCTGGAATTTCGAGCCGACGCTGAACATGGCGATCGAGCAGGTCAAGGCCGGTACATTCGAGGCCGACGATTACGGCCGTTTTTCCATCATGAAAGAAGGCGGCGCCGAGCTGGCTCCGCTGGGCACTTTCGCGGGCAAGGTTCCGCAAGAGGCGATGGATCTGGTCGAGCAGCGCAAGGCCGAGATCATGTCGGGCGACTATGTCACCGAAATCAACGACGAAGAGCCGAAGTCCAACTAAATGCCCAATAAAGCAGAGGCGCAGATTGTTCTGCGCCTCGACAAGATCACCAAGACGTTCGGCAATTTCACCGCCAACGATGCTGTGAGCCTTACCCTGCACAAGGGTGAGGTCATTGCCCTTCTGGGCGAGAACGGCGCGGGCAAGACCACGCTGATGAACATCCTGTTCGGTCAATACACCGCCGATAACGGAACGGTGGAGGTCATGGGCAAAGCGCTCCCCCCCGGCAATCCGCGCGCGGCGCTGGATGCGGGCGTGGGCATGGTGCATCAACATTTCACGCTGGCCGAGAACATGACCGTGCTGGAGAATGTGACCCTCGGCACCCGCTCGCTCTGGTCGCTGGGCCGCGATGCCGGTGCGGCGCGCGCGCGGATCCGGCAACTCAGCCAGGATTTCAAGCTGAGCGTCGATCCGGACGCCCGCGTCGGCACGCTCACCGTAGGCGAGCGGCAGCGGGTCGAGATCCTCAAGGCGCTCTACCGCGACGCGCGCATCCTCATCCTGGACGAGCCGACGGCGGTTCTGACCCCGCAGGAGACGAACGATCTGTTCGAGACGCTGCGCAAGGCCGTCGCGCTGGGGCTGTCGATCATTTTCATCTCGCACAAGCTGCACGAGGTCATGGCCATTTCGGATCGCGTCGTGATCCTGCGCCATGGCAAGGTGGTACATACCGGGCCGACCTCGGGCACGGACCGGCACGATCTGGCCGCGCGCATGGTTGGCGGCGCCGTCAGCGCGCCCAAGGCGGATCCCGGCACGCCCGGCGCGCCGCTTCTGTCGCTGCGCGGCGTCTCGACCCCGGACAAGGGCGCAGCGCCGGGCCTCAAATCGCTCGATTTCACGCTGCATGCGGGTCAGATCACCGGCCTCGCGGGCGTCTCGGGCAATGGGCAAGCCGCCCTTGCGGCGTTGGTCGGCGGCGTCATTCGCCCCGCATCGGGCACTCTGGCGCTGAACGGGGCCGAGGTCGCCGCATGGACCCCGCGCGAGGCCGTCCATAACGGCATCGCCCGCATCCCCGAGGACCGGCACAAGACCGGCACGATCGCCGATTTTGACCTGACCGAGAACGCCATTCTGGAGACCTACCGCGACGCGCCCTTCAGCCGTCATGGCTGGCTGAACTGGCGCCGCGCGCGCGAGTTTGCCGAAGGCATCATCAAGGGCTACGACGTCCGCTGCCCCGGCCCCGGCACGCGCATTCGCCTGCTGTCGGGCGGCAATATGCAAAAGCTGATCCTGGGGCGCGTCATGGAAGGCAGTCCCCAGATCATACTGGCCAATCAGCCGGTGCGCGGCCTCGACATCGGGGCGGTAAACTATGTGCATTCGCAACTTCTGGCGGCGCGCGATCGCGGCGCGGCCGTCCTTCTTATCTCCGAAGATCTGGATGAAATCATGGCCTTGTCGGACGTCATTCATGTGATATCCGAGGGCCGCCTGTCGCCGCCTTTCGCGCGGGGCAGCATGACCCCCGCCGAGCTGGGCGTGTGGATGGCAGGCCACGGATTCGCCGATCATGCCCCGGAGCCTGCTCATGCGTCTTGAACCCGTCGCCAACCCGTCACTGGCCCGCACCATGGTGCCGCCCGCGCTGGCCATCCTCGCCACCATCGCCATCGCGTCCTTCCTCGCCATGATCGCAGGGGCCAACCCGTTTTCGGTACTGGGCCTCATCATCAAGGGCGCCTTCGGCAGCAAATTCGCCCTGCTCGAAACCCTGAACCGTGCGACGCCCCTCATCTTTACCGGCCTCGCCGTTGCCGTCGCCTTTCGCGCGCGGCTGTGGAATATCGGCGCCGAGGCGCAGCTTTATGCCGGCGCGCTGGTGGTCGCTGTCCTTGGCACTGGCCTCCTGCAATGGCCAAGCGCCCTGCTTCTGCCCACCATGGCGATCCTCGCCATGGTTGCGGGTGCCATCCTGCTTCTGATCCCCGCGCTCCTCAAAGTGCGCCTTGGCGTTGACGAGGTGGTCACCACCCTTCTTATCAACTTCATCTTCCTGCTCTTCATCTCGATGCTGCTGGAAGGCCCGCTGAAGGATCCGATGGGCATGGGCTGGCCCAAATCGCCGCGCCTGATAGACGAGGCGCGCCTGCCCCGTATGGCCGAGGGCCTGCGCCTTCACTGGGGTTTCGGCCTTGCCCTGATCGCTGCCGTGATCACTTGGATCATCGGCGCGCGCACGACGCTGGGCTACGAAATGCGCGCCGTGGGCCTCAACCGCGAGGCGGCGGAATTCGCGGGCATCCCGGTGGGCCGCGTCCTGATCAAGACCGCGCTCCTCTCGGGCGGTCTGGCCGCGCTGGCGGGCTATTCCGAGGTTGCGGGGCTCAAGGGCAACCTGACGCTCGATCTCAGCCCCGGCTTTGGCTACACGGGCATCATCGTGGCGATGCTGGCGCTGCTCAATCCGCTGGGCGTCGTTGCTGCCGCGCTCTTCGTGGCGGGCATCTTCGTGGGCGCGGACAGCATGAGTCGCGCCGTGGGTGTTCCGACCTATCTTGCGGACATCATGCTGGCCACCGCGCTCCTGCTGATGGTGGTCGCGATCCTTCTGACCCGGTTCCGCGTGGTGAGGGAGTAATCCAATGGACATCCTCGAAATTCTCCTCACCGCCAGCTTCTGGACCGCCGCGATCCGCATCGCATCGCCGCTGATCTTCGCCACGCTGGGCGAGCTGATCTGCGAGCGCGCGGGCGTTCTGAACCTCGGGATCGAGGGGATCATGGTTGCGGGCGCCTTCGCAGGCTGGATGGCGGTCTATTCCGGTCTCGGCCTCTGGCCCGGCGTCATGGTCGCCTTCATCGTCGGCATGGGCTTCGGCCTTGTTCATTCGATCCTCACGGTGCCCTTCGGTCTCTCGCAGCACGTCGTCGGCCTCGGTGTCACGCTCCTCGCCACCTCCAGCACCTATTACGCCTACCGCCTCGCCCTGCCCGAGGTGACATCCCCGCCCAAAATCGTGGCGTTCCAGCCGCTCGAAATCCCGATCCTTTCGGAGATACCGCTGATCGGACCCGCCCTCTTTGCGCAAACCCCACTCACCTATCTGGCCTTTGCCATGGTGCTGATCGTGTCGATCACGCTCTACCGCACGCCTCTGGGCCTTGCGGTCCGCGCGGCTGGCGAAAACCCGCAGGCGGTAGCCGCCCAAGGACTATCCGTCACCGCGATCCGCATGGGCGCCGTGATGATCGGCAGCGGCCTCATGGCCATCGGCGGCGCGTTCCTGACCATGTCGGCCTTCAACAGCTTTTTCTTCGAGATGGTGAACGGGCGCGGCTGGATCTGCATCGCCCTCGTCGTCTTCGGCGCGTGGAAGCCGGGCAAGGCGCTCCTCGGCGCGATCCTCTTTGCCGCCTTTGACGCGGCCCAGATCCGCCTGCAACAGACGCCACTCGGGGCGAACGTCCCCTATCAGGTCTTCCTTATGATGCCCTATTTCCTGTCCATCCTCGCCCTCGTCGTCATGTCGCGCCGCGCCGAGGTGCCAGCCGCGCTCATGGTGCCGTTCAACAAGGGAGAGCGTTGATGTTCGATATTCTCGTGAAAGGCGGCACTTTGCCCGATGGCCGCGTCGCCGATATCGGGATCGAAAAGGACCGCATCAAAGCCATCGGCCAACTGGACGCCGAGGCCGGCGAGGTCATCGACGCTGCCGGCGATCTGGTCGCGCCGCCCTTCGTCGATCCGCATTTTCACCTCGACGCGACGCTCAGCTACGGCCAGCCGCGCATCAATGCCTCTGGCACTCTGCTCGAAGGCATCGGCCTCTGGAGCGAGCTGAAGGAGGTCATGACCGAAGAGCAGATGGTCGAGCGCGCGCTCACCTATTGCGACTGGGCCGCATCGATGGGCCTTCTGGCGATCCGCAGCCATGTGGACACCTGCGACGACACGCTCAAGGGCGCGCGCGCCATGCTGAAGGTGCGCGAGCAGGTCAAGGATTACATCGACCTTCAGCTCGTCGCCTTCCCGCAGGATGGCCTTTACCGCGACCCGACCGCGCGCGAGAACACGCTTCGCGCGCTCGACATGGGCGTCGATGTCGTCGGCGGCATTCCCCATTTTGAACGCACGATGGCCGATGGCGCCGCCTCGGTCCGCGAGCTGTGCGAGATCGCCGCCACGCGCGGCCTGCGCGTGGACATGCATTGCGACGAGACGGACGATCCCATGAGCCGCCATATCGAGACGCTGGCATACGAGACCCAGCGCCTCGGCCTTCAGGGCCGTGTCAATGGCAGCCACCTGACCTCAATGCATTCGATGGACAATTACTACGTCTCGAAGCTCCTCCCCCTCATTGCCGAGGCGGGCGTCTCGGCAGTGCCCAACCCGCTGATCAACATCATGATCCAGGGCCGCCACGATACCTTCCCCAAGCGGCGCGGCATGACGCGGGTCAAGGAGATGCAGGCCCACGGCATCACGGTCGGCTGGGGGCAGGACTGCGTGCTCGATCCGTGGTATCCCTTGGGCACCGCCGATATGCTGGACGTCGCCTTCATGGGCCTGCACATCGCGCAAATGTCCTCGCCCGAGGAGATGGCGCGCTGTTTCCGCATGGTAACGGAGGACAACGCGCAGATCATGGGGCTCGAAAACTATGGCCTCCACGAGGGTGCTGACGCCTCGCTGGTCGTCCTCGACGCTGCCACCCCCACCGAGGCGCTGCGCCTGCGCGCCGCACGCATTTGCGTCATCGCCAAGGGCCGCGTCATCGCCCGCACTCCCCGCATGGATGCGCAGCTCAGCCTGCCGGGCCGCTCCGCCAGCACCCGCCGCCGCCACCGCACCTGATCTTTCTTCTTGCTGAAAATATCCTGGGGTGAGGCGGAGGGTTGCGCAGAAACCCCCAGCCGAGGGGCAAAGCCCCTTTTCCGCCGATGACACAAGACCGCCCGCGCATGTCGCTTTCGGTATAGGCTGCCTGCGCGTAGGCTGTCACAAGGTCCGCAATCCGCAACGCTCCCAAGGAGGCCGCCATGTTCCTATCCGTCTTCGACATGTTCAAGGTCGGCATCGGCCCGTCCTCGTCGCACACGATGGGGCCGATGGTCGCCGCCGCGCGGTTTCTGGACAAGATGCGCGCCGCACCCTTCACCCCCCACGGCGTCAAGGGATCGCTCCATGGCAGCCTTGCCTTCACCGGCATCGGCCACGCAACGGACCGTGCCACGATTCTCGGCCTCGCGGGCTTTGTCCCCGAGACCTATGATCACGCGCGCGCCGAAGAGGTGATGGAGCATATCCGCGAGACACACACGCTCAGCCCCGAGGGTCTCGGCACGCTCAAATTCAATCCAAAGGAAGACCTCCTGTTCGATTTCGGCCCCAACCTGCCGGGCCACGCCAACGGCATGATCCTGATGGCGACCGACAGTCAGGGTGACACGATCCTGCAAGAGACGTATTTCTCCATCGGCGGCGGTTTCGTCATGACCGAAGCCGAGCTGGCGGCGGGCCGCAACACCGAGGAGGGCGCGCCGGTGCCCTACCCGTTCAAATCCGCTGCCGAAATGCTGCAGATGTGCGAGACCTCGGGCAAGAGCATCGCGCAGATGAAGAAGGCCAACGAGATTTCCCGCAAGGGCGAGACTGACATGACCGCAGGCGTGAAACGCATCTGGCAGGTGATGAACGATTGCATCGAGCGCGGCATGAACACGGACGGCACATTGCCCGGCGGGCTGAACGTCAAGCGCCGCGCCAAGGGGATCCGCGACGCGCTGATCGCCGAGCGGGGCACGAACCAGAACGCGCCGCACAAGATCAACGACTGGATGAGCCTCTACGCCATGGCCGTGAACGAGGAAAACGCCGCCGGCGGTCAGGTCGTCACCGCGCCCACCAATGGCGCGGCGGGCGTCGTGCCGGCGGTGATCCGCTATTACCTCGACCATTATCCCGGCGCCTCCGAGGCGCATGTCGAGGATTTTCTGCTGACCGCCGCCGCCATCGGCGGCCTCGTCAAGTTCAACGCCAGCATCTCGGGCGCCGAGGCGGGCTGCCAGGCCGAGGTGGGCTCTGCCGCCGCGATGGGCGCCGCCGGCCTTTGCGCCGTGATGGGCGGCACGCCCATGCAGATCGAAAACGCCGCGGAAATTGCGCTGGAGCATCACCTCGGGATGACCTGCGATCCCGTGAAGGGCCTCGTTCAGGTGCCCTGCATCGAGCGGAACGGTCTGGGCGCGATCAAGGCCGTCTCGGCGGCCTCGCTTGCCATGCGTGGGGACGGAACGCATCTCGTGCCGCTCGACGCGTGCATCGAGACGATGCGCCAGACCGGCGCGGACATGATGGACAAATACAAGGAAACCTCGCTGGGCGGCCTCGCCGTCAACGTGCCCAACTGCTGACGCCGCGATGCAGGCCGCCCCGCCGCCAGCAACCAGCCTGACCGCCCTGCCCGCCGCGCGGGTGACGCTTGGCATCCTGCTGATGGTCGCCTTCTCGCTGACCGCGCCCATCATGGACAGCTTTGCCAAGATGATCGGCAGCGCGCTTCCCGTTGCGCAGGTGGCCGCGATCCGCTTTTTCGCGCAGGCCCTTCTGCTGACACCGCTGGCCTGGGCGATGGGCTGGCTTCACATGCCGGGCCGCAGCGAGAGCGGTTTGCACCTTGTCCGCGCCGCGCTTCTTCTGATCGCGACGGGCTGCTTCTTCTTCTCGCTTCAGTTCATGCCGGTCGCCGACGCCATCGCGATCTTCTTTGTCGAGCCCTTCATTCTGACGCTTCTGGGCGGCTTGCTGTTGGGTGAGGCGATCGGCCCGCGCCGCTATATCGCCTGCGCGATCGGCTTTGCCGGGGCCATGTTGGTCATCCGCCCCAGCTTCCAGGACGTAGGTGCGCCCGCGCTTCTGCCGCTGGTCACCGCACTTCTCTTCGCCTTCTACATGATCCTGACGCGCCGCATGGCGACGCGGATGCATCCCATCACGCTGCAGGCCTATACCGGCATCGCCGCGCTGGTCTTGGCGGTGCCGGTACTGGTCGCGGCGAACGGCACGGGCCTTGCGCAGTTCGACCCGGAATGGCCCGCCGCGCGCGAGGCGTGTCTGCTGGTCGGGCTCGGCCTTGCAGCAACGGTCAGCCATATCTGCATCAGCTTCGCGCTGAAATTCGCGCCCGCCTCGACGCTGGCACCGGTGCAGTATCTGGAAATCGTCACCGCCACCGCCTTCGGCTTCTGGATCTTCGGCGATCTGCCGGACACGATGGCCTTTTGCGGTATCGCGCTGATTGTGGCCTCTGGTCTTTTTGTTTTCCTGCGCGAGCGGCATCTGGAACGGCGGCCCTTACCCCAGCCTTGAGGTTCAGGGCCAGCGCGCGGGGTTCTCCATGAGCATCCCAGCCACCTGCTCCAGATGCGCGGCGGGCAGGATCACCAGAAGTTTCGGCGCCGTCACGCTGATCTGCACCGGGCCTGTGGCGAAGTTCGATGTGCCGATCTGTCCGTCGGGCGTGAGGGTCAGCCCGCCGATGGGCCAGTTCAGCCCCTCCGAGCGCCCCTCGACCGCGCCCATCGGAAAGAGCGATACCCGGCATCCCTCGGGTAGGTCCAGCGCGAAGGTCGGCGGCGCGAGGAACATCACGTCGTCCTCGCTCAGCAGGACGCAGCGCCGCGCCGGAAAGCGCACCAGCACATTGCAAACAGCCAGTTGATGATCGACCCGCGCGCCACTGAACCCTGCGCCGATAACCAGCGGAGCGTCGATGCGGCTGAGGCATTTTTCAAAGTCGGTACTGTCCTGTTCGGGGATGGGGTGCAGCACGGCCGCCGGCAGGGCCGCGCGCTGCGCGTCGGTGATGGAGTCGAAATCGCCGATGACGGCGTCCGGCATGCGGCCATGGGCCAGCACCGCACCTGCACCGCCATCCGCCGCAACGATGCCGACCGAGAGGGTTAAGGCCCGCTCCAGCACGGGCTTGGGCATCGCAGCGCCGCCGATCAGGACGATTGGACCAGATTTGTGAACAATCATGTTAAACTTCTCCGGACTTAGCCGCTGGAGGGAAACAAATCACAATCTTGCCATGAAATGATACGGTGATGATCGCAGAATCGGGCCTCTTTGGGCTTGCCTGCCATGGTAAAGATTGGCGTCGCAGTCAAGGAAAGGCGATTTATTATGGTCAGCAACAGCAAGATCCTCACGGTCTCCTATGGCACGTTTTCGTGCACGCTGGAGGGCTTTGACGATTCGTTCGATACCATGAAGGCAATTGCCGAATACTTCCGCGATCTGGCTGCCGATGACAGGTATTTCGGCGCCGAGCCGCCCAGCCCCGATGCCGAGATGCTCGCCCGTATCGCCGAACGCGAGATCTCGCGCCGCGTCGAGGCACATGGCACCGATGGCAAAATTCATCTCAAGGCCGAAACCAGATCGCTGCCCCAAGCCGAGCCTGTGGCCCCTGCCCCCGCTGCGCCTAAGGCGCGTCAGGCTGCGCCTGAAAAAGATGCACCCGCAGAGGCGGATGCTTTCCGGAGCGCGACGCCCGAAATGACCGCTCCCGCCCCTGCTGCAGCGCAAGACGCCGAGTCCGAGGCGACCGTGAAACCCGCGCCTGCGCCTGCCCCCGCGCCCAGCGCGGCCCAGGCCGACAGCATCGCGGACAAGTTGCGCCGCATCCGCGCCGTCGCCGCCCCCGCAGGCGGTGCCACAGCTGTGTCCGGCTTTGACGAAGATGAGCACGCCCAAGACTTCATGGCCGGAGAAGCAGAATTTCAGCCGATGCCCGAGGACACCCAGAGCGACACGAACCCTGCGAATGAAGAAAAAGCAGCCGAGCCCCAAAGCACAGAAGCGGCCGATGCCGAGGACGATCTGCTTGCTTCGGATATGGCGCAGGACATCGCTCCGGAGGCGGACGGCGACCCGGTGGTAGAAGCGGACACGCCCGATGAAGAGGCCGCGCCGCAAGCGGCTATCACCGAGGCGGCAGAGCCGCAGGCTGAGCGTGCCGACGAAATCCCAGCCCAGACCTCAATCGAGCCGGACAGCGAGATCGCAGCCCAGTCGGATGACGATATCTTGTCGCGTCTGAGCAGCGATGTCACGGATGACACCTCAGACATGACCGATGACGCTGGAGATGCCACAGCAGAGACGGCCGAGACCGCCGAGGACGAGGATGACGACCTCGAGGCGATGCTGCGCGCCGCCGAGAGCGACCGCGCCGCGACCCAGGACGAAGACGTGCTTTTTGACGCGTTTGACGATGAGGGAGAAGCCGACGATTCTGATGGCGACGATACGCTGGCCCAGCTGATGGCAGATGCGATGGCGCCCGATGCCGGCAAAGAGGACGCGCCGGTGGCCGACTCTGCCGAGGACATCCCTGCCGAGGCAACCGCGTCCGAGCCGGAAACCATTGAAGACGACGAAGCGCCCCAACGCCCTCTTGCCGCGCGCGTGATCAAGATGAAGCGCGCCGATCTGGACGCGGCTCTGGCTGGCGGCGATTTCGAGGAAGAAATGGAGCCTGCCGCGCTCTCGCCGCTCAGCGCCGAGGCCGAAGCCGACTTGCAGCGTGAGTTGGCCGAGGTCGAAGCCGAGCTGCATAATGCGCGCGCGCCCGAAGCGAGCATTCCCGAGGTCGAGCATGCGCCCGAACCGACGGAGTCCGAGCAGGCATCCGATGCCGAGGGCGCGGGGGCGACCGACACAGATGCCGAAGCGATCCCCGCCGAGCAGGAGAAAACCCGGGCCAAGCGCCTTGATACACCCGCTTCGGACGCGCAGGCCGCGCGCATCTTCGAGGAGGCGGACAGCCAGTTGGGCACGCCCGAATCCAGCGAGCGTCGCAGCGCGATCCAACATCTGCGCGCCGCCGTCGCCGCCACCCGCGCCGAGCGCCGCGCAGGCGGTGCGATGCAGGCCGACGTGGACGATCAGCCTTATCGCAACGACCTGCAAACCGCTGTGCGCCCGCGCCGTCCACGTCCCGTGGCCAGCGGCGGAACACCCCGGCCCAATGCGGCGCCCGCCGCGCGGCCTGCACCGCTCAAGCTGGTCGCCGAGCAGCGCATCGATACGGACGTGGCGCCCGTGCGCCCGCGCCGGATCACCCGCGCCGATATCAGTGCGCAACCAGCACAGCAGCATCCCGGTGCATCCCAGTCCAAACCGACGCAAGATGCGCCTGATTTTGCCGCCTTCGCCGAGCAGATGGGCGCGAGCGATCTGACTGAACTGTTGGAGGCGGCGGCTGCCTACATGGCCGATATCGAGGGCATGCCGCAATTCTCGCGCCCGATGCTGATGCAAAAGCTGCGCGAGGCGCAGGACGAAGACTTCTCTCGCGAGGACGGCCTCAGGTCCTTCGGCCAGCTTCTGCGCGCGGGCAAGCTGCGCAAACTGAAGGGCGGGCGCTTTGCCGTGACCGACGAGACCGAGTATCGCCAATCCGCGTAACGCGCGCGCCCTCAAGACGGAAAAAACGCCGCCGAGATCGCTCTCGGCGGCTTTTCATCTTTTAGCAAACAGCAACGCCGGAGCGCCGATTGCTTACATGGACGGCATCAGCACGCTGTCGATGACATGAATGACACCGTTCGACGCTTCGATGTCCGCGTTGGTGACGTTGGCCTCATTCACCATGACGCCGCCTTCGGTTTTGATGGTCACGTCGCTGCCTTCGACTGTGGCGGCGGTCATACCATCGCTCAAATCACCAGACATGACGGCGCCGGGAACGACGTGATACGTCAGGATCGCGCTCAGCTTGTCCTTGTTCTCGGGCTTGAGCAGGTCGTCCACCGTGCCGTCCGGCAATGCTGCAAATGCCTCATCTGTGGGGGCGAACACCGTCAGCGGGCCGTCGCCTCTCAGCGTGTCGACCAGGCCTGCGGCTTCGGCGGCAGCGACCAGTGTGGTGAAAGTGCCAGCGTCGACTGCGGTATCAACGATATCTTTGTCGGCTGCGAATGCGGGCAGTGCCAGTGCGGTCGATGCGGCAAGGGCCATGAATGTTCTGCGGATCATATTGTACTCTCCTGTCACGAATGTCGCCGTTATCAGCGATGTGATGATTACGCAGCGCCGGGCCAAACGGATGCTACACGGTTGCGTGATCAGCGCGTTATCGCGCAGCTGTCCCGACCGTATGAACGCGCGGCGCCAAATGCGCGCCACGATCGGGCCCGACTAATTCCATATTAACAGGGGATACCTAGCATAAGGAAAGCGCAAACGCGCCGAGCATCAGCGAGGGGACCATGCGACAATATGCCATTCCACACTCTTCACCGATCTGCGCGGCGCGCCATGCAAGACTGTTTGAACTGATCCGCCAGCAGGGCCGTGCCCGGCGCATCCTGGCGCGCATCATGGCCGAGCCCGAGCCTGACCCCGCCACTTTGGCCGCCGTCGCCCGCCGCGCCGCCGCCTCGTGGCAAAAGCTGCGGTAGCGCAGTCAGCCGCGGAAACCTGTCGCAACCACGAATTTTTCGGAGCTGTCCGAGCGGGAGGCAGGCGGCTTGACGTTCGCCACCTTGTCAAAGCGCTGCTTGAGCAGCTTTTGCAACTCGCCCTCGGCGCCGCCCGCTAGCACCTTGGACACAAAGGTACCGCCCACTTCCAGCACGTCAAAGGCCAGATAGGCGGCCGCCTCGCAGAGCGAAATGATGCGCAGATGGTCCGTTTGCTTGTGCCCCGAGGATGAGGCGGCCATGTCGGACATCACCACATCGGCCATGCCGCCCAGCCATTCCTTGACCTTGTCGTCGGCGCCCTCGTCCATGAAATCGAGCTGGTGGATAGTCGCGCCCGCGATGGGCTCGACCTCTTGCAGATCGACACCAAGGATCGTGCCGACGGCCTTGCCACCTTTCTCGCCAAGCGCATTGATGCGCGGTACGGCCACCTGAATCCAGCCACCGGGCGCGCAGCCCAGGTCGACGACGCGCGCGCCGGGCACCAAAAAGCGGAACTTGTCGTCGAGTTCCATGATCTTGTAGGCGGCGCGCCCACGATAGCCCTCGTTCTGAGCGCGTTTGACGTACGGGTCGTTGAGCTGCCGTTGCAGCCAGCGCGTGGACGACGCCGTGCGCCCGCGCGCCGACTTGACCTTGATCGTCAGGTCACGCTGGCCACGCCCCGACGTGTTCTTGCCGTCCGGTCCCTTGTTCATGCATCCTCCTGCGTGCTCAGCACGCCATCCGCCGACATTTGAGCATACAGCATCCCCTCGCGCAGGCCGCGATCCGCCACAGAGAGGCGGTCCGTCGGCCAGCAGCGCAAGAGTGCCTGCAGTATCGCTGCCCCAGACATGATCAGCGCATGGCGGTCAAGCCCGATCCGCGGATCGTTGCGCCGCCCCTCCGGGCCAAGCGCGAGATAGCCGCGAATGACCGTGTCGATCTGATCGGACGTCATGCGCAGCCCGTCCACCCTGTTGCGATCGTAGCGCCTGAGGTTCAGATGGCTGGCCGCGACAGTGGTGACGGTGCCGCTGGTCCCGACGATCTGAAATCCCTTGCGCGATTGCTCGCTCTTGTAAGGGGCGAATTCGGTGAGATTCTCCTCAAAAAACCAGCTCATGAGGGCAAAGCGCGCGGCATCGTCGGCCACATCATGGAACTGATCGCGCAAGGTGGCGACGCCCAATGGCACGCTGATCCAGTCGACGACGCGGGCGCGTGGGCCGTCCCCGCCGCTGCCTGCGTTGAAGCCGCCATGCAGCCGCATGATCGCGCGGCTGCGGTCTGCGGGGGGGACATCGGTGAGGTCGATCCAGACCAGCTCGGTCGAGCCGCCGCCGATATCCACGACCAAGAGCTGGTCGGTTTCGGGCGCCACCAGCGGCGCACAGCTGACAACGGCCAGCTGCGCCTCCTCGAGCGGGGTGATGACGTCCAGCGTCAGCCCCGTCTCGCGGCGCACACGCGCCATGAACGCGGCACCGTTGCCCGCACGTCGGGTGGCCTCGGTCGCGACGAGCCGCATGGATGCCACCTTGTGGCGCTTGAGTTTCTGTTGGCAGACGCGCAACGCCTGAATAGTCCGCCCGATCGAGGCGCGCGACAACTGCCCCGTCTTTTCCAGACCGGCGCCCAGCTGAACAGACTTGCTGAAGCTGTCGACCACGCGGAACTGACTGCCGCGGGGCTCCGCGATCAGCATCCGGCAGCTATTTGTACCCAGATCGAGCGCAGCATAGAGAGGCGGGCGATCGGGCGGTATCGGCGCGGGGCTTTCAACCGGTTTCGGGACAGCGCCCGCACCTTCGGGACGCTTGGGCGTCATAGGGAACGCCCTCCATTTTGAGTTACCCCCAAAGTATGGCCTATGCGCGCGCCGCGCAAGCCCACAGCGCACGGCGCGCCCATACGCCTCATGTCGCACCTCATGCAGATCATGAAAATTTCGGCACTCCCCGCAGATGGCCCACCGCGAGACTTGCGGTTAGTCTGCGCGCGTCGCGCAGTGCGCGCGTTGGGTCGAAAACAGGCGCCGGGCAGCGGAATGCGTGCATTAGACAAGGGCCAGCATCAGGAAGGAATCACCATGGTCGACGTCACCATCGTCTACTGGCGGGACATCCCCGCACAGGTCATCGTCGGCAAGGGACGCCGCGGCGCGAAGAAGCAGCTGCCCGAGCGATTCGAGCAGGCGATCGACCGCGCGGCCATGAAAACCGGCGCAGGCGGCACAGACGATTACCTGGCCGAATGGCGCAAGGCCGCGCCCTACCCCGTCGAGGGTGAGCCCGCCGAAGTGGCCGAGGCCGAGGCGGCGCGGCTGGATGCGGAATACGACCGCGATCGCATCAAGGCGCTGATCGCAAATGATGGATGGAACACCGCGCAGGCGGCCCCCGAAGCATGACCCCAACCGGGATAAAGGAGGCTTTCATGGCCCTTTTGAACTTCAAGAAGCGCGCCGCGCCCGAGACTGCCACGCCGCCCGCCGCCGTCGAGGCGCTACTCAAGGATTATTCGATCGAGGTGATGCCGCGCACCGCCGAGAAGGTCGAGAACTTCCGCGATCTGCTGCCCGAAGGCACGCGCGTCTATATCGCCCATATCGAGGGCACGCCCATCGAGGACATGGTCGCCACGGCCAAGCGTCTGGCCAAGGACGGCTATCCGGTCATGCCGCATTTCCCCGCGCGCATCATCAAGGATCGCGCCACGCTGGCCGACTGGATCGCGCGCTATCAGGGCGAGGCAGGCGTCGATCAGGCGCTGGTGCTGGCGGGCGGCGTTGCGGCGCCCCATGGCGAGTATCACAGCTCCATGCAGCTATTGGAGTCGGGCGAGTTCGGCAAGGCAGGCTTCAAACGGCTGCATGTCGCGGGCCATCCCGAGGGCAACCGCGATATCGACCCCTCGGGCGGTATGGACAACGTAAGCGCCGCGCTGAAATGGAAGCAGGCGTTTTCCGAGACGTCGGATGCCGAGATGGCAATCGCCACGCAATTCGCTTTCGAGGCGGGCCCGATCATAGAATGGGCGGACACGCTGAAGGCCAATGGCATCAACCTGCCCATCCATATCGGCATCGCCGGCCCTGCCAAGCTGCAAACGCTGATCAAGTTCGCCATCGCCTGCGGCGTCGGCCCGTCGCTGAAGGTGCTGCAAAAGCGCGCGATGGACGTGACCAAGCTTTTGCTGCCCTACGAGCCGAACGACGTCATAGGCGCGCTGGCGGCGCACAAGGCGGCCAATCCCGACTTCAACATCACCAATGTGCATTTCTTCCCGCTTGGCGGTATCAAGGCGAATGCGACATGGGCCATCGATAATGCAGGCGCCTCGGGCGTCCCTGCTTCGGCTCAATAATCAAGTAAACAAGGAACCAACATGACCCGCACGATCGTCGAGAGCAAAACGAAAACCGCCGTCATCGGCTTTGACGAGCCCTTTTGCGTCATCGGCGAGCGCATCAATCCCACCGGCCGCAAGAAACTGGCCGCCGAGCTGGAGGCGGGCGATTTCTCGACCATCGAGCTGGACGCCGTGGCGCAGGCCAATTGCGGCGCGACCGTGCTCGATATCAACGCGGGCGTCGTCTACAATTCGAACCCCAACCCGAACGAGACCGAGCCGCCCCTGATGACCAAGATCGTCGAACTGGTGCAGGGCCTTGTCGATCTGCCGCTCTGCATCGACAGCTCGGTTCCTGCCGCTTTGGAGGCGGGGCTGAAGGCGTGTGAAGGCCGGCCCCTTCTGAACTCGGTCACAGGCGAAGAGGACCGGCTGGAATTCGTGTTGCCCTTGGTCAAGAAATACAACGTCCCGGTCGTGGCGATTTCCAACGACGACACCGGCATCTCCGAAGATCCCGACGTGCGTTTCGCCGTCGCCAAGAAGATCGTCGAGCGTGCCGCCGATTTTGGCATCCCCGCGCATGACATCGTGGTCGATCCACTGGTCATGCCGATCGGCGCGATGGGCACCGCGGGCCTGCAGGTCTTTACCCTCGTGCGGCGCCTGCGCGAAGAGTTGGGCGTCAACACCACCTGCGGAGCGTCCAACATCAGCTTTGGCCTGCCCAACCGCCACGGCATCAACAACGCCTTCCTGCCGATGGCGATGGGTGCGGGCATGACCTCGGCCATCATGAACCCGGTCGCCCTGCCCGTTCCGCCTTCGAAGATCGCCGAAAAGCGCGCCGAAGTCGCCGCGACGGGCCTAGAGATCCCCGAGGACATGGATGACGAAACCTTCTGCCAGCTTTTCGGCCTCGGCAGCACCATGCCCAAGCCCGGCAAGGAAATGGAGGCGATCCGTGCCGCCAACTTCCTGACCAATAACGACCCGCATGGCGGTGCTTGGATCGAGTTCAACAAACAGGCCCCGAAGGCCGGTCACGAGGGCCGCGGCCGCGCAGGCCGCACCGGCGGGCGCCGCCGGCGCTGAGGCGGGCAAAATGACACAGAAAGGCCTCGCGGATCGCGGGGCCTTTTTTCGTTGGGCGCACGTGCAATGTTCCGCCAAGTTTGGCGGTTTTTCGCCAAGCGGATTCAAATCACTTCGATTTGACGCGAAAGTGTAGCAAAACGTGATCGCGGGAAAAGGCACGCGTGCCGTCAGAGCACCGGCCTCCCGCAAAAGGCAGAGCACATCAAGGCAAAACCAATGACGAGGGACTGCATGACCATCACGACACGCCGAACCGTATGGCGCGCCGCGCCTCTGCTATGCGCCGCCGCCATCGCCCTTTCGGCTTGTTCCGGCGCACCGCGCGTCGATGACACACCAAGTTTCGGCGGTATCGATCCGGTCCGTGAGGCAATGGCCCTGCGCGAGGCATCGGCCCTGCGCGCCAAGGGCCAGCGCGTCTGGTGCGTTCCCTTCGCCCGCAATGTCAGCGGCATCAATATCCGCGGCAACGCCCATACCTGGTGGGGCAAGGCCAAGGGCACGTTCGATCAGTCGAACCAGCCGGTCGTCGGCGCAGTCATGTCCTTCCGCTCGACGCCGTCAATGCCGCTGGGCCATGTCGCAGTTGTGTCCGAAGTGATCGCAAAGGACAGGATCCTGATAGACCACGCCAACTGGCACCGCGACCAGGTGAGTCAGGATATGGCCGTCATCGACGTGTCGAAAAACGGCGATTGGTCTGCGGTTCGGGTCGAGACGAATCCCGACGCCTTCGGCAGCGTCTATCCGATCAATGGCTTCATCCTGCCGCCGCCCGATCAGGGCTAGGCGCAGTCCCATTCGAGTTCAAAGGGCGCCTCTGGCGCCCTTTTGCATTGAAATGTCATTCTCATTTTAGCTGTTAAGCGTTCCTTGTCGCAGGCTGCGCATACTGAGCGGATCTTGTCGGAGGATTCGTGTCCCGTGCTGTTGCTACTGCCTCAATTCATCGCTTCCCTCGCGCTCGTCGTGTTTCTGTCATCGCTCTACGGAGTCGCGCGCGCGCATTTGCGCACCACACGGGCACAGACCCTTCTGGGCCTTTCTTTCGGCATCGTCGCCATGCTGCAAATGAGCGCGCCTCTGGAGCTGATGGAAGGTGTCATCCTGGACATGCGCAACGTCCCAATCGCCCTTGCCGGTGCCTTTCTCGGGTGGCGCGGCGCGCTGCTCTGTCTGTCGATGGCGGTCATGACGCGCATCTCCATCGGCGGCGCCGGCATGATCTCGGGCGTGGCGGGCATGATGGTGTCCTGCACGGCAGGCTATCTGTGGTCGCGCGCTACCCTGACCGTCCAAAAACGGAGCCTGCGCCAATTCGCGGTGCTGGGGCTTGCCGTGTCATCCCACATGCTCACTGCGATCTTGCTGCCCTGGGAGGCGTGCATCGCGTTTTTCAGCGGCGCAGCTCTGCCAATGATGGCGCTCAACCTCGCGTCCATCCCCCTTGCGGCCGCGTTTTTTGAGCGCGAGCGCATGCATATGATCTCCGAGGCGCAGCGCGCCACGTATGATCCGTTCGATGAGGTCAGCGGTCTTGCACGCCTCGGCCATTTCCGGCGCGAGGCGATGGCACTCGCGCGCAGCGACAGCAACGGGCGGATCGCCGGGCTGATGGCCGTCGAAATTCACGGCGCCCGGGCGCTGAAGCGCGAACTTGGCGCCGCAACCTATGCGCAACTGCTGGGCGCCATACGCTTGCGGCTTGCACCTTTCCTTTTACCGGATATGCCCCCGGCCGCGCTGGCCGAGGACGGGCGCCTCATCCTGCCGCTGGAGTTCCGCCAAGTGGCCGAGCGCGACGACGTCGAAACGCAAATGCGGCGCATCCTGTCGGACATGGCCTACCAGATGGAGAATGCGGCGATCCTGCGCGTCGGCTTTACCTTGCGCGCCTTTCCTGCCCCGACGGTGCAAGATCTGGAACAGGTACTAGACGATATCGCACTGTGCCGCCCTATCACGGCAGAACCGGAGGAGGTCGGCCCCAAGACACCCCGCACCAAGCGGCGCGGGCGCGGCACCTCTTTGCCCCCTGCGCGGCGGAACGTGCGGCATGATCGGCTGTTTGCCGCTGCCAATGTGCTCTTGGCGACCAAGGACAGTTGAGCGCGCATTCGGCTTTGGCCATAGCGGCGCCATGGCCATCACGGCCCCACGACCATTGAAAGCCGCCGCTTGAGCCGTATCTTGAGGCCGTGACGGGATTGCGAAATCGCACCCACAGCCGGATGATCCAGCCCGGCATGACACATTGACTGCGGGGGAAGCCCAGACATGAGCCAGGACCAAGAGCTGCGAAAAATTCAAACGCAAGGCGTGCATCATATTACTATCCTCGGTGCAGACCGGCAGACCTCGATCGACTTCTGGGAGGGGGTGCTGGGGATGCCATTCATTTTCGATCAGCCCAATCTGGACGATCCCGAGGAAGGGCATCTTTATTTCGATCCCGGCGACGGCCGCCTGATTACGATCTTCACCAATGAGGGCCGCACGCCCGATGCCACCCCAGTGCGCGATACGGTCGGCGGTCTGCATCACCTTGCCCTCAATGTCAGTCAGGCAACGTTCTGGCAGGTGCCGGCGCGGCTGGACGCGCGGGGCGTATCGCATTCAGGCCCGGTCGACCGTGGGTTCATGGATTCGATCTATTTCCGCGATCCGCTGGGCCTGCGGCTCGAGCTTGCCAGCTATCGGTTTGAGCCGCCCGAGGGTTGCCGCCATGCGGATGTGATGATCACGGCCCACCGCATTCGCGTGGCGCGCGGCGATGATCACATCGACAGGGAGCATCTGGCCGATGCGATCGAGGACCTGGCCCGCACTCGCCACGCATCGCTGTCGGAGGATCGCGGCCCACGCAATCCGTATCGGCGTTAGACAGGCCGGCTCTCTTTCGCACCAATACGCGCACGATGCGATCATTTGGACTTTACTTTTGGATCATATGACCCGATATTGATCCGAGGAGAAGCGCCATGCATATCGCTCTTGAACAGCACGACCCTACCGACATCGCAACTGTCGCACTCAAGGCCTACGCGCGCATCACGGATGCGTGGGGGCTTACATTGCGCGAGGCGGCTGGGCTGGCCGATATGTCGGACAGCACTTGGAAGCGCGCGAAAAAGCCTGGATATTCCGGCGATTTGACCAAGGATCAGCTGCTACGCCTGTCGGCGCTGATCGGTATCTACAAGGCGCTCGATCTTTATTTCTCGGCGCCGTTGGCCAGTGACTGGATGACGCGGGCCAACACCGGACCTCTCTTTGGCGGTGCGCGGCCCGTCGACACCGCCATCGACGGCGGCTTGCCCCAAATCCTGACCATCCGAACCTATCTTGACGCGCTTCGGGGCGGCGCGTGAGGCGGAAATACCTCTCGGATCGCGGCCTCGTCCGTCTGTTGCCTGCGACCTATCACAAGCCGCCTACGCTGCGCGGTCTGGTTGATAGCGATGCCGAAGCCGATATCCTGGCCGATATCGAAGGCATGACCAACGCGCGCCTTGTGGCCGAGCGGGGCCGCAACGCGCATCTGGACCCGCGCGAGCTTGCCTGGCGCCGGCGCGCCGCCGACCTGCGCGTTTACGGCGACAGCCACGTCAACGCGGCCTTCACCTATACGCGCAAGGGCGGCAATCGCTTTAATGGCGAAGATCGCGGCGCATGGTACTGCGCGTGGAACGTCCTCGTCTCAATTGCCGAGGTCGCCTATCACCGCACCCGCGAACTGGGCTTTACCGGATATTTCCACGACGAGGCGCGCTATATCGAGTTGCACGCGGATTTCATCGGCAGTTTCGACGACATGGCGGACACCCCCGATCATCCTGCGCTCCATCCCGATCCGGCCACCGGATACCCCGAAGGCCAGCGACTGGCGCTGGAATTGCGCCGGGCTGGCGCGCGGGGGCTGGTTTATCCGTCGGTTCGCGCGCCCGAAGGAAATTGCCTGGTCTGCTTTGATCCCCAGGCGGTTCAGAACGTGCGACCCGGTGCATCCTGGTCGCTCAGGTGGACGGGCTCACCCGAGTATGAGGCGCAGCACATCGCGGCCTGACGAAGTTCCCCCACTCCGGCCGTGTCAGATACCCGCTGAAGGTCGCTGACAAAAACCTTCTTATCCGCGGTCAACGCCGCTGCGCGTCAGACCCCCAGCCATTTGTGCTGCATTTCGGTATCGGCGCGAATGCCCTCTGGCGTCCCGGTCCAGACGACTTGCCCGCGCGACACGATGGCCACGTCATCGGCCAGCGACGTCGCAAAGCCGAAATTCTGCTCGACCAGAACCATCGACAGGCCCGCACTGCGCAGGTCCTGCAGCTTGTCGTGGATCAGCTTGACGATGATCGGGGCGAGGCCCTCGGTCGGCTCATCGAGGATCAAAAGACGCGGATTGAGCAGAAGCGCGCGGGCGATGGACAACATCTGCTGCTCGCCGCCCGAAAGTTGCTGGCCGCCATTGTCCATCCGCTCGCCAAGGCGCGGGAAGAGGTCGGTGACCGTCTGCATGGTCCAATCGCCGGACCGCCCCCGCGAGGCCGCCAATTCGAGATTTTCGCGCACGGTCAGGGACGGGAAGATATCGCGCGTCTCGGGCACATAGCCGATGCCGGCGCGGGCCACATCGTAGGGCGCGGTGCCGTTCATCACCGTCCCGTCCAGCGAGATCGTGCCCGCGCGCAGCGGCAACAAGCCCATGATGGTTTTCAATGTAGTGCTTTTGCCTGCGCCATTGCGGCCCAGAACGGCCAGAACCCGGCCCGTCTGCGCATTGAAGTCAACGCCGTAGAGGACCTGGGTATCGCCATAGCCCGACTCGATTCCTTTGAGTTCAAGCATCTTCCCAACTCCCCAGATAAATCTCTTTCAACATGGGCGAGCCCTGCGCCGCCTCGGGCGTGCCGTCAAAGACGACCTCGCCATAGTTCAGAACAGTGATGCTATCGGCCACGTCAAAGGCCAAATCCATGTCATGCTCAATGATGAGCAGCGTCAGATCGCGCGGCAGATCGTTCAGCATGGCGTGGAATGCATGGCTCATCTCGGGGCCGATGCCCGAGGTCGGCTCGTCCATGAGGATCACGCGGGGCCGCGTGGCCAAGGCGATCCCAACCTCCAGCTGGCGCCGGATGCCGTAGGAGACTTCGGACACCATCAGATCCAGATGTGGCGTCAGATGCACCTGATGGGCGACCTCGGCCACAATCTCGGCCACGCCCTTATCGCTCAGCGAGTCGCGAAAGAACGAGCGGCTGGCCCCGGTGCGGATCGCGGCCGCCAGGCTGAGATTGTCGCGCAGGCTCAGCTCGTCGAACAGCGTGTTTTTCTGATAGCTGCGCGACAGACCCTTGCCCGCGCGCGCCGCAACGCCCAGCGGCGTGATATCCTCGCCGTCCAGCATGACACTGCCCTTGTCGGGCGTCAGCTCGCCCACCAGCTGATTGAAAAGCGTCGTCTTGCCCGCCCCGTTGGGGCCGAGGATCACGCGCCGTTCGCCCTTTTCCAGCTTCAGCGACACGTCCCGCGTGACGTGGATCGCGCCGAAGCTCTTGTCCAGTCCCTTGACCTCAAGCATCGCGCACCTCCCCTTCCAGATCGCTCGTCGCCTTGCTGCCTGGTATCGACCGTTTGCGCCGCGCCTCGAGGCGCGCCTCGACAAAGCCGAACATGCCGTTGGCCCGGCTCATCACGACGGCGATGAGAATGATACCTACGACAAGGTGCCAGTAGGGTGTAATGGCGCTGACCTCATGCTTGATCAAGACGAAGGCCACGGCGCCCACTATCGGGCCGACGAGCGTGCCTAGACCGCCCAGGATAACGACGACCAGTGCCTCGCCCGATACTGTCCAGGACAAGAGGCCCGGCGAGATATACATGATGTGCTGCGCCGCCAGAACACCCGCCAAACCTGCGATAAGGCCCGACACCCCGAAAGCATGCGCCTTGGTGCGCCACGGCACGAGGCCGAGCGCGCGCATGCGCTGCTCGCTTTGCTTGACGCCCACAAGGCTGCGCCCGACGCCCGAGCGCAAGAAGGCTGCGGCGAAAAGGTAGGCGATCACCGCGCAGACCAGCGCGTAGAGCACGAAGCTCCGGCTGTCGTTCAGATTGACGCCGATCGCCGACAGATCGGGGCGCGAAATCCCCCCGAGGCCGTCATCGCCGCCCAGAAAGGTGCTGCCGAAAACAAAGGAATAGGCCATTTGCCCGAAGGCCAGCGTGACCATGATAAAATAGATCCCGTGACTGCCCGAGCAGATCGCGCCGATAATCCAGCCGGTCATGCCGGTCAGCGCAATTGCCGCCGCCATCGCGGGAAACGCGTCCCAGCCGAAATGCCCGGTGAGCACCGCGAAGGCGTATGCGCCAAAGCCCAAGAGGGCTCCGTGGCAGAGCGAGACCATGCCGCCGAAGCCCGCCACCAGATCGAGCGCGACGACGAGGATGGCCAGGACGATGATCTCGGCGAGGATTTCAAGCCCGAAATAGCCTGCGGTGAAGGCCGCGACGATCATGCCCGCAACAAGGGACAGCAATGTCACGATACGAAGAGGAGTGTGCCTGAACATGAGTTACACCTTTGCCGGAAAGAGGCCAGTGGGCCGCGTCACCAGCACGACCGCCAGCAGCGCATAGACGATGACCGAGGCCAGCGACGGCACCAGAACCGCACCAAAAGTCTGCACGAAGCCGTAGATCAGCGAGCCGATGAACGCGCCCTTGAGCGAGCCAAGCCCGCCGATCACGATGACGATCAGCGTCGGGATTAGGATCTGAAGGCCCATATCGGGCGTGACCGACAAGATGGGCGCCGCGACGACACCCGCAAGGCCAGCCAACGCGCAGCCGACGCAGAAGACCGCGAAAAAAAGCTTCTCGACATTGATGCCAAGGCAGGCGGCCATGTTGTCATTGTCGACGCCGGCCCGGATCATGGCGCCGATCTGCGTGCGGCTGAGGACCAGGGACAATGCAGCGAAGATAACGAGACCCAGAACGATGATGAACACGCGGTAAAGCGGATATTCCAGCGCGCCCAGCGAGAGGCGCCCCGACAGGATCGGCGGCAGCTGGATGCCCAGTGCCAGATCGCCCCAGATGATCCGCGTGATGTCCAACAGGGCGAAGATCAGACCGAAGGTGACCAGAACCTGGGCCATCGGGCCGGATTTGCGCATCCGCCGGATCAGCGTTGCGTAGAGGATGAACCCGATCGCAGCGACAGCGATGGGCCCCAGGATGAACGCGCCCCAATAGCCGACCACGCCTGCTGTGCTAGCGGCGACATAGGCGCCGAACGCGTAGAGGGACCCGTGGGCGAGGTTCACGAAATGCATCAATCCGAAAATGACCGTCAGCCCGACGGAAAGCAGGAAGAGCAGCATCGACAGCTGCAATGCGTTCAGCGTTTGAAAGAGCCAGAAACCGACATCCATCTTGCGTCACCTTTCGGAAAATTGAGAGAGGCCGCGCGCCGAATGGCACGCGGCCCGATTGCCTGTCTCAGTTGGCCAGCGAGCAGCCGTTGGCCGGATCCGCAGTTGCGGGCAGCGTGGCCAGCACCTTCTGGGTCAGGCCTTCGCCATTTTCATTGGCGACGGTCTCGTAGACATAGATCGGCTGGACGATATTGTTGGTCGCCGGGTCGATCGAGGTCGCACCGCGCGGGCCGTCGAAGGAGGTCTTGCTCAGCGCGGTGGCCAGCGCCTCGCGGTCGCTTGCCCCGCCAGCGGAGGCCATCACAAGTGCGCGGGCCGCGTCATAGCCATGCACCGCAAATTCGGAGGGCGCGCGGTCGTTCTGTGCCTTGAAAGCCTCTACAAAGACGCTGTTGGCCTCGTTTTCGATGGTCGGCACGTAGTGCAGCGCCGCGATCACGCCGATGGCCGCCGGGCCTTCTGCGTTGACGTAGAGGGGCGATGTCAAAAAGCCCGCACCATAAAGCGGCAGATCGGCCTTGAGACCAAAGCTGTCATACTGCTTGACGAAGGAAATCGCCTCGCCGCCCGCATAGAAGACATAGACCGCATCCGCGCCGCTGGCCTGTGCATTGGCCATATAGGGGCCGAAATCCTGCGTTTTCTGGAAGGGGGTGAATTCCTGTCCGACGATCTCGCCGCCGGCGGCCTCGAATGCCTCGGCGAAGGCGCCGATCATCTGGTGGCCGGCCGCATAGTCCGATGCCATGGTAAAGACCTTGCGCACACCTTGATCATAAAGGTGCTGGCCCATCGGGCGGTTGACCTGCTGGTTCGAGAACGAAAGGCGCGTGATATAGGCACTGCATGCCTCGCCGGTGGCCTCATCGTTGCCTGCGTTGGCGACGATCAGCGGCACCTTGGCGCCGTCGACGAAGTCCCGCACGGCGCCCAGAACGCCCGAGCTGACGATGCCGACCATCACGTCAACCTCGTCCTGCAGGACCAGTTTCTTGGCCTTGCCCAGTGCGACAGGCGGCTTCACTTCAGTGTCTTCGGTCACGATCTCGAACGTGTCGTCGGTCTCGCCGCCGAATGTCTCGAGGCCAAGGCGAAAGCCCGCCTCGATCTCGTTGCCCAGCGACGCATAGACGCCGGAATAGGGCAAAAGCAGCCCCACTTTGATCTCTTCGGCATAGGCCGAGGATGTGCCGAGTGCGGCAATCAGCGCCGCCGCGGCCGTTTGTGTCAGTTTCTTCATGTTGTGTTTCCTCCCTGAAAACAGATTGGTCTGTTGGACCCGTTATCCGAGGTCGCCGCCGCCGACAGGCAGCGTGACGCCGGTGATGTATGACGCGTCATCCGAGGCCAGGAACAAGATCGCCCCTGCCTGTTCATCGAGCGTGCCATAGCGTTTCATGAAACTTGATTGCAGCGTCTGATCGACCAGCGTCTGGTACCAGTCCTCGCGCTGTTCTTCCGAAGCGTTGGGATTGCGCGGCACGGGCCGGGGCGGTGCCTCGGTTCCGCCGGGCGCGGTGGCAACGACGCGGATGCCGCGCTCGGCCACTTCCCAGGCGAGGTTGACGGTGATCGCATTCACGCCGCCCTTGGCCGCGCCGTAGGGCACGCGGTTCAGGCCGCGCGTGGCGATCGAGCTGACATTGACGATGACGCCCGACCCGGCCTTCAGCATCGGCTCAAGCGCAGCGTGACAGCCATATAGCGTCGGCATCAGCGAGCGGCTGATCTCGGCCTCGATCTGCGCGGGCTCGTAATACTCGAACGGCTTGGCCCAGATGGTGCCGCCGACATTGTTCACCAGGATATCGACCCGGCTCCACAACTCGACCGCCTTGGCGATGGCCGCTTTGCAGCCCTCGTAGGTTTCCAGATCGACGGCCAGCTCGTGCGCCGTGCCCCCCGCGTCCTTGATGGACGCGACCGTATCGTGGCGCGCGTCCGAGCGGTCGACCACCAGCACTTCGGCGCCCTCGGCTGCCATACGCTCGGCCACGCGGCGGCCGATGCCCTGCCCTGCGCCCGTGATGACGGCGCATTTTCCTTCGAAACGTGCCATCATGCAGCAGCCTCGAGCGCATCATTGGGCGTGAATTTTTCGAAGTAGAAATTTGCAGGCTCCGTGCCCAGCGATTTGAAATGCTGGCGCACTGCCTCGACCATCGGGGGCGGGCCGCACAGATACACATCGACATCGCCGCCATTCAGCTCGTCCGCGGTGACGTGATCGGTGACAAACCCCTTGCGCTCGTGATCGTCATCGTCCGACGCGAGGATCGTGATCACCCGCACCGTGCCGATCTTTTCGGCCAACTCCTGCACGCGCGCCAATTCCACCAGGTCAGCGGCGTTCGTCACGGCGTAATAGAGCGTGATCTGCTGCTCGGTCCCCTGTTCGGCCAACGCCTCCAGCATCGACAGAAACGGCGCCAGGCCGGTGCCGCCCGCCAGCCACAGCTGGGGCCGCTCCAGGTTGCGCAGATAGAACGCGCCCATCGGGCCGGTCAGCTCGACCTCGTCGCCGGTCGATCCGGCTTCGAGATAGCTGGACATCACGCCGCCCTTGAGGTTGCGGATAAGAAACGTCGCCTCCTCGGCGCCGGGGCGCGACGAAAATGAGTAGGAGCGGTGCGCGTCGGTGCCCGGCACGCTGATATTGACGTATTGGCCGGGCAGGAAACCCATCGCCTTCTGCAGCTTGACCGTGAGGTTGTAGGAGGTGTCCGACAGCGCGTCGATGGCCTGCACGGCGCCGCGAACGGTCTGCGCGCCGGTCTTGCAGATCTCGGACGAGACCGGGACAGAAATGATGCAATCGCTCTCGACCGTCATCTGACACGCGAGAACAAAGCGCTCTTCGGCCTCTTCCTCGGTCATCGCCTCGTCCATGTAGAACTCAAGCTCGTACTCACCCTCTTCGCACTTGCATTTGCAGGTGCCGCAGACGCCATCGCGGCAATCCATGGGCAAGTTGATCTTGTTGCGGAAGGCGGCGTCGGTGACTTTCTCGTCCTCATCCACGTCGATCACGCGGGTGACGCCATCCTCGAAATTCAGTGCGACCTGATAGGCCATTTGCATACTCCTCCCCCGCCGCGATCCGGCATCGGGCCGGATCGCGCAGGTCTTGACGTGATGGTGGGTCTGGTCCGGGAAACTGGCCGGGCTCAGGTGTGATACACGTCGACGACGTGGTGAATGTGATCGTCCTTGAGCACCACTTTCTTGGCCGCGATCAGGGGCGTCTTGCCGCTGACATCCAGCGTATAGAACGACGTACCCCAATGCCGGTCGGTCTGGCCGTAGCGGAAGCTGAGCGTTTGCCAGTTGAAGCGCAGCTTGATCTGCGTGCCCTCGCGCGAAAGCACCTCGATATTGGCGAGGTAATGCGCCGTGCGCGGCTCGGGCAGCGACGTGGCCGAAGAGCGGTCCGTCTTGATGCGGAACACACGATCCTCGATGCCGGACTTGTCCGGATACCAGATCAGCGACATCTCCGATTGCGGATCCTCGGTCAGCGTGTCGAAATCATCCCAGGCGGGCATCCAGAATTCACAATCGTCGTGGTAGAATTCCAGCCACGCATCCCAGTCCCGATCATCAAGGCAACGCGCCTCGGCAAAGAGGAATTGCTGGATCTCGTCATAGCTGATCGCTTTGGCGTCCGAGGCGGGTTTTTCCATGGTGTTGGTGCTCATATCATTCACTCCGCTGCCACTTGCTGTTCTTCGCCCGAAAGGGTCTCGCGCTCGGCGCTGACCGCGTCCCGCATCCGCTCGGCCCATTGGCTGTGCTGGATCACGAAAAGGCCCTCATCCTCGGTGCGCGCACCCGACAGGATCGGGTTGATCCCCAGCGCCTTGGCGTCCTCGTCGGGGCCTTCGATCCACTGGGTCGCTCCGCGGGTCAGGTCGTTCCACTTGGCGTGGGCACTGCCCTGATAGCCGCGCTGGGTTGCACGGAATTCCTCGGTATCGTCCGGCGTCGCCATGCCAGAGGCGTTGAAGAAATCCTCGTATTGGCGGATGCGATGCGCGCGGCTTTCCTTGCTCTCGCCCTTGGGGGCGATGCAATAGATCGTCACTTCGGTCTGATCGACCGAAATGGGCCGGAAAATACGCAGCTGGCTAGAGAACTGGTCCATCAGGAAGACGTTGGGATAGAGGCAAAGGTTGCGCAGAACGCCCGTCATCCACTCGGCCTTTTCCTTGCCGAACTGCTCGGTCCACTCGCCCAGCTTGGCGTAGTTGGGGCGATTGGTAGGGTCGGCCCAGGTCGTCCAGAGCAGCAGGTGACCGTTCACATAGGAATGAAAGCCGCCCTTCTGCTTGGCCCATTTGGACGCATCGGTGGCCTTGATCTTGTCTTCCTTGCCGTCCTGCGTGCGGCGGCCGGTGGTGGCCACATAGTTCCAATGCACGGCCGAGACGTGATAGCCATCGGCGCCGTTTTCGGCCTGCAGCTTCCAGTTGCCATCGTAGGTGTAGGTTGACGCGCCGCGCAGCACTTCGAGACCGTCGGGCGACTGGTCGGCGACCATGTCGATCATCTTCTTGGCCTCGCCCAGGTAATCCTCCAGCTCTTCCACATCAGGGTTGAGCGAGCCGAAGAGGAAACCGCGATAATTGCCGAATTTGGCAACGCGCGTCAGATCGTGGCTGCCATCCTGGTTGAACTGCTCGGGATATCCTGCGCCCTTGGGGTCCTTGACCTTCAGAAGCTTGCCGGTGTTCGAGAAGGTCCAGCCGTGGAAGGGGCAGGTAAATGTCTTTTGGTTGCGGCGCTTGAAACGGCAGAGCATGGCGCCCCGGTGCGAGCAGGCATTGACCAGCGCGTGCAGCTCGCCGTCCTTGTCTCGGGTGATGACGACAGGCGTGCGGCCCATATGCAGCGTGAAATAGTCACCGGGGTTCGGGATCTGGCTTTCATGCGCCATGTAGATCCAGTTGCCCTCGAAGATGTGCTTCATCTCCAGCTCGAAAAGGTCCGGATCGGTGAACATGTCGCGGCGTGCGCGAAAGACGCCATTCTCGGGATCGTCCTCGACGATGTTCTCCAAACGGCGATCAAGCTCGTCCAGTTTTGGCAGTGTCAGCATGATGTCTTCTCCTCCTCGTTGGTCACTGTCTGTCCCCTCCTCCGGGTTTCAGACGCTTGCCTTCATGTGTGTGTGCGTAGGCACCGCCCGGGTTTTGCCCCGCGTGTAGAAATCAACCTTGTCCTGATCCAGCGTCACGCCGCTGCCATGTCCCGCCGGAACATGGACTTGGAAGTCCGAATAAACCAGCGGGGTCGTCAAAATGTCGTCCTTGAACAGGAGCGGACCAAACAGCTCGGTCCCCCAGGCCAGATGGCCCACAGTCGCAAAAAGTTGCAGCGCAGCGGCAGTGCCAACGCCCGATTCCAGCATGGTCCCGCCATAAAGGCCAATGCCGGCGGCCTGCCCGATGGCGATCACCTCTGCCGCACGGCTGAGGCCGCCCGATTGCGCGATCTTGACCGCAAAAGCGTCCGCCGCATGCTCGCACGCGTGGTTCAGCGCATCCTCGGGACCGCGCAGCGCCTCATCGGCCATGACGGCGATCTGGTAGTCACGCGTCAGCGTGCCCAGCGCATGGCGATGGCAGGCCGCGATGGGCTGCTCGACCATGTCGACGCCGATTTCCTGCAGACCGGCCAGGCCGATGCGGGCGTCATGAAGGCTCCAGGCCTGATTGACGTCGACCGTTACCTTGGCCCGGTCGCCCAGCGCGCTTTTGATGCGGGCCACGTGTGCGATATCTTCGCGCACCGCGCGCTTGCCGACCTTCAGCTTGAACTGGCGATGGCGGCGTTGCTCGAGCATCGACATGGCCTCTTCGATATCCTGCGCCGCATTGCCCGAGGCCAGCGTCCACGCCACTTCCAGTCCGGTATGCAGCGCACCGCCGAAAAGCTCGGCCACGGACTTGCCCGCGCGCTTGCCGAGGCCGTCCCAAAGGGCGTTTTCGACTGCGCAGCGCGCGATGGGGTTGCCCGTGACCGCGCGCTCAGCGGCGTGGCGGGCGGCGTTCACGTTATCGCCGTCGCGGCCGATGATGGCCGGGGCGATATAGGTCTCGATCGCCGAGGCGATGCTTTCGGGGCTTTCGGCGCCATAGCTGAGCCCGCCAATGGACGTGCCCTCGCCGATACCGACCGAGCCATCCGAGAAGTGGACATGCACCAGCACCACGGACTGAACCGTCATCGTCGCCATCGACAGGACATGCCCCCGGATGGTGGGCAAATCGACGATCCTCGTGCTGATGTTCTCGATCTTGGGCAAAGCCGTATCCCCTTTTGATCTTCGCTTGTCTTAGCGCTCTTTGTGCTGGTTAAGAGGTTGCGCCTCTGCGGGGGCCAAGTCCAATACCGCTTCGGTAAGGCCTGATACCCAAAGGCGCGAACTCGTTACCGGGCGCCCTGGCGCGGCTGCGCCAGACCCAGGATATCGCGGGCTTGCTGCCACGTGGCGACGGGGCGCTCGTATTTCTCGCAAAGCGCTGCGGCGCGGGCGACCAATGCCGCGTTCGAGGGCGCCAGCCGGTCCTTGTCGAGGCGCACGTTATCCTCAAGGCCGGTACGGGTGTGCCCGCCTGCCGCGATAGCCCATTCATTCACCGTCAGCTGGTGGCGCCCGATCCCCGCCGCGCACCAGTTGGCATCCGGCGCGATGCGCTGCATCGTCTTGACGTAGTAGTCAAAGATATCGCGGTCGACGGGCGTCGCATTCTTTACGCCCATCACGAACTGCACATAGAGCTTGCGCGGCAGACGTCCGTCGGCATGCATCGCCACAGCCTGATGAATATGGCTTAGATCGAACGCCTCGATCTCGGGCAGCACATCATAGGTGCGCATCTCGCCGGCCAGCCAATCGACCAGGTCGGGCGCGTTCTCGTAAACGCGGGTCGGAAAGTTGTTGGACCCGACAGAGAGCGACGCCATGTCGGGCCGCAGCGGCAGCATGCCGCCCCGCTCGTGCCCCGCGCCCGAGCGCCCGCCGGTCGACAGCTGGACGATCATGCCGGGACAATGCTGCCGCAACCCTTCCAGAAGGCGGCCAAAGCGCTCGGGGTCGGCGGTGGGTTTGCCCGCATCGTCGCGCACATGGCAATGGGCGATGCTCGCGCCCGCCTCGAAGGCCTCATGCGTGCTTTCGATCTGCTCTTCGATCGTGATCGGCACGGCGGGGTTGTTCTCTTTGGTCGGCAAGGAGCCGGTGATCGCGACACATAGGATACATGGGTTTGTCATGTGGATCGTCCTGTCGTTGAAGGTGAAGGAGCGCGCATTCAGGCGCCGCGCAGGCGGTTGGTCAGACGGGCCGTGTGAACGGCGATGACACCGACGAGGATGCCCCAGAACGCCGAGCCTATATCGAGAATGGTCACACCCGAGGCCGTTGTGATGAAGGTCAGCAGGCCTGCCTGCATATCGGCCCCGCTGCCCAGCATGTCCGACAGCCCCTTGGCGATGGCGCCAAGAAGGGCCAGACCGGCCAAGAGTGCGATCAGCTCGGCGGGGATGCGCAGCATGGCCCAGCCGATGGTGCCAGCGAAGATGGCGCAGAGCACGAAAAAGCCGCCCGTTGCTACGCCCGCCACATAGCGGCGGCGCGGATCGGGATGCGCCTCGGCGCTGGCGCCAAGGGCCATGGTGATTGACGCCAGCGCAGTGGTGATCCCGCCGAAAAAAGCCCCGGCAAACGAGGCAAGGCTGGCCACCACCAGCACGGGCCGCGCGGGCAGGTGAAAATCGTATGTCCGCAAGATCGCGAGCCCGGCCAGGAACTGCCCCGTCAACGTGGTCAGCGTCAGCGGCAGCGCCAGCCCCAAAAGCGCGGCAGTCGAAAAGGTCGGCCACGTCGCGGTCAATTGCGGAAAGATCCGCGGCGCGCCCTGTCCGCTCTCAGCGGACGCAAATGTCAGGATCAGAACGCCCGCAAGCAGCCAGATCAGCGCAAAACGCGGCGTAATGACCGACAGCACCACGAAGGCCAGCAAGAGAATGCCCACCATCAGCGGCGCCGTCGCAAAGCCGCCCATCGCGCTGGCGCCGAAGGTGAAAAGGATACCCGCCATCATCCCGCTCGCCACTGCCGGAGGGACCAGGGACAAAAGCCGGTCAAAGAGCCCGCTGACCCCGATGATCAGGATAATGGCCGCCGAGACCAGATAGGCACCCACGATATCCGAAAACGGCAGGCCCGGCCCCACGGTGCCCAACAGGACCACGCCCGGCGCCGACCAGGCCACCAGAACGGGCGCCCGAAACGCAAGGCTCAGCCCGATCGAGGCCAGCCCCGCCGTCAGCGAGATCGCGGCGACCCACCCGGAAAACACCGTCTCGGACACGCCCATTGCCCGCGCCGACTGCAAGAAGATCAAGAGCGGTCCCGCATTCGATACCAGCACCGCCAGGAACCCCGCCGCGATGGCCGAGGCCGAAGCATCGCGCATCAGGCTGCGGCCATGCGCCGGGGCCGCGCTGGTATCGGCGGGGGCGCTCACTTAGGCGGCGCTCTTCGGCATCTTGGCCAATGCCTCGATGAAAAATGGACGGAAGCCTTCGGGATGTTCGGACATCGGGAAATGGCCCAACTCGTCCATGACGGCGAGCGTGGCGCCGGGGATGGCATCTGCCGTCCGCTTGGCATCTTCGGGCGTACAGGTCAGATCGTAGGCGCCGACGATGATATGCACCGGCGTTTTTGCGGTGTCGATCTGGCCGAGGCGCGCGATCAGGCTGTCGTCGCGGGTATAAAAGCTGAGGTCACCGCGAAAGACGCCCGGCCCCGATTGCATGAACATCCAGAGCGTGTTCCATCGCTCGGAATTGGGGGCATGGGGGCTGATATTGGCCGAGACCAGCGCCGCACCCATTTCACCGCCATGCGCATCGGGGCGGTGGAACCAGTCGATATCGTACCAAGCGGGCTGAAAATCGCTGGCCTCGATGGCGATGAAGCCGGCAAAGCGATCCGGGTGCAGCGCGGCCAGTTGCAGCGCGATGCGCCCGCCCATCGAACAGCCCGCAAGGATCGGCTTATCCAGGCCGAGGCCGTCCATCACCGCCAGGATCGTCTCGATATAGGCGTCTGTGGTCAGCAGGTACTCTTCGGTCTCGAACCCTTCGGGCGGCAGGGATTTGCCGTGCAGCGGCATGTCGAAGGCGATCAGGCGGTGCTGCGCGGTGATCTCGGCGTCGTTCATCAGATGGCGCCACTGCCGCGTGTCCGCGCCCGCCGTGTGCAGGCAGAGCACCGGAGTACCCTCACCCGCCTCCTCGAAATAGATACGGCGCGGGGCGCCCTCGACCATGGCCGTCAGGTAGCGGCCGGTGATTGGCTCGACGCTCATGACTGGCCTCCCTTCATGTCGCGCGGCAACATCATGAATTCCTTGAAGAAGCGCAGGTTCTTGACCAGCACCAGGATATCCCCGGCAATGCGCCCGCGCCCGATCTTGACCAGGCCAAAAATGTCGTGAAATCCGGGCGCCGGCAGCGGCTCCCAGAACCTCTGCAGCGCGTCCTTGTCCGTGTGATACGAGAACCTGTAAGGCGTCTTGCGGCTGGGGCCTTCGGAGATGTCCACCAGCTCGCCCTTCTCGAAGGTCAGGTAATACTCGTCCTCGTCCACGCCCAAGAGGACCGTTTCCGAGAATAGCCGGCCCAGCCGCCGCAGATGGGGCGTGCCGTTCAGCGCCTCTTGCATTGTCTTGAGTGTGTCGATCATGCGCAGCGTCCTTCTTTCGCGTTCCGCAGGGCCCTGGGGCGCGCCGCGGGCGTTCACCGTCGACCCGACAGCATCCGCGCCGTCCGGTCAAAGTATCGCCTGATACCGGTCCGGGTATTGGGCCGGGCGGTCATTTGGTCGAAGGTGGCGCAGCACTAGGGAGGAGGGACGCATGCGCCCTCATGTGTCAGTCCGTATCGTTTGAGGAGCATCCAAATGGGCATCGTATCACAAGACAACATCACCGACGTCGTCGTCGCCGCACTGGGCAAGAATGGCGATATCAGCGACCGCCAGCGCGAGATCATGTCCGCGCTCATCCGCCACATGCACGACTTCTGCAAGGAGGTGAACTTGCAGCACAGCGAATTCATCCAGGCCTGCGAATTCCTCAAGCGTGCGGGCCAGACCTGTGACGACAACCGCCAGGAATTCATCCTTCTGGGCGATATCCTTGGCATCGAAGTGCTGGCCGACATGCTGACCAACCCTGTTGAAAAGGGCGAGAGCGCGTCGACCGTCCTTGGCCCCTTCTACCGCGAGAATCCCCCCGTCCTGCCCAAGGGTGCGTCGACGATCATCAAGCATTTCGACAACGAGGAAACCGCCTATTACGAAGGCTATATCCACGACACCGACGGCAATCCGCTGGCCGGTGTGACGATGGATGTCTGGCAGGACGCGCCCAACGGCATCTACGAGAATCTCGATCCCGATCAGCCCGAATATAACCTGCGCGGTCGCTTCGAGACGGACGAGAACGGCCATTACGCGTTTGTCGCCGTGCGCCCCGTCCCCTACCCCATCCCCGACAATGAGACCGCGGGCGAGCTACTGCGCTATATGGGCCACCACGCGATGCGCCCCGGCCATATGCATTTCATCATTTCCAAGGAGGGCTATCGCCCCCTGGTCAGCCAGATCTTTGACGCCGATAGCGGCTGGCTGGAGGATGACAGCGTGTTTGCCGTCAAAGACAGCCTGATCGGCAAGTTCGAAAAGGCCGATCCATCGCTGGGCACGGACCTGCACATGAAGTTCGACTTCAAACTCAAGGCCGAAGCCGCAGCCAAGGCGGCCTGATCGCCGCGTCCCTTATGATACCAAGCGAAAGAGCGGCCCCCCGAGGGCCGCTCTTTTTTGTTGGGATGCAAGACCGGTCAAAGCGGCGAGATCGCCGCAAAAAGTTAACGCCTTTCCGACAAACCTGGGATACAGTCGTCCGACTGTTGGAAAGTGATGCATGAACCTCAAACAGCTGACCTATTTCATGGCCGTCGCCGACGAGCTGCATTTCGGCCGCGCGGCCGAGCGGCTGGGCATTGCGCAACCGCCCCTGTCGCGCCAGATCAAGCAGATGGAAGAGGATATGGGCGCGGTTCTCTTCAGTCGTGGCCGCAGCTCGATCACCCTGACGCAGGCCGGGGAGCGTCTGCACGTGCGGGGCCGCGATATCCTCAGCCAGATCGAGGATACCGAACTGGAAGTTCGGCGCATCGGCCAAGGCGCCGAGGGGCGGCTGAGGATCGGTTTCGTCGGCTCCGCGACTTACGGGATCCTGCCCAACATCATCAAATCCTTTCGCGCGAATTACCCGCAGATCAACCTGTCGCTTTTGCCCATGAACAACGCGCAGCTACACCGGCAGCTGGTCAACCGGGCCATTGACGTCGCCTTTGCGCGCCCCACGCTTGTCGATGTCGAGATCACTGTCAAGAAGCTGGGCGAAGAGCCACTGGTCTTGGCCGCTCCCGATACGATCGACACCGGGCCGCGGCGCAGCGCCAGCCTTGCGCAGATCGCCCAGTACAACATGATCCTTTATCCCGAATATCCGCGCCCCAGCTACGCAGATTTCGTTCTGGACGCCTGCGCGGCCAAGGGGGTCGAGATCCGCAACCGCGTCTTTACCATGGACCTTCAGACCGCGCTCAGCCTCGTGGCCATTGGCGAAGGCGTCTGCATCGTTCCCGCCTCGGTCGGCAATGCCAAGCGCAACGGGATCAAGTTCCTGCGGATCGAGCCGGATTTGGCGCAGACTGCCCTGTCGGTGAATTACCGACTGGACGAGCAGGGCGTGCATGTGCGCCATTTCATAAACATCGCCCAGCGGGTCGCGCGCAAGATTTTCTAGGGCGCGGCGCGCTGGCACCTCATGCCATGCGCTCGACGACGACCGCGATGCCCTGCCCGCCGCCGATGCACATGGTGGCAAGGCCGTAACGGCCGCCACCGCGCTGCAATTCATGCAGCAATTTGACCAGGATGATCGCGCCCGATGCGCCGATAGGATGGCCCAAGGCAACGGCGCCGCCATTGGGATTGACGCGAGCCGGATCAAAGCCCAGCTCCGCCGTTACCGCGCAGGCCTGCGCGGCAAAAGCCTCGTTGCTCTCGATCACGTCGAGATCGCTCACACGCAGCCCCGCGCGCGCCAGCGCCTGACGCGTCGCGGGCACCGGGCCCATGCCCATGATTTCCGGCGCAACGCCGCCAAGGCCGTAGGAAACGATGCGAGCGAGCGGCTTGGCGCCCCTGCCCTCAGCCGCGCCTTCCTCCATTAGCACCAGCGCGGCGGCGCCGTCGTTGATGCCGCTAGCGTTGCCCGCGGTGACGCTGCCCTCTTTGGCGAAGGCGGGGCGCAGGCCCGACAGACGCTCGGGCGTCAGATCACTGCGCACATGCTCATCGGTGTCGAATGTGATCTCGTTGCGGCCCTGCTTGACCGTCAGCGGCAGGATTTGATCGGCAAACCGGCCTTCGGCAATCGCGGCAGCAGCGCGGCGGTGCGATTCGAGGGCGAAGGCGTCCTGCGCGGCGCGGTCGATGCCATGCCGGGCCGCGATGTTTTCGGCGGTCACGCCCATATGGCCATTGCCGAACGGATCTGTGAGACCGCCGATCATCATGTCCACGGCACGCACGTCGCCCATCTTGGCGCCGTGGCGCGCCTGGGTCAGCAAATGGCCCGCGCGGCTCATGCTCTCGGCGCCGCCGGCCAGCGTGATATCGGCATTGCCGAGCACGATCTGCTCGGCTGCGGTCACCACCGCCTGCAGGCCCGAGCCGCAAAGCCGGTTCAGCGTCAGCGCCGGGGAGGTCTCGGGCACGCCTGCGCGCATGGCGACGACGCGGCTGATATACATATCTTCGGGCTGGGTGTGCAGAACATTGCCCAGCACGGTTTGCTGCACATCGCCCGGCTCGACCCCGGCGCGCGCAATGGCCTCGGCAGCCACGGCGGCGCCCAGATCGCATGGGCTATGCCCCGATAGCGCACCGCCGAACGTTCCGATGGCGGTGCGAACGCCTGAGGCGATGACGACGGATCTGGTCATGGGAGTCTCCTTTTGCGGATGGCGCAGCGGCACTTTTTGTCATGCCGAAACCTTGTCAAAGGGCTCGATATCACTTCTGAATTATTGCGCGATATCGAATGTTTATCCCCGCCTCATTTTGCATCCGAATGGTTACGATAGCCAACGTCAAGATGCGCAGGATTGCCCGGCTGAGCAACCGAATATCCCACACCCGGATCGGATGCGGGATCATCGAGCGACTTCAGGAAAGCCCGCCGCTGTCACGGCGGCCCGCTGACACAGCGCGTTGGCCCACTGCCCGCAGGCCCGACCTTAGCGTCAGTCGCGCACCGCCGCCGTCACGATGACCTCGACGAGCAGGTCCGCATTCGCCAGCTTTGCCTCACCGCAGGCGCGGGCCGGTGCGTGACCTTCGGGCACCCACGCGTCCCACACCTCGTTCATCGCATCGAAATCCGACATATCGGCCAGCCACACGATGGCCTGCAAAATGTGCTCGCGTGACGAGCCGGCCTTGGCCAGAAGGGCATCGACACGCGCAAGGCAATCGCGCGTCTGCTCGGCGACATCCGCGCCGCTGCCGACCTGCCCACAGAGGTAGACAGTGCCCGAATGTTTGACGATGCGGCTCATGCGCGGGCCGGTTTCGATACGTTCGATCATGGATAGGTCTCCTTAGGGTCAGGCCGCCGGATCGGCGGTGGGAACTGCGGTGGTTTGCCGGGTGGCCAAGTGGCGCAGATAGCGCCGCTCGAACCAGCGGAAGGCCCATGCGATGCACAGAACGATCAGAAAATAAAGGACCGCAGCAGTGATGAACCCCTCATAGGCAAGGTAATAGCGCCCGTTCAGCCAGCGCCCGACGCCCAGAATATCCTGCAGCGTGATCGTACTGGCGATAACCGAGCCATGCAGCATGAAGATCACCTCGTTGGAATAGGCGGGGATCGCGCGGCGAAAGGCCGATGGCAGGATGATGCGGCGCATGCGGCTGCGATAGGAATGGCCTGTCGCGATGGCGGCCTCGACCTCGCCCTTGGGCGTGTCGGCGATGGCGCCGCGCAACAGCTCGGTCGTGTAGGCGGCGGTGTTGAGCGTGAAGGCGATCAGCGCGCACCACCAGGCCGATGACAGGATCGGATCCCACAGGAAACTTTCGCGGATCACCTCGAACTGGCCGACGCCGTAATAGATCAGGTAGGTCTGCACCAACAGCGGCGTGCCGCGAAAGACATAGGTGTAGGTCTGGACCAGAGGGTTAAAGACCGGATGCGCGGAGGCCCGCGCGATCGCCATCGGTATCGCCAGCAGCCCGCCCAGAAGCAGCGCCAGAAAGGTCAGGTTCAGCGTGGTCCACACGCCATAAAGGAACCGGTCGAAATTCTCGGCGATGAGCGCGATATCGAGGGGGATGAAGTCCAGCAGCGCTTCCATCGTTATGCCCTCACCACACCGCGGCTATAGCGCCGCTCGACCGCGCGCAGGACCAGATCCGAGATCCCGGTCAGCGCCAAATAGATGACAAAAGCGGCCGCCATAAACGTAAAAAGCTGCCCGGTGGAGCGGCCCGCGGTGAAGGCATTGTAAACCAGATCCTGCAACCCGATCACCGAGACGAGCGCCGTCGTTTTCAGCTGGACCAGCCAGTTATTGGTGAAACCGGGCAGCGCGAAACGCACCATCTGGGGCCAGATGATATGGCGAAAGATCAGCGATCTGGGCATGCCGCAGCTGATGCCGGCCTCGATCTGGCCGCGCGGGATGGCCATGATGGCGCCGCGAAATGTCTCGGTGAAATAGGCGCCGAAAATGACGCCGATGGTGCAGGCGCCGGCGGCGAACTGGCTGACCTCGATATAGCCCCAAAGGCCCGTGGCGGCGCCGATATTGTTCAGCGTCACCTGACCGCCGAAAAAGACCAGCAGGATCAGCACCAGATCGGGCACGCCGCGCACGACCGTCGTATAAAGCCCCGCAATGCGCCGGGCCGCGCGGCTGGCCGAAAGTTTGGCCCAGGCGCCCAGCAGGCCAAAGACCAGCGCGATTGCCAGCGATGACAGCGCCAGCTGGATCGTCATCAACGTGCCGTCGATCAGCTGGGATCGATATTCCAGTATGAGGTCCATCGCGCGTCCTTCGGGGTCATGGGTGGCCGGAGCGGCACGGGGGCCGCTCCGGCGGGTGGTTTACCGGCCCTCGGGGCGAGCGCCGTAAATGTCGAAGGGGAAATACTTGTCGTTGATCTGCGCATAGGTGCCGTCCTCGCGGATCGCCAGAATGGCATCGCTCAGCGCCTGCTTCAGCTCTTCCTCGCCCTGGCGCACGGCAATCCCGACGCCCTCGCCATAGCATTCCAGATCGTTGTGATCGCCGCCGAGAAAGGCGTAATCGGCGCCCTCTTCCTTGGCCAGAAACGCCTCTTGCGCGATCATGCTGTCCGAGAGCTGCACGTCGATGCGGCCCAGGGCCAGGTCACGGAACACCTCTTCTTGCGTGCCGTAAAGGACGATCTCGGCATCGGGGAACGTCTTTTCGGCGTAGCACTGATGCGTCGCGCCGCGCTGAACGCCGATGCGCTTGCCGGCCAGGCCCTCGGGCGTGCCTTCGAAATCCGCATCCTTCGGCGCGACGATGCGCGCGGGTGTCTGGTAATACTTGTCCGAGAAGTCGATCTGGCGCTTGCGCTCTTCGGTGATCGACATGGACGCGACGATGGCATCGAACTTGCGCGCCTTGAGCGCGGGGATCATGCCGTCCCATTCCTGCTCGACCAGCTCGCATTCGCGCTGCATCTCGGCGCAGAGCGCCTGCGCGATCTCGATGTCGAAGCCAACCAACGTGCCGTCCGCCTCTTTGGACGAGAACGGAGGATAGGCGCCCTCGACGCCGATGCGCAGAGTATCCTGCGCGGCGACGGGGAGTGCCATCAGCCCCAGGGCGGCTGCGGCGGCGGTGGTCATCAGGGTTCTGCGAAACATTGGAATATCCTTTTGCTGTGTTCGTCAGGGTCAGTTCATGCGGGATAGAAACGCCTGAAATTCAGGCGTTTCCGGGTTGGAAAAGAGTTGCGCGGGCGGGCCCTGCTCGCAGACCTCGCCCTGGTGCAGGAACACGGTCTTGGACGACACGTCGCGGGCAAAGCCCATCTCATGCGTGACCACCAGCATCGTGCGGCCCTCATCGGCCAGATCGCGCATCACGCTCAGCACCTCGCCCACCAATTCGGGATCGAGCGCCGAGGTCGGCTCGTCGAAGAGCATCACATCGGGGTCCATCGCCAGCGCGCGCGCGATCGCCACGCGCTGCTGCTGGCCGCCCGACAAATGCGCGGGGTAATAGTCAGCGCGGTCCGACAGGCCGACCTTCTCCAGCAAAGCCGCCGCCTTTTCGCGGGCCTCGGCCTTCGGCGTCTTTTGCACATAGAGCGGCCCTTCGAGGACATTCTCCATGACCGTCATGTGCGACCAAAGGTTGAAGCCCTGGAACACCATGGCCAGCTTCGCGCGCATCCGCTCGACCTGGCGGATATCCTCGGGCACCGTCTCGCCGCGGCGGTTGCGTGTCATCCGCATTTGCTCGCCAGCCAGCCAAACCTCGCCAGAATTGGGGGTCTCCAGCAGGTTGATGCAGCGCAGGAACGTGCTTTTGCCCGAACCGGACGCGCCGAGGATCGCGATCACCTCGCCCTTTTGCGCCTCGAGCGAGACACCCTTGATGACGTCATGTGCGCCAAAGCTCTTGTGGAGGTCCTTGACCTTCAATGCGGCGGGATCGCTCATGCGCTTTGCTCCAGTCGGGTTTTCAGGGTGGCCAATTCTCCGAGGCGGACCGGCGTGACCGGCGTGCGCGCCCTGGGTGGATCGATGCGCGCCATTTCGGATGCGTCGCCATTTGCAAGGATGCCGCGTATGGTGCCCTCGCACATGCGGCCTTGGCAAGGGCCCATGCCCGCGCGCAGCGCCGTCTTGATCTGGCGCGGGCCGCCTGCGCCTTCGGCGATGCCCTGCCGGATTGCGCCTGCGCTCAGCTCCTCGCAGCGGCACACGATGGTCTCGTCGGGGGGCGACAGGATGTCGGCGGGCGGGCTGTAGGCGGCATCCAGAAAGGGCCGGATGGCGCGCGCCCGAAACAGCGCCGCGCGCGCAGGCGCCGATCGCTGGTCGCGCGCATCCTCGCTGATGCGGCCGCTGCTGCGCAATATGTCCAGCGCGGCCATCTCGCCCGCCGCCGCCGCCGCATCCGCGCCGCCGATCCCGGCGCCATCGCCGGCAACATAAAGCCCGTCCCGCCCGGTGCGGCCCCAGTCATCGCAGACAGGCTGAAACGCGACCTGCGCGCGGCTCCACGCATGATCGATTCCGGCAGATCGGCTGATATGGGTCGATGGGATCACGCCCTGATGCGTCAGCAAAAGGTCACAGGCGATGCGCTGCGCGCGCCCCTTGGCTTGAAACCTGAACGCGATCCTGCCATCTTGATCCTCGCTGGCGCAGAAGTTCGAGGCGCCAGTATGGCGCGGCACGCCCGCCGCGCGAATCCTGGCCAGCAGGCCAAGCCCCTTCACAAGCGTTTTCGCGCCAAAGAGCGCTTTTGGCAAGTGCGGCGCCGCGCGCAGCAGCATGGGCAGGCTCTGCGTCTCGACCAGCGCCAGGGGCGGGCAGCCCGCAGCGATCATCTGCGCCGCCACCAGATAGAGCAAGGGCCCCGACCCCGCCAGAACTGCGCGCCGCGGCAGCATGCCCGACGTCTTCATCAGGATCTGCGCCGCGCCGGCGGTCATGACACCCGGAAGCGTCCAGCCCGGAAACGGCACGGGCCGCTCCTGCGCGCCGCTGGCAATGAGGACATGCGGCGCGGCGGCGACATGGCTGGCCTCGCCATTCGACCAGACGACGCGCGGACCGGCCTCGATCCGCCAGACGCGGGCGCCGGGGCGGTGGTCGATATGCGGATGATCCAGCGCCAGGGCAAGCGCGGCGCCCGCCCGGTACTCCTGGCCCAGCCAGGCGCGGCGATCGCCGTTTTGCGCCGCGTCGCGGAAGATCTGCCCCCCGGCGCGCGGCTGCTCATCCAGCAGCAGAACCTGCAGACCGCCCTCGGCGGCGATGCGGGCCGCCGTCATACCGGCGGGTCCCGCTCCGATGATGATGATATCGGGGTGCGTCATCCTGCGCCCTCCCCGGCCAGCCCGCGCAGGCCGATCTGGCGCCTGACGCGCATGCCCTCGCGCACGGGTGTCAGGCAGGCCTGCACGTTGGACCTGCCGTCCACCTCCACCAGGCACTCGAAACACACGCCCATCATGCAATAGGGCGCGCGCGGCGCGCCGCTCGCGGTCTGCCGGGTGAATGCGCCGGACTGCGCCAGCAGGGCGGCGGCCACGGATGCGCCAGCGGGCGCGGTGACGGGCGTGCCCTCGAAATCGAAGCTGACCCGCGCGCCCGCCTCAGGCGGCGCTTGAAAGCGCGAAACGACGTTCATCGAATGCCTCCAGTTCCGGTGCATCGCTGCGCCCTTCGATCCAGCCGGGCAGAACGGCCGCATGCAGCGGCGCAAGCGTGATGCCGCTGTGACAGGTGACCAGAAACGCGCCGGGACAAGTGGCCGAGCGCGCATAGACGGGAAATCCATCCGGCGACATGACCCGCAGCGCGCCCCATGAGCGGATCACGCGCAGATCGGCAAGGGCGGGCAGGACGGCCACGGCATGCGCCGCCAGCCCCGCCATCACATCCAGCGTTTCGCTATCGTCATGGCCGGCATCCGCCTTGGTCCCGCCGATCTGGAGACCCCCCTCATCGGCCTGCCGGATCGTGCTGGACAGGAACGGCAGGCGGTCCGCCAGCTTCTCGGTGATCAGCAGCTCGCCCCGCTGCGGTGCGACCCTGGTGGCAAATCCCAGATCCGCGGCCAGCGGCGCTGTTCCCAACCCGGCGCAGAGAACCACCCTGTCGACGCGGACCGGCGCGGCGCCGGAAACTGCGATCTCAAAGCCGCCACCGGGCTGCGCCGCAACGCCCGTCACATGCGCGCCGGCGCTGATGCGCCCTCCGGCGGCCAGCACAGCGCGCCGCAGCGCGCGCAGCAGGCGCAGCGGGTTCACATGCCCGTCGGCGTCCGAATAGGTGGCGCCCACCACGTCCGGCCCTATGCCCGGCATGTCCCGGCGCAAATCATCCCCGCTGAGCGTATCATAGGCAAATCGGTTGCCCAGATGCGTCTGCTGTTGCGTTAGCATGCCCGTGAATGCGCGCAGCTCCTCCTCCGAGGTGAAAAACTCGAACCCGCCGCATTGATCCAGCGCCACATCGATGCCCGACGCATCCTGCAGCCGCTGCGCGAAATCGGGCCAAGCGGCCAGTGCATCGGCGGTCCACCGGGCATAGGGCGGGTAATCCCATCCCTTGCCCTGCCCCCAGACCAGCCCGAAATTGCCCTGCGACGCGCGTGCATCGCCATCGGCCCCGTCCAGCACCTGCACCCGCCGCCCGTCCAGCAGCAGGCCAAGCGCAACCGAAAGACCGACGACGCCGCCTCCGATGACGGTGATGTCAGGCAAGTTGATATCGGGCGCGTTGCGATCCATGACTGTCCTCCGCCTGACGTTATGACAGATCCGCAGGCATAAGAATAATCTTAATATTTGCGATATACATTCTCCCAGGGTATATATTGCGGATGCTTCCGCGTCTCACCCATCGCCAGATCGAAGCCTTTCGCGCGGTCATAGAGACCGGCAAAATCACGTCGGCCGCCGAGGTTCTGGCGACGACACAGCCCTCCATCAGCAAGCTGATCGCCGATCTCGAAAGTGCCGCCGGTTTCGCCCTGTTCGAGCGGCGCGCACGGCAGGTCATTCCCACATCCGAGGCGCTGGCCCTTTATGAAGAGGTCGAGCGATCCTTCGTCGGCATGGCCGAAATTTCGCGCGTGATCGAGGATATTCGCGATTTCCGCAAAGGCAGCCTGTTGGTCGCTGGCATGCCTGCGCTTGCGCTCAAACTTCTGCCGGACGTGATCGCGCAGTTCGTTGCCGAAGAGCCGGGCATCACCGTCTCGCTGCGCGCCCGCAGCTCGCAGGCCGTGCTGCGCCATCTCAGCTCGCAACAGTTCGATCTCGGGTTCGCGGCGCTTGAGAGCGATCATCCCGCCGTCACCCGCGCGCCCATCTTTACCGCGCCAATGCTGGCCGTGCTGCCCCGTGGTCACGCATTGGAGCGAAAGGACAGTCTTGCCCCATCGGACTTCGACCAGCAGCCTTTCATAGCGCTCGGCGCCGAAATCGGCACCCGCTCGGAGACCGATATGTTTCTGGCATCTGGAAACGCCCGGCCACGGATCGTCGCCGAGGCGCAGTTATCCGCCTCCATTTGCGAGCTTGTTGCCAGCGGCGCCGGGATTTCCATTGTCGAGCCTGTCACGGCGACGCATTTTGCCAGTGCGGGGCGGGTATCGACACGGCTTCTCGATCCCGAGCAGCGGTTTCGATACGATCTTTTGCTGCCGGCGCTGCGCCGGCCCTCTCGGGTGGCCTCACGCTTTCTGGAACTGGTCGAACACCGCTTTGAGACTTTGCTCGGGACAGAAAGCGGCTGAGGCCAAGTTACGGCGACACACCCCACGTGCCACCGGCAATCGCCGCCTCGTTTGGCGCGATGCGTCACGTCCATGCCCACAGGCGCCGAGCGGTGTCAGGCTGCCGCCTCGTAGCGCGCAAAGATTTCGGTGCTGCCATCCCGCCGGATCAGATACACGTCATAGGCTTCGCGCTTGTCCTCGGGGCCCATTCCGGGCGAGCCATAGGGCATCCCCGGCACGGCCAGGCCAACCGCATCCGGGCGCTCGTCCAGCAGCGTGCGAATATCGGCGGGTGGGACGTGGCCTTCGATGAAATAGCCTGCAATCTCGCCGGTGTGGCAGGACGTCATGGCCTGCGGAATACCGTTGTCCAGTTTGTGGCGGATCAGAAGAGTGCCAAAGCTGTTCTCGCTCGAGACATCAAAGCCATCGGCGCGCAGGATATCCACCCAAGCACCGCAACAGCCGCAATTGCGGTCTTTCAACACATGGATTTTAGGCGCGGCCCCGGCAAGGCCGACATGCGGCGCGGCGGCTGCGAGGCTAGCGGCGCCCAACAGCATGCCGCGGCGGGTCAGTTTCTGCATGATCAATCTCCTATCGTGTTTTTCTGCGTCTTCATCCTGCGACGTTCAACGCCCAGCCGATCACAAGGACTTGAGGCACGGTCAGGAGCGGCAAGAGCAGAGCCGCCTTCAGCCGCCCCGTCACCTCCCTCAGCACGAGGATCTCGGTATAGTCGGTGGCCACGCCTGCCATCAGGAAGGTGAAGGCATTGCCCGGCGCAGCGGCGCGCGTCATCAGGTCTGCGGCGATCGGCACCGACCCTTCCGAGCAGACCTCGATGATCGTGGCGGCAAGCAGCGTGGTAAAAAGGCCGATAAGCGTGGCGCCGAACCACGTCTCGAAAATCTCGGTCGGCACGGTCGCCTGGATCAGCGCAGCCAGCACGACCCCAAAGAAAAGCCAGCGCAGGACCATGCGGCTGGCGGTGACGGAACGGCGCGCGATGTCCTGCACGAAGGCCGCATCATAGCGCGTCTTGCGCAGACCCGCCTTTGCCTCACGCCAGAGATGGAAGTCGCCCGGCAACTCAACCCGGTTCGGGTTCGGCTTGACCCGCCCCGCGCGCTCCAATGCCTCGACGGCAAGGCCAGTGGCGAAGGCAATGACCAGCGAGGCAACGAGGAAGATCGCCATCCACTCCCAGCCCATCAGCACGCCGATGATGATGGTCAACGACAGCGAATTCCACGGTGAGGCGATGAGGAAGGCGAACACCTGGCCAAGGCTCGCGCCGCGCTCGTACAGCTTGGCGCCAACCATCAGCACGCCATGATTGCACAAATCGAGCAGAACGCCGGCCAGCACCGCCCTGACAAGGCTCGTCGCGCCCTGATCGCGCCCGATGATGCCGATGACGAATTGCCGGGGCACGCGGTCGATCAGGCCGACGGCCAGCATGCCGACCAAGATGCCCCACCACATCAGGTTCATCATTTCCTGCACGCCATGCGTAAAGACACCGAGACCAAGTGGCGCGTCATGGGGCATTACGAACGCCGCAAGGTATGACACAAGGATGACCGCACCCGAGCCCCACAGCATCCAGTCGAAGCGCCGCCAGAGCGGTGCATCCTGGCTTGCCGATGGGCCACAACACGAGACCTGAACCGTCTGCGCCCCCCCACCACAGCACGCCGCCGCAGACGCAGCCCGCGGAGGCGGATCGCCCGGCAGGACGAAGCCTCCCACGTTACAGGAGGTCGGTTTTGCGTCGGCGCGGCTTTCGGTCATCTCATCATCTCCATCAACGACTCAGCATATAGGACCTCTAGCCACTTTAGGTTCAACCGCCTTTCATGATATTTTCCAATCGGCTGACCGGCCTTGGCCATGCGCGCTGCAAACTTGGCCGAATACCGGGTTTGGCTGGCGCACGCACACACGGCGACGGGCGGCGGCGGCAGGTTCGACGTGCAGGGCGCCTTACAAATACCGGCCTAAAGCCAAGCGTGAGACGGCAGGTCTTCAGTTAACCTGACGCCCCTTTCGGGCGCCTTGTGAACCGCCGGCCTAAAACCTACATGGGCTGTAGAAATAAGGAGGCCCGTCATGCTGTCCATAGGCACGCTCGCCAAGCGCACCGGCACCAAAGTGCAGACCATCCGCTATTACGAGCAGATCGGCCTCATGCCTGAGCCGGGACGCACGGAAGGCGGTCAGCGCCGCTACGGCGACGCAGAGCTTGACCGCCTGTCATTCATCCGTCACGCGCGGCAACTTGGCTTTACGCTCGACGCGATCCGCGAGTTGCTGGACCTGTCCGACAACCCGAACCGGTCCTGCGCCGATGTCGACAGCATCGCCCTGCGCCAACTCAAGGAGGTCGAGGTCCGCATCACCCGGCTGGAGGCGCTGCGCAAAGAGCTTAAGCGCATGCTGTGTGAATGCAGCCGTGACACGGTCGCCGACTGCCGCGTGCTTGAGGTTCTGCGCGATCATGCCGCGTGCCTGACGGATCACGGATAGCGCATTCGGGATTGAGCGAGTGCGGTTGTTGGATCCTCTGGGCTACGCCAGTCGACGAAGAGGCGCTCACACGGCCCCTCGCAGTTGACGGTCACCAAACGAATATGCGCGCGTCTGCATTGCCCACAATAAAAAAGGGGCGCCACTAGAGCGCCCCTTTGGTCCGGTGTCGAGGGACATCCCCCGCGATCAGCTGCAGCCCGAGGTCGCGCCGCAGGTGTTGCACTTCATGCAGGTGCCGTTGCGCACCAGCGTGTAGTTGCCGCAATCGCCGCAGGCTTCGCCCTCGTAACCCTGCATCTTGGCCTTGGTGCGCGCATCCATCGACATCGCGCCCGAGGTCATTGTCGCGCTCGAGACCTGGCTGGTCACGGTGGCCGTGGCCATTGCCGCGCCCGCCGTTTCGGGGACCAGGGTTTGCAGACTGCTGACCGGATCGGCACTGGCCGCACCGGTCGCACTGGCCGCACGGGCCTGCCCGCCATTCAGCACGTAGAGGTCTTGGGGCAGACGCTTGCGCAGATAGCCGGTCGAGCTGATCTGCTTGAGCACTTCGAGCGACTTCGACGCCGCCGCCTCGCTCATCTCGCTGATATTGCGCACGCCTTCCTCTTCGCCCCGGCCCAGATCGTCAAAGCTGTGGCCCGAGGGCTTCACATGCGCAAGGTCGGTCCGGTCGAGATAGCTGACCGCCAACTCGCGGAAGATGTAGTCGAGGATCGAGGTCGCGTTCTTGATGCTGTCATTGCCCTGCACCATGCCCGACGGCTCGAACTTGGTGAAGGTGAAGGCATCGACGAACTCTTCGAGAGGCACGCCATATTGCAAGCCCACGGACACGGCGATGGCGAAGTTGTTCATCATCGCGCGGAAGCCCGCACCTTCCTTGTGCATGTCGATGAAGATCTCGCCCAGCTGGCCGTCGGCATATTCGCCTGTGCGCAGGTAGACCTTGTGACCACCGATGACCGCCTTCTGGGTATAGCCCTTGCGGCGCTCAGGCATCTTCTCGCGGTGCGACTTGTTCACTTCCTTGATGACGATCTTTTCCACGATCTTCTCGGCCAGTGTGACCGCCTTGTCGTGGTTGCTGCCGCTCTCCAAAATCTCGGCCGCCTCATCGTCATCCTCGACCAGCGCGGAGGCCAGAGGCTGCGACAGCTTGGAGCCGTCGCGGTAAAGCGCATTTGCCTTGACGCCCAAGGACCAGCTGAGCTCATACGCCTTCTGACAATCCTCGATCGTGGCGTCATTGGCCATGTTGATCGTCTTGGAGATCGCGCCCGAGATGAAGGACTGCGCGGCTGCCATCATGGTGATGTGGCTGTTAACGCTGAGGTAACGCTTGCCCTTCTTGCCGCAGGGGTTGGCGCAATCGAAGACGCTGTAATGCTCTTCGCGCAGATGCGGTGCGCCCTCAAGCGTCATTGTCCCGCAGACATGGTCATTGGCCGCGTCGATATCCTTCTTGGAATAGCCCAGATGCGCCAGCAGATCGAAGGCCGGGTCGTTCAGCTTGGCCTCGGGGATGCCGAGCACATTGGTGCAGAACTCGGCGCCCAGCGTCCACTGGTTGAAGACGAAGCGGATGTCGAAGGCACTGCCCAGCGCCGCATCCACCTTGGCCAGCTCGTTCGGGCCGAAGCCGTGACCCACCAGCGAGGTGTGGTTGATGCCGGGCGCGTTCCCGATGGTGCCGTGGCCCACGGCATAGCTGATGATCTCCTCGATCTGCGCCGAGCCATAGCCCAGCATTTCGAGGGCGGCGGGCACCGACTGGTTGATAATCTTGAAGTAACCCCCGCCGGCCAGCTTCTTGAACTTCACGAGGGCAAAGTCAGGCTCGATCCCGGTCGTGTCGCAATCCATGACAAGGCCAATCGTGCCGGTCGGCGCGATGACGGTGGATTGCGCGTTGCGGTAGCCGTGCTGCTCGCCCAGTGCCAGCGCCTCGTCCCAGGTGGACATGGCCAGCTCGACAAGACGGCTGTCGGGGCAACCCGCGATGTCCAGCGGGACGGGCTTCACTTCCAGCCCCTCATAGCCATCCTCCTTGCCGTAGGCGGCGTTGCGGTGGTTGCGGATGACGCGCAGCATGTGCTTGGCGTTGCGCTGGTAGCCAGCGAAGGCACCCAGCTCGCCCGCCATCTCGGCGGAGGTCGCATAGGCAACACCGGTCATGATCGCGCTCAGCGCGCCGCCAAGGGCGCGGCCTTCGTCGCTGTCATAGCCGAGGCCCATGTTCATCAAGAGGCCACCGATATTGGCATATCCCAGGCCCAGCGTGCGGAAGTCATAGCTGCGCTGCGCGATTTCCTTGGACGGGAACTGCGCCATCATCACCGAGATTTCCAGCGTGATGGTCCAGAGGCGCGATGCGTGCATGTAAGCTTCGGCGTCGAAACGGCCATCGTCGTAGAACTTCAAGAGGTTCATGGACGCCAGGTTGCAGGCCGTATCGTCGAGGAACATGTATTCCGAGCAGGGGTTCGATCCGCGGATCTCGCCATCCTCGGGGCATGTGTGCCACGCGTTGACCGTGTCGTGATACTGGATGCCCGGATCGGCGCAGGCCCATGCGGCATGACCCACGTCTTCCCACAAATCGCGCGCCTTGATCGTCTTGGCAACGCTGCCGTCGGTGCGGTTCAAGAGCGCCCAATCTGCATCGTCCTTGACGGCCTTCAGGAAGGCGTCGGTGACGCGGATCGAGTTGTTGGAGTTCTGGCCCGAAACGCTTGCATAGGCCTCGCTATCCCAGTCGGTGTCGTAGGTCGGGAATTCGATGCTCTCATAGCCCTGCTTGGCATAGTCCAGCACGCGCTTGACGTATGTCTCGGGGATCGAGCACTTCTTGGCGCCGCGAATGGCATCCTTGAGGCCCGCGTTCTTCTTGGGGTCAACCGAATCCTCCAGGCTGCCATCCCAGGCGCGGATCGCGGCGAAGATATCGTTCAGCTTGGCCTCGTGCATCTTGGAGCCGGCGACGATGCTGGCAACCTTCTGCTCTTCCTTGACCTTCCAGTTGATGAATTCCTCGATATCGGGATGGTCGGCATCGCAAATCACCATCTTGGCCGCGCGGCGCGTGGTGCCGCCCGACTTGATCGCGCCTGCTGCACGGTCACCGATTTTCAGAAAGCCCATGAGGCCCGAGGACTTGCCGCCACCAGACAGCGGCTCGTTCGCAGCGCGCAAGCTCGAGAAGTTGGTGCCGGTGCCGGAACCGTATTTGAAGAGGCGCGCCTCGCGGACCCAGAGATCCATGATACCGCCATCGCCGACGAGATCATCGGCGACCGACTGGATGAAGCAGGCATGCGGCTGCGGATGCTCGTAGGCCGAGGAGGATTTGGTCAGCTTGCCGGTCTTGTAGTCGACATAGTAGTGCCCCTGCCCCGGACCGTCGATGCCGTAGGCCCAATGCAGGCCGGTGTTGAACCACTGGGGGCTGTTGGGCGCGCCCATCTGGCCCGCCAGCATCACGCGCATCTCGTCGAAATAGGCCTGCGCGTCTTCCTCGGTGGTGAAATAGCCTCCCTTCCAACCCCAATATGTCCAGGCGCCGGCAAGGCGATCGAACACTTGCTTGGCCGACGTCTCGCCCGTGGTCTCGACATTCTCGCCATCGGGGACCGAGCGCCACAGAAATTCCGGGACGCCCTTTTCCTTGACCTTCTTCAGACGCACGGGAACGCCCGCCTTGCGGAAATACTTCTGCGCAATGACGTCGCTGGCGACTTGGCTCCAGCCCGCGGGCACTTCGACATTGTCCAGCTTGAAGACCGAGCTGCCATTCGGATTGCGAATCTCCGAGGAGGTCACGGTGAAGTCCATCTCCGCATATGCGTCCTGACCGGCCTTCGTGAACTTTCTGTCGATTTTCATGTCGCTGCCTCTCGCCCCGCTTGGGTACCAATTGCTGTTGTTGACTGTCCAAACGCGCCGTTCCGCGTCAGGCCCTGACCACTGGGCGCACCCCGAAATACAGCTGCCGCGCGCCCATCGGCACCCGTCTGCTAGCCTTGTATCCGGCCGGTATCGAGAATGTCCCTTGCCGCCCTCGGCCCACTATATCTTGTGTGTGCGTCAGCGACCTGCACAACCTGACGCATTTGGACATACCCAGTCAACGCCAAATTTACCCAAAATTCATCTCTTTTCCGTTGACCTTTTCGGCGCCTTCGGACCCCGGCTTGGGCCAGCCGATTCATGCACAGCATATCCACAGGCGACGCGCAGATGACGCGAGGGAAGCGTGGTTTTCAAAACCGCTGTTTTTCGGCTGGTTTAGGGCGAACGCTTCACAAAAAGGTTCAAGGTTATCCCGCGCCTCCGCACGGCAGGCCTGTGCGCATCTCGCGGCCGCGTGCATCCGTGACAAAAATCGCGCAACCTGCGGTTTAGATGTATCCGCGCCACAGGCAAGCGCCCATTGGGCCGCGCGCGGCCCGCGCTTTGCCTGCCGCACTCAGGACGGCGTCACGTGATAAAGGAAAGATTATGGTCGGGGAGGCAGGATTCGAACCTACGACCCCCTGTACCCAAAACAGGTGCGCTACCAGACTGCGCCACACCCCGAACCATACGCCGGTGCATACGCAGGAATCACGCCGATGAAAAGGGCGAATGACGCGGCAAACCCGCCTAACAGCTCCAAGCCGCGCGATCAGGCGCGAAGGCCGGATGACGCAGCTGGGTGCCGGGGGCGATTCCCAATTTGCGCGAAAGGCCGCCATTGATCTCGAGCACGGCCAGAATAGTGTCCGACCCGCCCATGATCGGGGTCAGATCACCCGGAACCGCGTTGGAATGCACGCGCTGCACTGTGCCCGTGGAATCGACGAATATCATGTCCAGCGGAATCAGTGTGTTCTTCATCCAGAACCCAACCATGCGCGGCTCGGGATAGACAAAGAGCATGCCCGCCGATTGCGGCATCGATTCGCGGTGCATCAGCCCCTGGGCGCGCTCGGCCTCATCGTCGGCAAGCTCGACTGCGAAGCGCGCCTGCCCCCACTCTCCGCGCAACTGCACGACATCGGGGCTGCACTCCTCCGCGAACGCGGGCGCGCAGAGGATGAGCGATAGAAGAACCGCGGCGAATTTCATGATGGAACAGCGCTCTCCCAGCCGTTGACCTCACTGGCCATGCGACCCCGCTTACCATCGATCACACGCATCGCCAACGCCTCGCCTGGTTGCAGATCCGCCAGGCCAGCGCGGCGCAGCACCTCGATATGAACGAACACATCCGCGTCCTCGCCAAAGGTGTTGGCAAAGCCGAAGCCTTTGGCCTTGTCGAACCATTTGACCCGCGCCGGAAGCAGGGGGGCGTTCGCCAATGTCTCGGGATCGATATCCTCGAAATCAGGCATCGCAGGCAAATTTGTTGTTTCCGGCGGCACGATTTTATGGACGGCCGTCGCCTGGACACCGCGCTCGGTCGCCTGCACGTCAAGCTCGACCAAGGCCGCATCCGCGACCGAGCTTTGGCCGAAACTGCGCAGCACATTGGCGTGCAGCAGGATGTCCGCGCCGCCATCCTCTGAGAGGACAAAGCCGAAGCCGCGCACCGGATCGAACCATTTGACGCGCCCCTGCACGCGGCGGGTGACGCTGTCGGCCTTGTCATCGGCATTCGTTGCGGCCCACGCCGCGCCGGTCTGCTTGACATCGAACATGCCCATATACGCGCACTCCCACAAAACAGGCTCTCGTATAAGCGCGACTGACTTATCCGTCCATGCCCGTTCCGTTACCTTTGCACGTTTAGCGTGCATTGCTACACCCAAAACCCGCATGCCCTGTAATTTTGGGCGAAATATCGCTAAAACGTCACAATGCGGCGGCGGTCAGCCGCCGGGCATCGCCAACCGCCCCCGCAGAGAGTGCGGCACTTCAGGGGTTCAGGCGCGTGATATCCCACGTCGCGCTCTCTTCTGCGCGGCGCCAGACAAAGCGATCGTGCAGGCGATAGTCACCATCGGCCCAAAACTCGATCTCGACAGGCGTGATCTTGAAGCCACCCCAGAAAGGCGGGCGCGGCGGGTTCAACCCATGGCGCGCCGACACTTTGGCGACCTCGGCCATCAGCGCCCCGCGGCTGGACAGCGGGCGCGACTGCTGCGACGCCCACGCGCCCAGCCGGCTTTTTAGCGAGCGCGACGCATAATAGGCATCCGCCTCCGGGCCGTCCTGCCGCGAGACGGGACCGCGCACGCGGATCTGGCGGCGCAGCGTTTTCCAATGCATGACGAAACCCGCCTTGCCGCTGGCGGCCAACTCCTGCCCCTTGGCGCTGTCATAGTTGGTATAAAAGACAAAGCCGTCGTCCGCGATCTCCTTGAGCAAGACCATACGCATGTTCGGCAGGCCGTCCGGGTCGACGGTGGCCAACGCAATGGCATTGGGATCGTTCGGCTCGGTCTGCTCGGCCTCCTTCAGCCAGCGGCGCGCGATGGCGAAAGGGTCGTCGCCCGCGAATTTGCCTGTTCTATCGCTCATCTTGTCCGCTCCCTTGCATACTGCCCGCGCCCTTTGCTGCACATGATCGAGATATGGCGCAAAGCCCGCACCATTTCCAGCACCGCGCGGCGGCCGCCCGGCACGGCAACCCTTGATGCACCCCGGCCAATCGCCTAAAGGTCAGAAAAGGTAGCTAATCGGGTCGGGAACGGGATATGTCAAACAACCTTATGGCGGGCAAGCGCGGCGTTATCATGGGCCTCGCCAATGACAAATCCATCGCCTGGGGCATCGCCCAGGCCTGCGCCGACGCGGGGGCCGAGCTGGCCTTTACCTATATGGGCGACGCATTCAAGAAGCGGGTCGAGCCGCTGGCAAAATCCCTCGGCTCGGACGTTATGATCGATTGCAACGTCAGCGATCCCGCCTCGATCGACGCGGCCTTCGCCGAAATCGAGCGTGTCTGGGGCAAGATCGACTTCCTGGTTCACGCCATCGGCTTTTCCGACAAAAACGAGCTGCGCGGGCGCTATATCGACACCAGCCGCCAGAACTTTCTCGATACGATGGATGTCAGCTGCTACAGCTTTACCGCCGTGGCCAAGCGCGCGGAAAAGCTGATGGGCGAAGGCGGCTCGATGCTGACCCTCACCTATTACGGCGCCGAGCAGGTCATGCCGCATTACAATGTGATGGGCATCGCCAAGGCGGCACTCGAGGCGTCCGTCAAGTATCTGGCCGAGGATCTGGGCCGCGACGGCATTCGCGTCAACGCCATTTCCGCCGGACCCATCAAGACACTGGCGGCGTCGGGCATCGGTGATTTCCGCTATATCCTGAAATGGAACGAGCTGAACTCGCCCCTGCGCCGCAACGTGACCATCGACGATGTGGGCAAGGCCGCGCTCTATCTGCTGAGCGATCTGGGCAGCGGCACCACCGGGGAGAACCTGCATGTCGACGCGGGCTATCACGTGGTCGGCATGAAGGCCGTCGACGCGCCCGATATCGACAATACCTAGAGGGCGATGATGGACGCGGCGACGCTCCTTCTGTTCAACGCGGCCATACTCGGCGCGCTTGCCAGCCCCGGCCCCGCTTTCATCGCGATGATACGCTCGTCCTTTGTCGGCGGGCGGCGCGCAGGATTGATGACCGGGCTGGGATTGTCGCTTTCGGCCGTGCTGTGGTCCCTCGTTGCGTTGCTGGGCCTCAGCGCGATTTTTGCCGCAATTCCCGCCGCGTATACCGCGCTCAAGCTGCTGGGCGCGGCCTATCTGATCTGGCTTGCCATCGGACTTTGGCGCGGCGCGGACAAGCCCGTGGACACCGCCCTGCCCGGCATCGCGCAGGGATTCCGGCTGGGCCTCATCACCAATCTGGCAAATCCCAAGCTCGTGTTTTTCATCGGCTCCATCTTCTCCACGATCCTGCCCGCGGATCTTGACTGGACCACGTCGGCGATGGTCCTCGCCAATCATCTGGCGCTGGAGTTGGCGTGGTATGCCATGGCCGCGATGATCCTGACCACGGCGCCGATGCGCGCCGGCTATATCCGGCTGAAATCGAAATTTGATCGCTGCGCCGCGCTGTTGCTGGGCGCCATGGCCGCCCGCATCGCGATCTGACCGAAAGGCATTCCATGTACGAACCCCTGCCCCACGAAAAAGGCTTTCATGTCAGCTGGGACCAGCTGCACCGCGACGCGCGCGCGCTGGCGTGGCGCCTTGACGGCAAGGGGCCGGATGACGGGGCATGGCGGGCGGTCGTTGCCATCACGCGCGGCGGCATGGCGCCTGCGATGATCGTCGCGCGCGAGCTTGATATCCGCACCGTCGATACGATCAGCGTCAAAAGCTATGATCACCAGACCCAAGGCGCGGCGCAGATCCTGAAATCGCCCGATATGGACATCATCGGGGACGGCACCGGCATTCTCGTGATTGACGATCTGGTCGATACCGGGCGCACCCTCGATGTGGTACGCGCGCACATGCCGAAAGCGCATATCGCCACGGTCTATGCCAAGCCCATGGCCAAGGAGCGCGTCCAGACCTTCGTCACCGAGGTGAGCCAGGATACCTGGATCTTCTTCCCCTGGGATCTCGCCCTGCAATACGTCCAGCCCTATCGCGGCAAATAAGGAAATACATCGACATGAGCCGCACCGCGCATAGTTTCGCCCCGCCCGTCATGGAAGCCCGCCGTTGGTTGGCAGGGGTGGAGTTCACACCCGACCGCCCGCTGATCAATGTCAGCCAGGCCGCCCCGGTCGAAGTGCCGCCCGAGGGGCTGCGGCGCGCGATGGCCGAAGCGTCGATGAATGAGGCGGACGCGCATCTTTATGGCGCGGTGCTGGGCCGCGACGACCTGCGCGCCGAAGTGGCGGCGCAGTGGAGTGCGGCCTATGGCGGGGCCATCTCTGCGGGCAATGTCGCCATCACCTCGGGCTGCAATCAGGCCTTCTGCGCGGCGCTGGCGACGCTTTGCGACGAAGGGGATGAAGTCATTCTTCCAACCCCATGGTATTTCAACCATAAAATGTGGTGCGACATGAACGGCGTGCGTACCCTGCCGCTGCCCGCGCGCGCGGGCCTTCTGCCCGATCCCGAGGAGGCCGCCGCGCTTATCACACCGCGCACCCGCGCCATCGTGCTGGTCACGCCGAACAATCCGGGCGGGGTGGAATACCCGGCGGATCTGGTCCGCGCCTTCTACGAGCTGGCAAAGTCGCGCGGCATCGCCTTGATGGTCGACGAAACCTATCGCGATTTCGACGCCAGAACCGGCGCGCCGCATGACCTCTTCACCGATCCCGATTGGGACCGGACGCTGATCCAGCTCTACTCCTTCTCCAAGGCGTACCGGCTGACCGGCCACCGCGTCGGCGCGATGGTCACGTCGCCCGCGCGGCTGATGGAGGCCGAGAAATTCCTCGATTGCGTGGCGATCTGCCCCAATCAGCTGGGCCAGATCGGCGCGCTCTGGGGAATGCAGAACCTCGCGCAATGGCTGGCAGGCGAGCGGGCCGAGATTCTGGACCGCCGCGCCGCCATCGCGGATGGAATGCCGAAACTCGCCGCCCAAGGCTGGGAACTCAAAGGCGTCGGCGCCTATTTCGCCTATCTCGCGCATCCATTCGCGGAAGGCTCGGACGCTCTGGCCCCGCGCCTTGTGCGCGATGCGGGTGTGCTGACCCTGCCCGGCACGATGTTCACGCCCAATGGCGATCCCTCTGGCGCGCGCCATTTCCGTATCGCCTTTGCCAATGTGGACCGCGCCGGGATCGACACGCTCTTCGACCGGCTTGCCGGGCTTGGCGTATATGAGGATGGCGGCTGGCCCCTTGCCCCTAAAGCACCGAACGCATAGACAAACCGCAACGCGAAACCGCACTCCATTCCCGACAAAGGCGCCCAAAACATGCGATCCAGCAGCATTTCCAAATCCGCGATGTGGGTCCTGATGGGCCTTCTGATCCTTGGCCTTGGCGGCTTTGGCGTGACCAATCTGGGCGGCAACATTACCCGCATTGGCACGGTCGGCGATACCGAGATCGGGATCAATGACTATGCCCGCGCCCTGCGGCAGGAGGTCAACGCGGTCGTCGCCGAGACAGGCCGGCCCCTGCCCTTTTCCGAGGCGCAGGCGCAGGGCCTGCCGCAACAGGTCTTGTCGCGCCTTGTAAGCCAGGCCGCACTCGAGGATGAGTCGGCGCGCATGGGCATCTCCATCGGCGATGCCGCGCTGGGGCGCCAGATCATGGACATTCCCGGATTCCAGGGTGTGAACGGCCAGTTCGACCGCGAGGGATACCGATTTGCCTTGGAGCGCGCTGGTCTGAGCGAGACCGAGTTCGAGGAAGACGTGCGCGCCGAGACCGCCAGCACGTTGGTGCAAGGCGCCGTGATCGCGGGAATCAACACTCCGGACGCCTATACCGATACGCTACTGGACTATATCGCCGAGGAGCGCGCCGTGACCTTCGCCTCGATCGGGCGCAGCGATCTCAAGACCGGCCTGCCGGTGCCTACTGACGAGGATCTCGAGACCTACTATCAGGCCAACATCCCTCAGTTCACCACGCCCGAGACGCAGCGCATCACCTATGCCTGGCTGACGCCCGAGATGATCATCGACGAGGTCGAGGTGGACGAGGCCGCGCTGCGCGAGGCGTATGAGGCGCGCGAGGCTGAGTTCAATCAACCCGAGCGGCGCCTGGTCGAGCGTCTGGTCTATTCCAGCGCCGAGGCCGCCGATGAGGCGCGTGCGCAGCTGGACGCCGGCGAGACCACCTTCGACGCGCTGGTCGAGGCGCGCGGACTGACCTTGCAGGATGTGGATATGGGCGATGTGGACGAGGCCGAGCTGGGCGCCGCGGGCGCGCCCGTGTTCAGCGCCGCATCGGGCGATGTCGTGGGTCCGGTTCAGACAAATCTAGGCCCGGCCCTTTTCCGCATCAACGCCGTATTGCAAGAACAGATCACTTCCTTCGAGGAGGCCGAGAGTGAGCTGCGCGATGCGCTGGCCAACGACCGCGCAGCGCGCGTTATCGACGCCTCGGTCGAGGATATCAGCGACCGTCTGGCAGGCGGCGCCACCATCGAAAACCTCGGGGCCGAAACCCAGATGGAGGTCGGCACCATCGACTGGCGCCCGGGCATGAGCGAGGGCATCGCAGGCTACGCCGCCTTCCGCGAGGCCGCCGCCGAACTGCAAGAGGATGATTTTCCCGAAGTCATGCCCCTCGGCGATGGCGGTATCTTTGCCATGCGCCTCGACGAGGTGGTCGAGCCGACGGTGCAGCCCCTGGAAGAGGTGGAACAGCAGGTGGCCGCCGCATGGGCCCGCGATGCGCTGATCGAGGCGCTGCGCGACCAAGCCGAGAGCATCGTGACCGAACTTGAGAACGGTGCCAGCTTCGAGGATGTGGGCCTCAGCCCGCGCACCGCCGAGGGCATCACGCGCCAAGGCTTTCAGGCGGGCACGCCTCCGGGTACGATCCCCACCATCTTCGGCATGGAAGAAGGCGAGGTCGAGACGGTGGCTGGTGATGGCCGTCTCTACATCGTCCGCCTCGACGGCACTACGGTTCCCCAGACGGCGGGCGGCGAGATGGACCGCTTGCGTACGACCTTGCAGGATTCGGCGGCGGGCGACATCGCGCAGGATCTCTACCAGGCGCTGGCCGAGGATATCCGCACCCGCGCAGGCATCACGCTGGACCAGCAGGCGATCGCCGCCGTTCACGCCAATTTCCAGTAAGGACGGCAGGACAATGGAGCTGACCCCAGCATTTGAGGATTTCGCCGCAGGCTATGACGCGGGCAAAAGCCAGCTGGTCTATACCCGCCTTGCAGCCGATCTCGATACGCCCGTATCGCTGATGATGAAGCTTGCGGGCGGCGCCTCCGATGCGTTCATGCTGGAATCGGTCACCGGCGGCGAGGTGCGCGGACGCTATTCGATCATCGGAATGAAGCCGGACCTCGTCTGGCAGTGCCACGGCAAGGCCAGCCGAATCAACCGCGCCGCCCGCTTCGATCCCGAGGCGTGGGAAACGCAGGACGGCAATCCGCTGAAGAATCTGCGCGCGCTGATCGCCGAGAGCAAGATTGACCTGCCGGGCGATCTGCCCGCCGCCAGTGCGGGCCTCTTCGGGTATCTGGGCTACGACATGATCCGCCTGGTCGAGCATTTGCCGAATGTGAATCCCGATCCGCTGGGCCTGCCCGATGCGCTGATGCTGCGCCCCTCGGTCATCGCCGTGCTGGACGGGGTGAAGGGCGAGGTGATTGTCGTCGCCCCTGCATGGCACGAGCCGGGCACCAGCGCCCGCGCCGCCCATGCGCGCGCCGCCGAGCGGGTGATGGATGCCGTGCGCGATCTGGACCGCGCCCTGCCCCAAAGCCGAGGGCTGGGAGAGGCCGCCGAGGATGGCGAGGCGGTATCGAACTTCACGCGCGAGGGCTACAAGGCCGCGGTGGAACAGGCCAAGGAATATATCAAGGCGGGCGATATCTTTCAGGTCGTGCCCAGCCAGCGCTGGACGCAACCCTTTGCACAGCCGCCCTTCGCGCTGTATCGCAGCTTGCGGCGAACGAACCCCTCGCCCTTCATGTTCTACTTCAATTTCGGCGGCTTCCAGGTGATCGGCGCCAGCCCCGAGATCCTCGTGCGCGTCTTTGGCAATGAGGTCACGATCCGCCCCATTGCAGGCACCCGCCCCCGCGGCGCCACGCCCGAGGAAGACCGCGCGAACGAGGCGGATCTGATGGCCGACACCAAGGAGCTGGCCGAGCATCTGATGCTCCTGGATCTGGGGCGAAACGACACGGGCCGCGTCTGCAAGGTGGGCACCGTGCGCCCGACCGAGGAATTCATCATCGAGCGGTACAGCCACGTCATGCATATCGTCTCGAACGTCGTGGGCGAGTTGGCCGAGGATCAGGACGCGCTGAGCGCGCTCTTGGCCGGCCTACCCGCCGGGACGGTCTCGGGCGCGCCCAAGGTGCGCGCGATGGAGATCATCGACGAGCTGGAGCCGGAAAAGCGCGGCGTCTACGGCGGCGGCGTGGGCTATTTCAGCGCCGGGGGCGATATGGATATCTGCATCGCGCTGCGCACAGCGGTGGTCAAGGACGCGCAGCTCTATATTCAGGCCGGGGGCGGTGTCGTCTATGACAGCGACCCCGAGGCGGAATATATGGAGACGGTCCATAAATCCAATGCCATCCGCCGCGCGGCGGCGGATGCGGCCCGCTTCGGCGGCAGCGGCAACAGCTGATGCAAAGCGAATTTCGCATGAAGTTCGGCAGGCAAATTTCGTGCGAAATTTGCACGAGGCACTGATGCCCCGCCTGATCCTCTTCAACAAACCTCATGGCGTCCTGTCGCAATTTACCGATGAAGGCAGCGGCCATCCGACGCTGGCCGCCTATGTGGACGTGCCGGGCGTCTATCCTGCCGGGCGGCTTGACCGGGACAGCGAGGGTCTTTTGCTCCTGACTGATGATGGCAAGCTACAAGCGCGGATTGCGGATCCGAAGTTCAAGAAACCCAAGACGTATCTCGCGCAGGTCGAGGGCGTGCCGGACAATGCGGCGCTGATCGCGCTTACCCAAGGCGTTACGCTCAAGGACGGGCCGACGCGGCCCGCCACAGTGCGCCGGATCGCGCCGCCAGAGCTGTGGCCGCGCGTGCCGCCCGTACGCTTTCGCAAATCCGTGCCAGACAGCTGGATCGAGCTGACGATCACCGAAGGCCGCAACCGGCAGGTGCGCCGCATGACGGCGCATGTTGGGCATCCCACCTTGCGCCTCGTGCGTTGGCGCATCGGGGAGTGGTCACTGGACGGGATCGCGCCCGGCACATGGCGCGAGGCCTAGCTGCCGTCCAAAAGCACCGCCGAGACGGGCGCTAGTGCCACGCTGCTGGCGCGGTCCTGCAGACCCCATAGCAAGAGCGCGCTGATCGTGTCGGCGCGCAGGCGGCCCAGCATGATCACGCCGCCCTCCTCCTCACGGCCCGCCTTGAAGGCGGCCTGGTCCAGGAAGCGGCGGATGACCGTCGGGCTTTGGTCGTTGCTGTCGAAATCGCGAAAGACCGTTCCCACCGGAACCCCCTCGCGCGCAATCAGCTTGGGCGCGGTGCCCAGCCCCTTGGCAAAAAGCACGAGGCCATGGCCCGACTCGAGCAGGATCGGAGCCAGTTGCTCGCTTGCGTCGCGGCTGATCTGCAGGCCCGTTCCGGTGCCTTCGAGGATGCCCACCGCATCCGGCACGGCAGCAAGGACGGTCTGCATGACGGTCTCGGTGTCGCGCGCATCGGCGCCCTCGGGCAGATCGGCGATGGCAAGCACCTCGAAGCCCGCATTGCGATAACGCTCCATCCTTTCGGACGCGCCCGGCGCGGTGGCCTCGACCGCAAAGCTCAGCGGATAGGGAAAAGCGTCCAGCGCCTCAAGGCCAATGGGGCTGCTGCCATCGTCGATCAGCACGATCGACATCAGCGGCTTGCCCTCGGAATTGTCGAAAGGTGCGGCGTTGCGAATGATGGCGCGCGTATCGACGGGCTCATCAACGGGCGCATCCCCGCTTGTCCCCTCGGGCTCGGCGCCGACAGACGGCAGGCGGCCGGTTTCGATATTGGTGGCGATATCGCCAATGGTGCTGGATCGGGTGTCTTCTGCGTCCATCTCGGGCTGCGGCAGGGCCGAGGCGATTTCGGGCGCGGCGGGTTCGGGATCAGTGGTGTCCGGGTCACGCAGTTCCGGCGCGGGCATGTCCGGTTCAAGCATGTCCGAGCCTGGCTCAGCCATTTCCGCAGCAGAACCCTGGTCCATATCGCTCACCAGGCCCGCTCCGGTTTCGACCTCCGGCACACTGGGCTGCGCGGGATCTGTCGAGATCCCTGCGCTCTCAGCGCCCTGCGCCTCCTGTGCGCGATCGAGAGCGGGATCCGCCTGCATGTCCGGTGCAGCGATGCTGGCGCCATCCGGCTGGCTGGGCGTGATACCACTGCCGCCCGTGGGCACCTGCGGCGCGCTCAAATCGGCGTCGATGCTGCCCGGCTGGGGGCGCTGGGAGGGCTGCGTGCCGCCCGCACCGATGGCGCTCAGATCATCGGGCGCGGCGGCATCCACCTGCGGCGCCTCGCCCGATAGCGCGGGCGCGCCATCGGCCTGCGGCATCTGCGCCGGGCCATCGACCAGCGACTGGTTGAACTCCGAGCCTGCGGGCACCTCGACCGCCGCCGTTTCCGGCAGCCGCCCTTCGGCGCCGCCTGTCAGCACCGAAGCCGCGCCAAGCGCCACGGTTGAGACGGCCGCACCCGCCACCAACCCAGACAAAAATCCGCTCGCCATGCCTTTGGCCCTCCTGCAATCGCGCCCGAATGTCACTGTCTGCCGCAGCGTTTCGGGCTTTCGGCCCCTTGACCCTCGGGACCAAGCCTGAACAAGTATACCGCGACCGGCCCCCCGGCCTCCACCCCAAATCATGGGGCGCGGGCACAGCGGGGCAATTCAAACACGGATCTGCCAAGATGCTGCTGCTCATCGATAATTACGACAGCTTTACCTATAATCTGGTCCATTACGTCGGCGAGCTGGGCGCGGAAGTGGTCGTGCGCCGCAACGACGCGCTGAACGTCGAGGCCGCATTGGCGATGAAGCCCTCGGGGATCTTGCTGTCGCCCGGCCCGTGCGATCCGGATCAGGCGGGCATTTGCCTGCCCCTGACGCTGGCCGCCGCGCGCGAGGGAATTCCCCTCTTGGGTGTTTGTCTCGGTCATCAGACCATCGGGCAGGCCTTTGGCGGGCGCGTCATTCGACACTCCGAAATCGTCCATGGCAAAATGGGGCTGATGCATCACGAAGGCCAGGGCGTCTTTGCCGGCCTGCCCTCGCCCTTCGAGGCGACGCGCTATCACTCCCTCGTGGTCGAACGCGCGAGCCTGCCCGAGTGCCTGGAGGTGACAGCACATCTGGAGGACGGCACCATCATGGGCCTGCGCCACCGCGAGCTGCCCATCGAGGGCGTGCAGTTCCATCCTGAATCCATCGCATCGCAGCACGGCCATGCCCTGCTCAAGAATTTCCTCGACACGCTTCCCGAGTTGCAACAGGTGCCCGCATGAGCGACGCGCTCAAACCCCTCATTGACGCCGCCGCGAATGGCCCGCTCAGCCGCGCGCAGGCCGAGCAGGCCTTTGGCATCCTCTTCGATGGCGAGGCAACGCCCAGCCAGATCGGCGGCTTTCTGATGGCGCTGCGCACGCGCGGCGAGACGGTGGATGAATACGCCGCGGCCGCCGCCGTGATGCGCGCCAAATGCAACAAGGTGCACGCGCCCGAAGGCGCGATGGACATCGTCGGCACCGGCGGCGACGGCAAGGGCACGCTCAATATCTCGACCGCGACGGCCTTTGTCGTGGCGGGCGCTGGTGTGCCGGTGGCGAAGCATGGCAACCGCAATCTCAGCTCGAAATCGGGCGCGGCGGATGCGCTGGGGCAGATGGGCGTCAACGTGATGATCGGCCCGGAAGTCGTTGAAAAAGCGCTGAAAGAGGCGGGAATCGCCTTCATGATGGCGCCTATGCACCACCCGGCCATGGCGCATGTCGGACCCGTCCGGGCCGAGTTGGGCACGCGCACCATCTTCAACATTCTCGGGCCGCTCACCAACCCTGCGGGCGTAAAACGCCAATTGACCGGCGCCTATCGCCGCGACCTGATCCGTCCCATGGCCGAAACACTGGGCCGACTGGGATCCACCCGC